>NZ_JBHLSV010000028.1:0-50335 GCF_042434575.1 Brachybacterium hainanense
CGCGGCCCGGGGCGGTGCAGGCGCCGCGCCGGGACCCGCGTCCGCCCCGGGCCCTGCCGCGGCGGCATCGGACCGGAGCTCCCGTCGCAGCAGGCGGGCGAGCGCACCCATCACGCACCGCCCGTCTGCGGCGTCGGGAACATCCCGGAGGGGCGGCCGCGGCCGTCCCAGTTCAGGAGGTTCACCTGCACTCCCGCGGGCGGATCGACCAGGCCGCGGCCCTCGCGGCGCTTGGCGCCGTAGCCGGGGCCCGCCATCCCCAGCGGCTCCTCCGGCAGGGACATGCCCATGCCGGGACCGCCGGGAGCGTTCAGCGGGCAGTCCGTGCCGATGCCCTCGAGATCATGGGCCGATTCGTGATGCCCCACGGGGATGACGTAGCGGTCCTCGTACTTCGCGATCGCGAGCAGCCGGTACATCTCCTGCATCTGCTCGCCGTCCATGCCGACGGCGTGGGCGATGCCCTCCCGGGCCGGCCGGCCCAGGTTGATGTCGCGCATGTAGGAGCGCATGGCCGCCATCCGGTACAGGACCCGCTCGACGGTGGGCACGTCCCCGGCGGTGAACAGGTTCGCGAGGTACTCCACGGGGATCCGCAGCGCGTCGATCGCCGCGAACAGCGTGTCCGCGTCCTCCGCGTCGCTGCCGGTGTCCTTCACGACGTCGACCACCGGCGACAACGGCGGGATGTACCAGACCATCGGCATGGTGCGGTACTCCGGGTGCAGCGGCAGCGCGAGCTCGTACTCCTTGATGAGCGCGTACGTGGGGGAGCGCTGGGCCGCGAGCAGCCAGTCGTGGGGGATGCCGGAGGCTTTCGCGCCCGCGATCACCTCCGGGTCGAAGGGGTCCAGGATCAGGTCCCGCTGGGCGCGGTAGAGGTCCTTCTCGTCCGGGGTGGAGGCCGCGCTCGTCACCCGGTCCGCGTCGTACAGGACCAGGCCGATGTACCGCAGACGCCCCACGCAGGTCTCCGCGCACACCGTCGGCTCGCCCTGCTCGATGCGGGGATAGCAGAAGGTGCACTTCTCCGCCTTGCCGGTGCGGTGGTTGAAGTAGATCTTCTTGTAGGGGCAGCCGGTGATGCACATGCGCCAGCCGCGGCAGCCGTCCTGGTCCACCAGGACGATCCCGTCCTCCTCGCGCTTGTAGATCGCCCCCGAGGGGCACGAGGCGACGCAGGTCGGGTTCAGGCAGTGCTCGCAGATGCGCGGCAGGTAGAACATGAACGTCTGGTCGAACTCGAACCGGACCTTGTCCTCGATGCCCTTCAGCATCGGGTCCTTGTCCTTGTGGAGGTAGGTGCCGCCCAGGTCGTCGTCCCAGTTCCCGGACCACTGGACCTGCACGCGCTCGCCGGTGATGAGCGACTTCGGCGGGGCGGTGGGGATGGTGGCCTGCTGGGCGGGGGCGGAGAGCAGCTGGTCGTACTCGTAGGTCCAGGGCTCGTAGTAGTCCTCGATGCCGGGCAGGCGCGGGTTGGAGAACAGCTGCAGGAGCTTGGTGATGCGCCCGCCCGCCTTGAGCTTCAGCCGTCCGTTCCTGCCGAGCTCCCAGCCCCCCTTCCACGTCTCCTGGTCCTCGTAGCCGCGGGGATATCCCTGTCCGGGCCGGGTCTCGACGTTGTTGAACCAGATGTACTCGGTCCCGGAGCGGTTGGTCCACGCCTGCTTGCAGGTGACGGAGCAGGTGTGGCAGCCGATGCACTTGTCGAGGTTCATCACCATCGACATCTGAGCCATGACGCGCATGGGTGGTCCTCCTTCGGTCCTCGCCTCAGTACTCGACGGGGGTGCGGCGCTTGCGGATGGTGGTGATCTCGTCCCGCTGGTTCCCCGTCGGGCCGTAGTAGTTGAAGGCGTACGAGAGCTGGGCGTATCCGCCGATGAGATGGGACGGCTTGATCATGATCCGGGTCAGGGAGTTGTGGATCCCGCCGCGCTTCCCGTCGTGCTCGGTGAGCGGCACGTTCACGGTGCGGTCCTGGGCGTGGTGCATGAAGGCGGTCCCGCGGGGCATGCGGTGGCTGACCACGGCGCGCGCGGCGACCACGCCGTTGCGGTTCACGGCCTCGATCCAGTCGTTGTCCTCGATGCCCACGGCCTCCGCGTCCTCGACGCTCATCCAGATGGTCTGCCCGCCGCGGGACAGGTTCATCATGAAGAAGTTCTCCATGTACATCGAGTGGATCGCCCACTTGTTGTGGGGGGTCAGGTAGCGCACCGAGATCGACGTCCCGGACTCGTCGGTGCGGGTGTCGCCCACGGGGCGCTCGCCGAACAGGGCGGTCATGTCCAGCGGCGGCCGGAACACGGGCAGCGCCTCGCCCATCTCGAGCATCCAGTCGTGGTCGAGGTAGTAGTGCTGGCGGCCCGTGAGCGTGTGCCACGGCTTCTTCCGCTCCACGTTGATGGTGAAGGGGCTGTAGCGGCGCCCGCCGGTCTCCGACCCGGACCACTCGGGGCTTGTGATCACCGGGACGGGGGCGGCCTTGGTGTCCGCGAAGTGGATGCGCTTGCCCTCGTTCTCCGCGGCCAGGTCATGCAGGTGCACGCCCGTGCGCTTCTCGAGGGTCTTGAAGCCCTCGGTGGCCATGTGCCCGTTCGTCGTCCCGGACAGCCCCAGGATGAACTCGCAGGCCTGCAGGTCGGTGACGAGCTTCGGCCGGCCCGCGGCGGGGCCGCTGCGGTGCACGCCGTTCAGGCGCCCCAGCTCGGCGACGTATTCGCGCACGTCGTAGGTCACGCCCTTGGTGGTCATGCCCTTCTCCTCGAGGAGCGGGCCGATGGAGGTGAACTTCGCGTGGATCTGCGTGTAGTCCCGCTCGACCTCGACGAAGGTCGGCATGGTCAGCCCTGGCACCGCCTCGCACTCGCCCTTCGTCCAGTCGCGCACGCGCCCGTGCGGGGTCGCCAGTGCCCCGGGGGAGTCGTGCTGCAGCGGGAAGGCGACCACGTCGGTGCGGGTCCCCAGATGGGTCCGGGCGAGCTCGGAGAACGTCTCCGCGATCGCGGACCAGGTCTCCCAGTCGGTCCGGGACTCCCACGGGTTGGAGATCGCCGGGTTGAAGGAGTGGATGAAGGGATGCATGTCCGTGGTGGACAGGTCGTGCTTCTCGTACCAGGTCGCCGCGGGCAGCACGATGTCGGAGTGCAGGGTGTGGCTGGTCATGCGGAAGTCGAGCGTGAGCAGCAGGTCGATCTTCCCGATCGGCGCCTGCTCGCGCCACACCACGTCGCGGGGCCGCAGGTGCTCCGGCGTCTCCTCCTCGCCGGCCGCGGAGTCCACGCCCAGCAGGTGGCGGAAGAAGTACTGGTCGCCCTTCGCGGAGGAGCCCAGGGTGTTGGCCCGCCAGATCGACCAGATCCGCGGGAAGTTCTCCGGGGCGTCGACGTCCTCCGCGGCGAAGCGGATCGAACCGTCCTGGAGGGAGTCCACGAGGTAGGGGATCGTCTCCTTCCCGGCGGCGGCGGCGAGGTCGGCGACGTCGAGGGAGGACACGTCGAACTGCGGGTAGAAGGGCTGCCAGCCCAGGCGCTGGGAGAGGGCGACCGCATCGGCGACCGTGGTGCCGGCGAAGGTGCCCGCGCCCGTGGTCGCGGCGAGGGTGTCCGCGCCGAAGCGGTCGTAGCGCCACTGGTCGGAGTGCATGTACCAGTAGGTGGTCTGGGTCATCTGCCGCGGCGGCCGCGACCAGTCCAGGGCGTTGGCCAGGTGCAGCCAGCCGGAGATGGGGCGCACCTTCTCCTGGCCCACGTAGTGCGCCCAGCCGCCGCCGTTGCGGCCCTGGGTGCCGCACAGGTTGGTGAGGGTGAGGAAGGAGCGGTAGATGGTGTCGGAGTGGAACCAGTGGTTGGTGCCGGCACCCATGATGATCATCGAGCGGCCGCCGGAGTCGATCGCGTTCTGGGCGAACTCGCGGGCGATCCGCGCGGCGGCCTGCCAGGGCACGCCCGTGATGCTCTCCTGCCAGGCGGGGGTGTACAGCGCCTCCGCATCGTCGAGCCCTGCCGCCCACTGCCCCGGAAGGCCCTCGCGACCCACCCCGTACTCGGCCAGCAGCAGGTCGTAGACGGTCGTGACCAGGCGCCCGTCGACGCGGCGCACCGGCACGCCGCGGGGCACGTCGCCGCGCCCGCCCTGACCGGCGGTGTCGAAGCGGGGCAGCAGCACCTCCGCCGTGCCGTCGTGGTGGCCCAGCAGGGTCAGCGCCGGATCCAGGTCGCCCAGCTCGAGGTTCCATCGGCCCTCGCCGTCGGCGGAGAAGCGGTGCCCCAGGGTGCCGCCGGGGACGGCGATCTCGCCGGTCGCCGCGTCCAGCAGGACTGGCTTGAAGTCGGCGTGCTGGGTCGCCGCCTCCTCGGGGCAGCTCCCGGGGACGTCGCTGGCGACCAGGAACTTCCCGGGCACGAGGGAGCCGTCCTCTCGCGTCTTGAGCTGCACCAGGAACGGCAGGTCGGTGTACTGGCGCGAGTAGTCGCGGAAGAACGGGGTGTCCTTCTCGACGTAGAACTCCCGCAGGATCGTGTGCCCCATCGCCATGGCGAGCGCGGCATCGGTGCCCGGGTGCGGGGCGAGCCATTCGTCGGCGAACTTGACGCTCTCGGCGTAGTCGGGGGCGACGGCGATGACCTTCTGGCCGCGGTAGCGGGCCTCCGTCATCCAGTGCGCGTCCGGGGTGCGGGTCAGCGGCACGTTGGAGCCCCACATGATGAGGTAGGCGGCGTCCCACCAGTCCCCGGACTCGGGCACGTCGGTCTGGTCGCCGAACACCTGCGGGGAGGCGGGCGGGAGGTCCGCGTACCAGTCGTAGAAGGACAGCATGGAGCCGCCGATGAGCTGGTGGAACCGGGCTCCGGAGGAGAAGGACACCTGGCTCATGGCGGGGATGGGGGAGAAGCCGGTGGCCCGGTCGGGGCCGTGCGTCTTGACCGTGTGGACGTAGGCGGCCGCGGCCATCTCGATCGCCTCGTCCCAGGAGGCGCGGACCAGGCCGCCCTTGCCGCGGGCGGACTTGTAGCGGCGCGCCTTCTCCGGGTCGGAGACGATCGCCGTCCAGGCGTCGACCGGGTCCAGGCCCCGGGCGCGCTCCTCGCGGTACATCGAGAGCAGCTGGGAGCGGACGTACGGGTAGCGAACGCGGGTGGGCGAGTAGGTGTACCAGGAGAAGGAGGCGCCGCGGGGGCATCCGCGCGGCTCGTACTCGGGCTTGTCGGGTCCCGCGGAGGGGTAGTCGGTCTGCTGCGACTCCCAGGTGATGACGCCGTCCTTGACGTACACCTTCCAGGAGCAGGAGCCGGTGCAGTTCACGCCGTGGGTGGAGCGGACCACCTTGTCGTGGCTCCAGCGCTCCCGGTAGAAGGAGTCGCCGCTGCGTCCGCCTCTCAGGTGGGTCTCGCGGTTGTCCGCGGAGATCGTCTCCGAGGGCCGGAACATGCGGCGCGCGCCGATCAGCGCGTCCATGAGCGGGGAGTCGGGCCCGGGGGCGGTGTCGTGCTCGGTCATGGCGGGCATCTCCTCAGGAGCGGGCTGCGGCGGCGGAGCCGCGGGCGGTGGAGCGGCGGGCGACGAACAGGGTCACGACGATCGCGCCGATCGTAGCGGCGAGCAGCAGCAGGACGCCGTGGGAGTAGGAACCGGTCGCGCTGTGCACGGCGGCCATGACCAGCGGCGGGACGAAGCCGCCGAGTCCGCCGGCGGCGCCGACGAAGCCGGTGACGGAGCCGACCATGGACGGCTCGCTCGTGCGGGCGACCAGGGCGAAGACCGCTCCGGAGCCCAGGCCCAGGCCCGCGGCCATGAGCAGGAAGACCAGCGTGCCGACCGGCATGAGCGCCGGCTGGGTGCTGAGCACGAGCGCGGCGAGGGCGACCGCGCCGTAGGACACGAGCAGCGTGCGCGCCGCGGTGAAGCGGTCCGAGAGCACGCCGCCCAGGGGTCGCATGATGACGGCGACGATCACGAAGCCGGCCATGCGGAAGGCGGCATCGGAGACGGCGAGGCCGTACCAGGTGTGCAGCATCGTCGGCAGGAAGACGGAGAAGGCGACGTAGCCGCCGAAGGACAGGGCGTACAGGTAGCAGGCCTGCCAGGTGATGCGCAGACGCATGACGGCCGCGGACTGGGCGACGATGCTGCGCGCGGACGGCGTCCAGGTCGGCGCGGTGGGCAGCAGGCGCCAGGAGATGATCGCGTACAGCGCGAGGGCGATCGAGGCGGCCACGAACGGGGCGGCGGAGCCGAAGCCCTCCACGAGCGGGACGGTCGTGAAGGCGCTGATCGCGGTGCCGCCCATGCCCACGCCGTAGATCCCCGTGGCCATGCCGCGGCGGGCCGGCGGGAACCATGAGTTCACATAGGGGACGCCGATCGCGAACGATGTCCCGGCGATCCCGAGGAACAGGCCGCCGATGATGAGCGAGGCGAAGGCATGCTGTCCGAAGAAACCCAGGAACAGGACCGGGACGATGGTCGCGAGGCTGAGGATCGGGAACATGACCTGGCCGCCGAAGCGGTCCGCGAGCGCGCCCACGGGGATGCGGCCCAGGGAGCCGACGAGCACGGGGATCGCGACGATGAGCGCGGCGTCGGCGGCGATGCCGCGCTCGACGAAGGTCTGCCCCAGCGGGCTGAGCAGGGACCATGCCCAGAAGTTCACGCCGAAGCCGAGGGTCGCGAGCAGCAGTGCCCGCGGGGCGAGGCGGGGGAGGGCGGTGGGCGACGGGGCGGTCGTGCGGGGTGCGGCCATGAGTCCCCCTGGGGTCTCGAGGAAGCGGAACGGTCTGACGAAGATTCTGCCGCCGTTCTCCGTCAACCTACGGGACCAAGGTCCCCCTGGCAATGCGTCCAGGCGCCATTCCGGGAAACCCTGAGGGTGCCTCGGAGAATGCGGGGAGAGATTTACGGATGGTTACCGATGCGTATTTCTCGGGGTGGGGAGGGGAGGCGGGGTGAACCCTGGGCGGAGCGGGGGTTCCGCGGCTCCCTGTCTCGTAGGATGGGCGGCGGGGGAGCGCAGGACCGTCCTCCCCCTGGGATCCAGAGACCGGGAGTTCGTCCATGAGCCGCCATCTGCTCGTCACGGGAGGGGCCGGCTTCATCGGCTCCGGCTTCGTCCACCACGTGCTCGCGCACACCGACGACACGGTGACCGTGCTCGACAAGCTCACCTACGCCGGGGACAAGACCTCTCTCGAGGGCCTGCCCGATGCGCGGCTGACCCTCGTCGAAGGGGACGTGGCCGATGCCGCGCTGGTCGAGGAGCTGGTCGGCGCGGCCGATGCCGTCGTCCACTACGCGGCCGAGTCCCACAACGACAACTCTCTGCGCGACCCCTCCCCGTTCCTCCGGACGAACCTGGTGGGCACCTTCACCCTGCTCGAGGCCGTGCGCCGGCACGGCACCCGCTACCACCACATCTCGACCGACGAGGTCTACGGCGACCTCCCCCTCGAGGATCCGGAGCGGTTCACCGAGGACACCCCCTACAACCCGTCGAGCCCGTACTCGGCCACCAAGGCCGGCAGCGACCTGCTGGTGCGCGCCTGGGTGCGGTCCTTCGGCGTGCAGGCCACGATCTCCAACTGCTCCAACAACTACGGGCCCCGCCAGCACGTCGAGAAGTTCATCCCCCGCCAGATCACGAACCTCCTGGACGGGGTGCGGCCGCGCCTGTACGGGGCGGGGACCAACGTGCGCGACTGGATCCACGAGGAGGATCACTCCAGCGCCGTGCTGCGGATCCTCGACGCCGGCCGGATCGGGGAGACCTACCTGATCGGCGCCGACGGCGAGAAGTCCAACCGCGAGGTCGTCGAGCTGATCCTGCAGCTCATGGGCCGCGACGCCGGGGACTACGACCTGGTCGCCGACCGCCCCGGGCACGACCTCCGCTACGCGATCGACTCCACCAAGCTGCGCACCGAGCTCGGCTGGGAGCCCGCCTACGCCGACTTCGAGGCCGGCCTCGCCGCGACCATCGACTGGTACCGCGAGCACGAGGGCTGGTGGCGCGGGCAGAAGGACGCGACCGAGGCCGCGTACGCGCGGAGCGGGCAGTGAGCACGGCCGGAGGGGCCCCGCGCGCGCTCGCGGTGCGCAGCACGCCCATCCCCGGGCTGCTCGTGATCGACCTGCCGGTGCACGGGGACGCGCGCGGCTGGTTCAAGGAGAACTGGCAGCGGGAGAAGATGCTCGCCGCCGGCCTCCCGGACCTGGGGCCCGTGCAGAACAACATCTCCTTCAACCAGGCCGTCGGCGTCACCCGCGGCATCCACGCGGAGCCCTGGAACAAGTACATCTCCGTGGCCACAGGCCGGGTCTTCGGCGCCTGGGTGGACCTGCGCGAGGGCGAGAGCTTCGGGACCGCGTTCTGGCACGAGATCACCCCCGAGGTCGCGATCTACGTGCCCCGCGGGGTGGGCAACGCCTTCCAGACCCTCGAGGCGCCCGCCGCGTACACGTACCTGGTCGACGACCACTGGTCCGCGGCCGCGCAGGCGCAGTACACCTTCCTGAACCTCGCCGACGAGACCGCCGCCGTCCCGTGGCCCATCCCGCTCGCGCAGGCGGAGCTGTCCGCGAAGGACCTCGCGCATCCGCGGCTCGCGGACGTGGTGCCGGTCCCGCCGCGGCGCACCCTGGTGGTGGGCGGGACCGGGCAGCTGGGCCGGGCGCTCGCCGAGCGCTGGTCCGGGAGGGCCGATGTCGACGTGGTGGGCCGGGCGCAGCTGGACGTGGCCGATCCCACCTCCGTCGCGGCCTTCGACTTCGCACCCTACGGGGTGATCGTCAACGCCGCCGCGCACACCGCGGTGGACGCCTCCGAGGGGCCGCAGGGCCGCGCCGCCGCCTGGGCGACGAACGTCGCCGGGGTGGGTCGCCTGGTCGAGGCCGCGCGGAAGCACCGTGCCCGGCTCGTGCACGTCTCGAGCGACTACGTCTACGACGGCGCCGCCGCCGTGCACCGCGAGGACGAGCCGGTCGCGCCGCTGGGCGTGTACGGGCAGACGAAGGCCGCGGGCGATGCGCTGGTCGCGACCCTGCCGGGGCACCTGATCCTCCGCACCAGCTGGGTCGTGGGGCAGGGCGCGAACTTCGTGCGCACCATGGCCGCCCTCGCCGGAAAGGGCGTGGATCCCTCCGTGGTCGAGGACCAGGTGGGGCGCCTGACCTTCGCCGACGACCTCGCCGCCGCGATCGAGCACCTGCTGGGGGCCGAGGGCGCCGAGGGGATCTACCACGTCTCCTCCGGCGGGGAGCCGCTGAGCTGGGCCGGGATCGCGCGCGAGGTCTTCGCCGCGATGGGCCACGACCCCGCGCGCGTCACCCCCGTGGCGACCGCGGACTACTACGCCGTCCAGGGGCGGGCCGAGGGGGACGGGACGATCGCCCCCCGACCCCGCTCCTCCGTCCTGGATCTGGGACGGCTCGAGGCCACCGGCTTCACCCCTCGCGATCAGCTCGAGGCGCTGCGCGCGTATCTCGCATCCCCCGGCATCTGACCGGATCCGCGCGCCGCGCCGCATCCGCCGCGTTCCGTTCCCGGATCGCGCCTCCGCCGGTACGGAGCTCGGCGCATGCGCCGGGGGACGGCGGGCGGGGGTGACCGGCGCCCCCGGTCCGTCCGCCGGCTAGAGCACCGCCTCAGCTCCCATGACGATCGTGCGCTCCGGCGGCAGGTGGAAGACCTGGGTGCGGTTCGCCGAGCCCTTCTCGAGCGCGCGGAACAGGGACTTCTGCCAGCGTGGCATGCAGCGGTCCGCCCCCGGCTCGATCCGGAACACCGACAGGACGTAGACGGCGCGTCCCGGGTCGATCCGCAGCTCCGGATGCTGCGCGGCCGCCTCGGCGAGGGCGCGCGGCACGTCCTGCGAGTCATGGAAGCCGGTCAGACAGGTGACCAGGACGATCCCGTCCACGGGGGTGCCCAGGCGTTCGACGCGGATCCTGTCCTCCGCCCGGACGCGGGGGACGCCCAGATGCTCCATCGTCAGGATGACGACGTTCTCGTGCAGGACGTGGTTCATCGCCACGCCGGTGCGCAGCGCGAGCGGAACCGTGGCCGCATCGCCGTGCGGGTAGACGGCGAGGCCCGGTACGCGCGGCACCCGGCGCGCAGGACCCTCGACGAAGGCGGAGATCGGCCCCTCCATCTCGTGCCGGCGCCCGAACATGATCCGGGAGCCGCGCTTCCAGGTGAGCATGATCGTGGTCAGCACGCCGGCGATCACCAGGGGCAGCCAGCCGCCGGCGGGGATCTTCACGATGTTCGCGGCCAGCAGCACCAGCTCGATCCCGCCGACCACCACCGCCATCGTCACCACCTGCCACAGCGGCCATCGGCGGATCCGGCGGGCGTACAGCAGGAACAGGGCCAGGACCAGGATGATCGTCGCCGTGACGGCGAGACCGTAGGCGGCGGCCAGGCGCTCCGAGGAGCGGAACACGACCACGAGGGCGAGCACGCCCACGAACAGGATCCGGTTGATGACCGGGACGTAGATCTGCCCGCCGTGCTCGGTCGAGGTCTGGGTGACCTTCAGCCTCGGCAGCAGCGAGAGCCGGGTCGCCTGCCGGGACACGGAGAAGGCGCCGGAGATCACGGCCTGCGAGGCGATCACCGTCGCCGTCGCCGCGAGAGCCACGAGGGGCAGGCGCAGCGCATCGGGCACCAGGGAGAAGAAGGGGTTCACGACCGTGGCCGGATCCGCGAGGATCAGCGCCCCCTGCCCGAAGTAGTTGATGAGCAGGCACGGCAGCACCAGGGCCGCCCAGGCCAGGGCGATGGGACGCCGACCGAAGTGTCCCATGTCCGCATACAGCGCCTCCGCGCCCGTGATCGTGAGGACCACGGCGCCGATCGCGATGAAGGCGACCACCGGCCGGTCGATCATGAACGCGAGCGCATAGGTGGGGGAGACCGCCCGCAGGATCGACAGGTTCCCGAGCACGTGCGGCAGCCCCATCGCGGCGAGCGACAGGAACCAGATCACCATGATCGGCCCGAAGGCGCCGCCGATCCGAGCGGTGCCCCAGCGCTGGACCGCGAACAGGACCGTCAGCACGATCAGCGCGCCGGGCAGGATCACGCCGTTGGGGACGGCCCGGGCGACCTCGATGCCCTCGAAGGCCGATAGCACCGAGATGGCGGGGGTGATCAGCGAGTCGCCGTAGAACAGCGATGCGCCCACGACCGCGAGCACCAGCGCGACCTTCGCCTCCCGCCGTCCCACCCCCGGGCCCAGCTTGCGCAGCACGAGCGCGGCGAGCGCCAGGATGCCGCCCTCGCCCTGGTTGCTGGCCCGCATGATCAGGCCGATGTAGGTGACCGTCACGATCGTGACCAGGCACCACAGCACCATCGACACGACGCCCAGCACATCGCCCTCGGTCGGGGCGACCGCATTGTGGTGCGAGCTGAACACCGTCTGCAGCGCGTACAGCGGGCTCGTGCCGATATCGCCGAAGACGACGCCGAGAGCGCCCGTCATGAGCAGGACGAGGGGCTCGCGGCGACGCGGCTTCCCGTCCGGCCCGAGCCGGTCATGGCTGTGGGAATGCGCGGGGTCGGCGGGGCCGTCCGATGCGGAGGGGGCAGACGTGCTTTCGATGGACACGAGGCGGGATCATGCCACTGATCCGGCGGAGCGCAAGAGGAGGGTCGCGGGGTGGTCGACGGCCGCTCGGGGTCTCGGGGAGGAGGGTTTCTGGCGGGTCGGCGGGGGGCATGGGGTAGGTTCGACCACGTTTGGCATGGACGACGAGCGACCCGAGGTACTCACGTGAGCGGACAAGACACGACGGTCGATACGTCGCAGGAGGTCGCCGCGACAGCGCGGCGGGGACGGCTGCGGCGGGTCCTGCGCGCCCGAGTGCTGCAGGTCGGGACGCTTCTGGCGGTGCTGCTGCTGTGGTGGGGGATCACCGCGCTGCGCCTGGTGGATCCGCTCTACCTCCCCAGCCCGCTGGCCGTGATCCGTGCCTTCGTCGACGCGAACCGATGTCTCGTCGTGGACGAGGCGACGGGGCGCACGGTGTGCGGCGTCCAGAACTACTACCTCTGGGAGCATCTGCTCGCCTCTCTGCAGCGGATCGGGCTCGGGGTCGCGCTGGCCGTGGTGTCCGGCGTCGTGCTCGGCTTCGTGATGAGCATGTGGGAGCCGATCAACACCGCCGTGGCCCCGTACCTGAACTTCCTGCGCGCGCTCCCGCCGCTGGGCTACATCGGCCTGATCATCGTGTGGGTCGGGATCGGTGACACGTCGAAGTACCTGCTGCTGTTCCTGGCCGCCTTCCCGCCGATCGTGATCGCCACGATCGAGGGTGTCCGCGGGGTGAAGGAGGACCAGATCCTGGCGGCGCGGTCGATGGGAGCAGGGAAGCTCGACGTGGTCCGCCTCGTGGTGCTGCCGGCCTCTCTCGCCCCCATCCTGTCCGGGGTGCGGCTCGCCGTCGGCTTCGCCTGGACGACGGTCGTCGCGGCAGAGCTGAACAACGGCATCCCGGGCATCGGCGGGCTCGCCTACATCTCCGGCACGCAGCTGGAGACGGCTCTCACGATCGCATGCATCATCGTGATCGGCCCGGTCGCCGTCGCCCTGGACAGCTGCATCCGGATCGTCGGCGACCGTCTCGTCCCCTGGCATGGAAAGGTCTGATCCGATGAGCATGACGAGGACGAAGGCCGGAATGCGCGCGGCCGTGGCCGCCACCTGCCTGCTGGTGGCCCTCGGCGGCTGCGTCCAGTCCGGTCGCACGAGCCATCCCGACAACTTCAACGGCGAGGTCGCCTGCCCTGTCGACCCGGATCCGTCGATCACCACGAGCGCCCGGATCGGCTGGCAGGCGATCCCCAACGGCGACCTCGTCGTGAAGGATCTCGAGCTGCTCGAGGCCTGCATGCCCAATGCGGACATCAGCTGGCAGAAGATGAACTCCGGCGGAGATGTGATCCAGGCCTTCGGCTCCGATTCGCTGGACATCTCCCTGGTCGGCTCGAGCCCAGCCGTGAAGGCCGCCTCCCCGCCGATCAGCAAGGACCTTCGCGTCCTGTGGATCGCCGATGAGATCGGCGAGGCGGAGACCCTGGTGGCCAAGGACCCGGCCGTCGAGACGTTGGCGGACCTGACGGGGAAGACGATCGCGGTGCCCTTCGGATCGACCGCGCACTACTCGCTGCTGACGCTTCTGGGCGAGGAGGGGCTCACCGAGGACGTGCGGGTCATCAACCTCGCTCCCGATGCGATCCTCGCCGCCTGGCAGCGGGGAGAGATCGACGCCGCCTGGATCTGGGAGCCGACCCTCGCCGAGCTGCTGGTCGACGGCCATCCCATCACCTCCAACGCGGACTCCGCGGAGGCCGGCGCCCCTACCTTCGACCTCGTCGCGGGAACGCAGTCCTTCATCGACGAGAACCCCGACTTCCTCCGGATGTGGACGGTCGTGCAGGCCGAAGGCGCTCGCCTGCTGAACGAGGAGCCCGAGACCGCAGCGACCTCGATCTCCGTCCAGCTGGGGGTCGACAAGGACGCCGCGCTCGGTCTGCTCGAGGGCTATCGCTACCCGACGCTCGAGGAGCAGGCGGGCGAGGAGTACTTCGGCACCGCCGCGCAGCCGGGGCGGCTGGGGGCGTCGCTCGCCGCGACGGCCGAGTTCCTCGAGGCGCAGGGGGAGATCGACGGGCTCGCCGAGGAGCCCGTCTACACCGGCATGCCGTATCCCGATGCGATCGAGGAGGTGGCCCGATGAGTGAGCCGATGATCCGCCTGGAGGGCGTGTCCCAGCGCTACCTCACCGAGCGAGGCGATGTCGTCCATGCCCTCGAGGAGACCGACCTCGAGATCCCGCACGGACAGTTCGTCTGCGTCGTGGGTCCCTCCGGCTGCGGCAAGACGACGCTGCTGAAGATCATCGCCGGCTTCCTGCGGCCCACCGGCGGCTCGGCCAGCTGCGACGGCGAGCCGATCACCGACCCCGGGGCCGAGCGCGGCGTCGTCTTCCAGCAGCCGAACCTGTACCCCTGGATGACCGTGCGCGGCAATGTCGCCCTCGGCATGCGGATCCGCGGCGTTCCCAAGGCCGAGCGCCTCGCCCGGGCGCAGGAGCATCTCGAGCTCGTGGGTCTCGGCGAGTTCGGCGCGAAGCGGCCCTACGAGCTCTCCGGCGGCATGCAGCAGCGCGCGCAGATCGCGCGCGTGCTCGCCAACGACGCGCCCGTGATCCTCATGGACGAGCCCTTCGGCGCCCTCGACGCGATCACCCGGGCCCGCCTCCAGGCGGATCTGCTCACCATCCAGCGTGCACGGAACCGGACAGTCTTCTTCATCACCCATGACGTGGACGAGGCCGTCTTCCTGGGCGACCGCGTCCTGGTCATGAGCTCCCGCCCCGGCCGCGTCGTCCTCGACCAGGAGGTGACGCTCTCAGCGCAGGCCGGTCACCAGCTGGGCGAGGAGATGCGGCGCACCCCGGAGTTCGTCGAGCTGCGGGAGACGATCGCCGGAGCGATCGAGCATTGAGCGCGGTCGGTGGAGGTCGGCGGAGCCGGTCGTCGGGTCGCCCAGCGCGCTCCCGGAGGTTCCTCACATGACGTCCAGGGTCGGCCCGAGGGCGGGTATTCTCGGCGCTGTGACTCCTGATCTCCTTCCGGGAGCGCTGCACTCGAACCGACGCCGGCGCGTCGGCGAGCTCATCCGCAACGGCCGTCTCCTCCTCGAGGCCGCGACCCAGCACGCGATCGACGATCCCACGTTGCTCCTGCTCCAGGCGAGCAGACGGCTGCCAATGGGGCCGCGTCTGCTGGCCGGGCGGGCGCTCGAGCGTATCGCCCCCGTCTCGCCTGGCCTGTCGGCGCTCGGCTCGCTCATGATCGGGCGCACGGACCGGGCGGAGGAGGTCCTCGTCCCGGCTCTGACGCGTCGGCCCTCCCGGCTCGCCGGCGAGGTCGCGATTCAGCTGGGGCGGCCCGACCTGCTGGGCGCGAGCAGCCCGGCTCCCACCCGAGCACGGGCGGCCTTCGCTCAGGGGGACGTCGACGGTGCCATCGGGATACTCGAGAACGCAGGTCGCGGGGAATCCCGGTACGCGCGCCGACTGCGCAGCGAAAGGGACCTGCTCACGCACCGGTACAGGGTCTCCGTGCCCGGTGAAGCTCCGGCGGCCCGGACAGTGCCACCGCCGCGCCCCGACGAGCCGCTGCGGGTCCTGCACCTGCTCACCAACTCCCTCCCGCATACCCAGTCGGGATATTCGTTGCGCACGCACCGGATCCTGCTGGCGATGCGGGATGCCGGTATCGAGTCCGTGGCCCTGACCCGGACCGGCTATCCGGTCATGGTCGGGCTGCCGCTCGCCGCGGACGAGGATCTGGTCGACGGCATCCGCTACGTCCGGACGCTGCCCCCGAGGCTCCCGCAGACGCAGGAGGAACGGGTGCAGGCGGAGATCGCCCGGGCCCTCGAGCTCGTCGCCGAGTTCCGCCCGCATGTGCTGCACACGACCACGAACTATCTGAACGCCCATGTCGCCCGCACCGTCTCCGAGGTCACAGGGATCCCATGGATCTTCGAGGTGCGCGGGCTCATGGAGGAGACATGGGTCGCCTCCCAGCGCACCGAGCGGGCACGGGAGACAGCCGCCGCGTCCCAGAAGCACGCCCTGATCGTCGCCGCGGAGACGGAGCTCGCGCGGGAGGCGGACGGACTCGTGACGCTGTCCGCGACCATGGCCGACGCGCTCTGCGCACGCGGCATCGATCGGGATCGGATCGTGCTGGTCCCGAACGCGGTGGACCAGGGCCTCCTCCAGGACGGGATGAGTCCGGCGCAGGCCCGCGAGGAGATCGGCCTGGTGGACATCCCCGGCTTCGGCGCCGACGCGATGCTGGTCGGCGCGGTGAGCGCGCTCGTCGACTACGAGGGCTTCGACGTGCTGATGCGCGCGGTAGCCCTGGTCGTGAGGGATCCCGCGACGCCGGCGGAGGTGAGGGATCGGATCCGCATGGTCCTCGCCGGCGACGGGGTCTCGCGGCCCGGTCTGCTCGAGCTCGCCGATGAGCTGGGGATCGCCGATCGCGTGCTCCTGCCCGGTCGCGTTCCGCGGGACCATGCTCGACGCTGGGTCGAGGCGCTCGACGTCGTCGTCGTGCCTCGCCTGGATGTCGCCGTGGCGCGTGCCGTGACCCCGCAGAAGCCCGTCGAGGCGATGGCGCTCGGGCGGCCGCTGATCGTGTCCGATCTGCCGGCGCTGCGGGAGACGGTGAGGGACGGGACCGGTTCCCTGGCGGGTGAGCTCGTCGGCGCCGGGGACCCTGTACAGCTCGCGCAGACGCTCGTCCGGCTCCTCGCCGATCCGGGGCGGAGAGCCGCGCTGGGGCGTCAGGGCAGGGAATCGGCATCGAGGCGGTCCTGGCCCACGTTGGTGGGTCGGTACGACGCCGTCTATCGTGCGGTAGCGACCGTGGACATGGAGGAGACGACCAGTGGCGAGTGAGGTGAAGAGCACTCCGGAGGTGAAGCGCGCCCTCGAGGCGAAAGGCCTCGACCCGAGCGGGCTTTCCCGGATCGGTGTGCGACCGTCCCTGATCGAATACGTGCTGCAGCTGTGGCAGCGGCGCCACTTCATCTGGTACGACGCGCATCACCGTGCGTCGACCCAGAACTCGCGCATGCGGCTCGGGAACGTCTGGCTGATCCTTCGTCCCTTGATCGATGCGTCGTTCTACTTCGTGATCTTCGGGCTGGTCCTGAAGACAGGAGGTGACGTCGAGAACTACCCGGCCTTCCTGGTGATCGGCATCCTGCTGTACCGTTCGACCGCGACATCGATCTCGTCCGGGGCGGGAGTTCTCCGCAACAACAAGGCGATGATCAGGGCCTTCACGTTCCCCCGTGCGTCCATTCCGATCGCTGCCGTGATCCAGGCGGCCATGACGGCGATCTTCACGATGGGTGTCATGTGCGCCGTAATCATGGCTCTCCCTCCGTTCGTGCTGCCGCATCTGACCTGGCTCCTCATGATCCCGATCTTTGTGCTGCAGACGCTCTTCAACCTGGGCATCATGTTCATCACGGCGCGCATCGGGTTCCATGTCCCGGACATGGCCAACGTTCTCGGCGTGGTGAGCCGTTTCCTCATGTACGCGTCCGGCGTCATGTTCCCTATCGCGCAGTTCATCCATCACCCGACGGCGATGGCGGTCGTGGAGGCGAACCCTCTGTTCCAGATCATCGATATGGCGAGGACTGCGCTCATCGACGGCCGGGTGCCGGACCTGTCGTCGTGGCTCATCGTCTGCGCATGGACCGCAGCGGTCCTCATCGGAGGATTCATCTTCTTCTGGCGAGCGGAGGAGAGCTATGGCCGTGAGCTCGGCTGAGGACCCCATGAGCGAATCCCCGATCCCGCTGCCGGACGACGCCGAGGAGCGCCCGGACACCCTGTGGGTCGCTCCCGAGGAGTCGCCGCTGACCGTCGTCGCGCATCGAGTGCGGATGCGCTACAAGGCTCCGCGGACCGATCGCGCGCCTCGAAAGGGACTGCTGGGCAGGTTGGCGCCTCGGCGGTCCATGGTCTCCGTCTCCGCGGTCCGCGGCGTCGACCTCACGGTGCGTGAGGGGGAGTTCGTCGGGATCATCGGACGGAACGGGTCGGGGAAGTCGACGCTGCTGCGCATGCTCGCCGGCGTCGAGCCGCCGACCTCCGGGTCGATCTACACGAGCGCCCGTCCCCAGCTGCTGGGAGTGAGCGCCGCGCTCATGAGCGACCTGACCGGGGCGGAGAACATCAAGCTCGGCTTCCTCGCCCTCGGCATGTCGCCGGATCAGGCGGAGGCTCTGCTCCCCGGAGCCGCAGAACTCTCCGCGCTCGGCGACGCGGTGGATCTGCCCATGCGCACGTACTCGTCGGGGATGTCGGCCCGGCTCAAGTTCGCGATCTCCGTCATGGCCGAGCCCAAGATCCTCATGATCGATGAGGCGCTCTCGACAGGCGACGCGACCTTCTCCAAGCGCTCCGCCGCCAAGATGGACGAGCTGCTCAGCAACGCGGGCACCGTGTTCATGGTGAACCATGCCCCGAGGACGATCGAGAACGTCTGCTCCCGCGTGATCTGGATGGAGCGGGGTCGCGTGGTCCTGGACGGCGACACCAAGGAGATCTCCGCGCTCTATCGCTCCTTCACCTATCGGATGGCCCGCGATCGAGAGCAGGAGGCGATGGCGATCCTCCGCGAGGCGACCATCGCCGGAGAGTCGCAGCGCGCCTCTGCTGTGCTCACCCTTCCCGAGGACGACATCCCTCTGCGGAAGGACAACGTCCCGGAGCTCGAGCCCGACCCCTTCACAGCGATCTTCGACCGCGAGATGCACGCCCAGCGCTTCCCCGGAACGATCCAGCCCAACGATTGACTCCCTTTCCCCACCTGCGAGACCAAGCGAGGACCCCATGACACTGCGCATCATGACCATCTACGGCACCCGCCCCGAGGCGATCAAGGTCGCCCCCATCATCAAGGCGATCGAGGAGGCTGAGGACCTTGAGTCGATCACCGTCGTGACCGGGCAGCACCGGGAGATGCTCGACCAGGTCAACGAGATGTTCGGGATCGTCCCCGACCATGACCTCGACATCATGAGCGCCGGGCAGACCCTCAACGGGATCGTCGCCAAGGTCGTCACCGGCGTGGACGAGGTCCTGGAGCAGGAGAAGCCCGACGCCGTGATCGTCCAGGGCGACACCTCGACGGTGATGGGGGCGGCTGTCGCCTCGTTCAACCGCCAGATCCCGGTGATCCATCTCGAGGCCGGTCTGCGCTCGGGGGACATCAACTCCCCGTTCCCCGAGGAGGCGAACCGCAAGCTCACGAGCCAGATCGCGGCACTGCACCTCGCCCCGACCTCGACGAGCCGGGCGAACCTGACCCGTGAGGACATCTCCGAGAACGACATCGTCGTGACCGGCAACAGCGTGATCGACACCCTCCTCTTCGCGAACGAGAACTTCGACGTCACCTTCGACGACGAGCGGCTCGAGGCGCTGCGGACGGCGAAGGCGGCGGGCGATGCGGGCCGGGTCCTCCTGGTCACCGCGCATCGCCGGGAGAACCTCGGCGCGGCCATGCAGGACATCGGCGGGGCGGTCGCCGATCTCGCACGGGCTTACCCGGACCTCACCGTCGTCTTCCCGATCCACAAGAATCCGAAGGTCCGCGAGGCGATCCGCCCGGCGGTCGAGGGCCTGGACAACGTCGTGCTCATCGAGCCGCTGTCCTATGCCCAGTTCACCCGGGCTCTCAGCATCTCCGACATCGTCCTGACCGACTCGGGCGGCGTCCAGGAGGAGGCCCCCAGCCTGGGCAAGCCGGTCCTGGTGATGCGCGAGAACACGGAGCGCCCGGAAGCGGTGGTCGCCGGCACCGTCAAGCTCATCGGCACGCAGCGCAAGCGCCTGGTCGACGAGGTGTCGCTGCTGCTGGACTCCGCGGAGGCCTACGACGGCATGGCCAACGCGGTGAACCCCTACGGGGACGGCGGGGCGGCCCAGCGGACCGTCGCCGCGATCCGGTGGAAGTTCACCGGGGGCGAGCGCCCCGCGGACTTCGGCGGTCAGGGCTCCTGATCCTTCGGCGCAGGAGATCGACGGCGCGTCCGGCGGCTGCGCCCGCCGGACGCTGATCTCCAGAGGCTTCCGTCCTCGCGTCGGCGAGGATCATCCTTCGATGCACCTGCCGGTCAGCCGGGCTCCGAGGGTGCAGGGGCCGTGGCGATCTCCACCACGTCGGTGCCCTGCGAGATGGCGAAGACGCGCCCCTGCGGGGACGCCGCGAGGCGGGAGCCGAACGCTGCGCGTCCGCCGGCATCGGCGACGCGCGAGGCGGTCCCCGCCCGGAAGTCCACGATGGTGATCGTCCCCGCAGCGGCGTGCACGACCCGATCGCCGGCGACCACGAGGTCGGCCGATGCCCAGCCGGGACGCTGCGAGGAGTTCGGGACGTCCGTGAGCGTGTGACGCACCTCGAGGCGGCCGTTGCGCGGATCGATCACGGCGATGCCCTCGAGATCCGCGACGAGCAGCCAGCCTCCGAGGAACGTGGGCGCGTAGAGAGCTCCCGCTCCCGGGACGGGCGCCGTCTGCCAGATCTTCCGCTGGGTCGCGACGTCGATCATGAAGAGCTGCGCGAGCCCGTCCGTGTCCGGCAGCCCGGAGCCGTTGCGGACCGATGTGGACCCGTACACGTACTCCTCGTCCGCGGTGAGCCCGATGATCGAGTGGCCGCCGATGAAACCGGCGCCGTCCCCGTCGAGCACCCACGTCGGTGTTCCGGTCTCGACGTCGATCGCGGCGAGGACCCCTCCCGAGAGCCCGTAGTCGGGCACCGTTCCCACGAACAGGGAGCGCGAGTTGACCGCCATCCCGTAGGGACGGGACTGACGGTACTTCTTGCTCAGCCGCACCAGCTGCGAGTAGCTGGAGGGATCGTCCCGGGACGTGCTCTCCCAGCGGATGACGTCCGCCCAGCTGTACGTCCCGAGGAAGGAGACGCGCTCGTCGAACTGCACCATCTGCTCGACCTGATGGATCGAGGCATCTGCCGCCGGGGAGCTCCAGCGCTGGTCCGTGTCGGGCGAGATGCCGGCGAGCCCGGTCCCCATGAATCCGCCGACGTAGACGTTGCCGTCGGAATGGGCGAGCAGGCTCTGGACCCGGAACCGACCGGGCTCCAGCCGCACGGATCGAGCGGGGGCGGTGCTCCGCGAGGCCAGCGAGAAGGCACTCGCGGTGTAACCCTCTCGAGTGATGGACACCAGATGCAGATCGGTGCCGAGCAGACAGGCGGAGGACACATCCTCGAGGTCGAGCTCCCCGAGCGGGACGGAGGCTGCCGAGGTGTTCATGGAGAGCACGCCGTCGGCGATCGTGTAGTAGACGTCGCTCCGAGCGATCGCGGAGGACGGCGTCCGGATCCAGGTGGACGCCGTGAACCGCCGATCCCAGCTGAGCGTCGGGATGTCGAGCTCGAGCACGTCCGGGTGAGCGTCGGTCGTGACCAGCACCTTGCTGGCTCCGGCGCGGACGGCGGAGATGAATCCGTTCTCCATCGGTTCCGGCAGGGGGATCTCGGTGCGGTCCTCGGGGGAGGTGCGCAGGAAGGTGAACAGGCGTGGGTTCTGGGACCCGGTCCCCACCCAGATGCGGCCGCGCAGGTCCATGCTCAGCCGTCGGACGTACTGCGTATCCGGGGCGACACGGGAATGCACCTGGAACTTCGAGGTGGAGGGATCGTAGGTGAAGACCGCGCCGAGCGGGAAGGTCCCGCCCCAGACGAGCCCCGCGGGATCGACGAGCAGCTCGTAGAGAGCACTCGCGCCGGGGACCTGGCCGAGGTCGACGACGACTGTCGGCTGCGCGGAGCGCCAGGCCCAGAGCCGACCGGACGCCGAGTGGTAGAGCGTCTTCCGCTGCGCATCCCAGGCCATGGAGAGGATCTCTCCGCGGTGCTCCGGAGGGAGCTCGAGCACGTGCTCGGGGGCGGGACGCGAGGACGTCGTGATCTGGATCTGGTTCGTGGGGCCGATGACCGTCGCGACGATCCACGGTTCCCCGGCGGGGCCGAGCCCTTCCAGGGGAAGGACGTCCCGGATCTTCAGAGCGGGAAACGCGCCTGCATACTCGTGCAGCACCTCGAGGGTCCCGGTGCTCGGCGGCGGCGCGACGAGCAGGCGGCGATCACGCACGGACCAGCCGTCACCGGGAGCAGGGCCCTCAGGCGGCGGGGCCGGGTTCTCGGGGGACGAGGGATCTCTCTCGCGGCCGATGACGAACGCCCCCGCGGCGACTCCGCCTGCGGCGACCCCCGCTGCTGTCAGCAGGGTGCGTCGGGACACGGAACGTCGGGGCGTCGAGGGCTCATCGGGCATGGACGGTCTCACCCCCACAGGACTCGGCGCGGCTGCTCGACGTCCGAGCGTATCGTCCCGGCCGCGCGAGGCCGGTCGCTCGCGCGGACCTGTGCCGAGCGTCTCTCTCAGGAGGCGCGGCGCCTCCTGATCGGCCGCACCCCCTCAGCGGTCCTCCTCGATCGCGCTGCGCAGCATCCGCGAGATCCCGTCGACGTCTCCCACATGGGCCTTCCATCGTGCCGGCATGAGGTCCAGCGGGCTGCCGGGAATCGTGATCGCCATGGTCGGGGCGCTGCTGCCCGCGTAGTCCGAGTACTTCGACGGGAGGAACGGGGAGGGGACGCCGAACGGCGACGTCGCGATGTCGTTGACCAGGAGCGCATCGTAGGAGCCGGAGGCGGCGAGGAAGCGCCGGAAGGGGAGCGGGGAGCGGTGCCGGACGACCCCGCTCAGCCCCAGCTTCCCCGCGGAGGCCATCAGGGTCCGCGTGTCCGAGGCGTAGACGTCCAAGCGGAGACGATCCCGGGCGGGCGTCGGCAGCAGGCTGACGGCCTCGAGGAGCTCTCCTCCTCCGCGGTTGGGATAGAAGGTCCCGAAGTATCCGATGCGGAACTCGTCCGATGCGCGTGCGGCCGATGGGCCTGCGTCGTCGCCGTAGTACTGCGGGGGCAGGGTGGGGTGCGGGGCGATCACCGACCGCGGGAGGACCGCCTCCTGCAGCCAGGTGGGGGCATCCTCGAGCATGACGGCGCGCTGCTGCTCGTTGGTGAAGACGAGCTCGTCGGCGAGGAGGAACGGCACGAACTGCGCCCATTCGAGGACGGTGCGGCGCTCGAGGAGGAACCGTTGGGCACGAGCGCCCACGGAGGCCAGCACGCGCGCTTCGTCGATGTATCCCGCGATCGACGGGGACGGCCTGCGGCCTCCGTCGACGTGCCACAGCATCGGGTCCGAGAACTCCGCCGTCCAGCGGGCGGCCAGATGGTCGATCTTCACGCGCGCCGCGAGGAAATGGGAGTGCGGCCACATGGACCGCGAATAGACGCTCCGGTATGGCCTCGTCTGCCGGTGCGCGAGCGCGCGGATCCCGGCCGTGACGAAGGGGGCGACGCTCGCCTGGGCCGCGAACTTGATCGGCACGGTCAGCGAATGGTGCTGGCGGACGTACGGGGCGACGAGCTCGGCCAGGGACCGATCCCGGGTGCGGACCCGTGAGAGGTCCGCGGCGACGACGTCGACGGGCCGGGCCGACTCGAGGACCCTCTTGGCGACGGTGACGGCGCTGCCGTCGACGAACGGCGGGAAATTGAACGCCACGACGAGGCGGTCGGCCGACTCCTCAGGCACTGCGGAGCCCCAGCGCGACGCATTCGACCAGGCGGGCCGCGGCGCGGAACTGTTCGGGTGCGGAGGCTGCGAACTCCGGGTCCACGATCTCGGTGATGGACAGCGACTCCGCCAGGAGGACGGCGACCCCGAGTCGCATCGAGAACGCGGACGTGGCATCGGGAGCATGCGCGATGAGAGTTCCCGCGTTGGTGGCTACGTGGACCTCCTGCTCCTGGACCATCCCGCCCTCGGTCGACGGGACGAGCCGCAGCAGGACCTCCCGCTCGGAGGACGGGGAGCCGCTCAGCAGCAGGCGGCGCGTACCGCGCGGCAGCGGAAGACCGCCGATCCGCACGGGGCCCGCGGACGCCCAGATGCGCTGCGACTGGAACCATTCGACGATCCGCTGCTCCGTGAGCGCGGAGAACGGCGCCGGATGCTCGCTCCGTCCCGCGACCCACGGGGAGAAGATGAGGGACAGGGCGACGGCATCGCGATCGGGGCTTCCGGATGCGAGAGGCCAGAAGAGGCGGAGACGGTCGAGCGGGGGGTGGCCGTCGAAGTCGGTGCGCGACGCGAGCAGCTCGGTCCAGGAGCCGCCGTCCGCAGCGGACGTGGTGAACCTCATCGGGTCTCCTCCTCGGGCGCGGTGGCCGGTGACGTCTCGATGATGCAGATCCGCAGCGTGGCGGGGAGGTCGGCGACCAGCTGGAGTGCCGCTGCGACGTCGCCGTCGTCGAACCGGGCCAGCAGCCAGTCCTCTCGGCCGGACTCGGTCTCGACCGTGCGGTCGAGGACGACGGTCGTGGCGGGTCGGAGCGTCAGCGCGTGATGGGTCTCGGAGGCATCCTGTCCGGTGTGCTCGATCGCGGCCCACGCGCTCGGGCGCCCCGGAGTGCCGTAGACGTCCTCGGCATGTCGGACGAGCAGAGCGGCGTCCACAGGGTCGTTGCGTGACGCGCCCGCCTCTTGCGCCGAGAGGATCCTCACCGCTGCCCCGAGGGAGCGGTATCGGCGGGCCTGGAGCGCTGCCTCGAGCCCGTCCATGCCGGTCCAGAGCAGATGCCGCATGAGGACGTCGCCATCCCGGGTCGTGATCTGTCGGGAGCGCCAGTGCGGATCATCCCGCTCGGGCATCTGCTCGGGGCTGAGGTCGAGGGCGCGGGGCACGTCGATGCTGACG
Source organism: Brachybacterium hainanense (assembly GCF_042434575.1). NCBI lineage: Bacteria > Bacillati > Actinomycetota > Actinomycetes > Micrococcales > Dermabacteraceae > Brachybacterium > Brachybacterium hainanense. The sequence goes on from NZ_JBHLSV010000028.1 coordinate 24,412, forward strand.
GAGACGGCGGTGCCGTCGACGATCGCGCGGGCCATGACCCCGAGCGGAAGGATCCCGCCGCTCGGGACCTCGGGGGGAGCCAGACCCGCTCTCGCGAGCGCGAGGACCGCATCGCGTGCCTGATCATCCGCGACGATGGACTCGAGCTCCTCCTCCGCCAGCGTCGTCGAGGTCAGGCAGCCGGCGTGAGGAAGCACCTGCCAGCCGGCGCCGGTGGCAGCGACCTGTCGGACCGTCGCGGGCCAGTGCTCCGACGCGGCAGGTGCCGGGTCCTTCAGGAGAGAGGTGCGCACGACGGTGGCGTGCGCGGCGGGCGCGTCCGCGGACCGGCTCGAGAAGGGCGTGAGAGGGGTGCGGTCCTCGTCGAGCAGCCTGGTCGCCACGAGGTCGCTGATCAGACCCGTTCCCGGCGTCCAGGCGGCGAGGAGCTGCTCGAGCCGGGAGGCGGCCCAGATGTCCCCGGGACGGGCGATGGTGGTGAAGGTCCCGTCCAGCGGCCCGTCGGCTCGGGACGAGGGACGGATCCGGAGGTCGTCGACCGGGACCGCGAGCGTATCGGGGACGATGACCTCGATGTCCTGGACCGTCTGCGCGAGGATCGAGGCCAGGGTCGCCCGGGTCTGCTCCGATGTCGCACCGCGGGGCTCCGGACCGCCGAGCAGGATGCTCACGAGCGGCCGGATCGGATCGGGGAGGTACTGCGGTGCGACCCGGTTGCGGGCGAACGTGCTGTCCTCGCTGTGGATCCGCCGGTTCTCCGCGATGGCGGCCGTGGCCGCGGGGGAGCGGCGAGCGCTCGCGCTGCTGGACGGATGCCAGATGTGATACATGGCCAGGCCCGGCTCGTCGAGCCAGTCGATCCTCGCCCCGTAGGCCTGGGCGCGCTTGCCGAAGTCGATGTCCTCACCGCCGTAGGTGTGCATGCGCTCGTCCCAGCCGCGCAGGCGCTCCCAGAGCTCGCGGCGGACGCCGACGAGCCCGCCCATTCCCCAGCGGGGGCGGATCTGGCCGATGGATTCGAAGAGCTCCCAGTCGAAGCCCTCGCGGCGGACGACCTCGTGCGAGTAGCCAGTGGGGAGATCCCGGCACTGGAGGATGACGATCTCCTGGGGATGTCGGTCCAGCTGCTCCACCACCCGGGACAGTGCCCCGGGGGTGAACAGCATGTCGGCGTCGGTTGCCAGGATCAGCTCGCCCGCGGCGGCGCGGACGCCCGCATTCAGCGCCCGGGACCGCGACCATTCCCCTTTGGTCTCGACGACCACGTGGCGTGCGTCGATGCGGGTCGCGGACTCGGAGATCGCGTCCGTGTCCGCGCTCCCGTAGTCAGAGATGACGACTTCGTGGGGGACGCCCGCCAGGGAGTCGTGGATCGACCGGACGGACAGCTCCAGTCTCTCCAGTCCCCAGTCCTTGAAGCCGATGACGACGGACACCTGCGGGGAGGTCGTGGTGATCATGCTGCTGCGCCCTCCGTGGTGGGCAGGACGTTCCAGGTCCGGGAGTCGACGGGGGAGCTGTCGGAGGGTGCGACAGCGAGGGCACGGATACCGGGGATGCTCGGTGCGCTCTTCAGCCAGGCGATGACCTCGATCCGGATCTCGGCGACGTACGCATCCGAGGTCCAGGTCCGGAGCCGGATCGTGCTCTGGGGCTCGTCGAGCGGGCCGTACTGGAAGTATCCGGTGAAGTGATCGGAGTAGACCCATCGACGCGAGGTCGGGGGCACCTCGACGCCGTCTGCGTCGAGCGCGAGGGCGGTCACGACGAAGGAGCGCGGATCCGCCTCGCCGTCGAGGGCGATGATGCAGTCGAAGGCCTTCGTAGGGCTCTCGGGCAGCCAGGTGAAAGTACGCCGTTCTCCGGGCTTCATGCTCGCATCACTTCCATCGGTCGGGCGGGAGGCAGAGGCGGGGCGGTCCGAGGAGGACCTGTGCCCCTGTCGCATGTGACGGGGTATTCGCCCGAGGAGAGGAGGGGATTCGGGTCCCCCGGCGACTGTCCAGATCATACCGGCGCGGTGCCCCGGGAACGGGCATGCCTGTGGGCACCGCGACGTCTCCCCGGGAGCGGGACGCTGGTGGGGGAGGGCGGTGGCCGTGCGGAGGGCCGGCCGGGGTCGTCCGCGACGCCTGGTCAGGCATATGTCCGGACACGAGGCGGCGCCGCTGGGATCGCCCGAGGCAGGAACCGCTCGTCCCCGAAGCCGCTCGCCCAGTGGAAGAGTCGTCCCAGCAGACGGCCCTGCCCGCGCAGGTCCGCGGGCGGGGCGGCCCGGAGACCGCCGACGAGCGTCGGGTCCAGCCCGTCCGTGCGCATCTGCTCCGCGAGAGCCGCCAGGCCGGCGGTGACGGCCCCGGCCATGTCGGGCCGAGGCCGGGCGATGTACCTCTGCGGACGTGCCGACTGCTGCGCTCGTACCTGCGCGCGGCGATAGGACGCCGTCGACGGGGCCACGTCGCTCCAGTCCATGACCGGCGTCCGCTGGCCGCTCCAGGGCCAGGGGCCGGACTGGTACTCGAGGTCGTTGAGCTCCGGTGCGACCTGCTCGACGATGTCGAAGAGGACCCTGCCCGAGCAGCGTTCATCGCGCTCGAGCTCCTGTGCGGCGCGCATCAGAGCCGACTGCTGGAGCAGACCGAAGTTCGTGATCCCGTACGACTGCCCCCATCGCCGACCGCCGGCGTGCCCCCGCAGGCGGAACACCTCGTAGTGACGATCGAGCGCCTCGGCCGCTGTGCTGCCGGGCAGCGGGGCCATGGCCTCGACCAGGCTCTGCTCTCCCCGCTCGGCGACCGAAGCGGGGAGGCGGAACGGGCTGCGCAGGGCGCGCAGCAGGCTCCGGGTGTCGGACTCCCGCGTCTCGGCTCGGTGGCCCAGCGTGGACCACACGGGATGCCCGGACAGAACGTCGGCCCAGTAGCCCCGGAAGATCTCGCCGCCGGCGCCGTTGACGCGGGCTTCCGGGACGGTGAGCCGATAGGACAGCGCCATGGGCACGAACTGGTTCGTCAGCCCGTGCCGGAGGGTCTGGAAGCGGGCGAGCTCCCCTTCGAGCGTGGTGGGCCACACGTCACGGGGCGTGCGCCGGTCGACCCATGACAGACCGAGCTTCTCCACCAGCCGCGAGGAGATCTCCAGGTCGCGCGCCACGGTCGGCGAATGGGCCATGCTCCCTCCGGGCGGAGCGGGGTCCGTCGCCGCGATCTGGACGCGGTCGGAGCAGCCGGCCGCCATCACCAGGGCGAGCACCACGCGGGAATCCTTGCCTCCGGAGAGGTTGATCGCGACATGCTCGTGGACCGCCAGCAGATGCTCCATATCGGCGATGGCGTGGTCGATCCCCCGGCGCAGGAGATCCTCGTATGCGCCGTGCACCGAGGTCTCCGGGCGCGACACGATCCGAAACCCTGTCGCGCCGACCTCTATCGCCTTGTCCGGCGGCAGCCAGGAGATCCCGTCGAACGGGGTCGAATGATCGAAGAGACAGTCGAGGAAGTCGTGGCGAGCGCCGATCGTCTCCAGCACGAGAGCCCAGTTCGTGCTCACCGTTCCTCCGGCCGCGATGATCGCCCGGGCGGTCTCGGACGCCGAGGTCCCGATGAACAGCGCGGGTCCGTCGGCGGTGGTCGCGACCGCGAGGGCGAGCGGCTGGAAGCCGAACCGGTCCGCGAGGACGAGCCGTCGACCGTCCTCCGATGTCGCGACGCACCACCACTCCCCACTGCGATCCAGGACGCCGGGCAGCGGCGCCCCCGTCCGGAACGCCTCCTGCTCGCCCACGTCCTCGACGGTCACACCCCAGGCGGATTCGATGAGGAAATCCTCGGCGACAGGACCTCGGGTGCTCTCCTCAGCTTCCTCGACCGCCACGAACCTGAGCACCTGCACATCATTCCCCATAGCTCCCCCTCGAGATATCTCCCCGGATCCTCGCGGATGATGCGCTACGGCGTCATGAGCGAATCACCGCCCGGGAACGTGCCACCACACGTCCTCCCTGATCGCTCATGCTACTACCGGTTCCGCTCCATGGGTGCTGATCCCGGTTCTCCCTGCTCCCCGACACGCGAGAATGCTCTCCGGGGCGAGAAGCGCGCTTTCGCGTCACCGTCCTTCGGCACGGCTCCTCCTCCGGGCGCCGGAACGGCCGGGTCGTACGGAGGAGGGCTGTTCCTCACCGGTCGCGGATCGTACGGCGGATCAGCTCGACCGCCTGCTGCTTCGCGAGCACCTGATGGCCGCGCGTCCGGGCCGTGACCACGAGCTCGGCGTCCTCCCCGGCGTACCGGGGATGCTCGCGCACGCGTGCGATGAGGGAGAGCTGGTCCTGGAAGGACCGGTCCAGCTCGTTCGTCAGGATCACGAAGCTGGGGATCGAGGCCTCGACCATGAAGCGGGACCAGACGTCCACGCGCTCCGGGTGCCGGGCGCCGTAGGCGTCCATCGGGACGTGGATGATGTGATCCTCGATCTTCTTCACGGCCCCGGGGAACCAGTTCCGCACGTCGATCTGGGGCACCTCGGCCACGGCGTGGGCGGCAGCGGCCGACGCGCCGCACAGGGCTCCGAAGCCGCCGAGGGACGAGCCGTAGAAGATCACCTTCCGTGCAGGCACACCCACCTCCCCGGCGATGCGCATCACGATCGCCGCGATCGCCCGGATCGTGTCGTGCTCAGGGTGCAGGTACCACGCGCCGTCCGGGACCGGGCTGGCCCGCAGCGCCAGGTCCGCGAAGACGAGGACGGTGCACTCGGGCCACTCGGTGCCCTACGACCAGCGGTGGAAGGCGGGGAACCGACGGTCCTCGCGCCCGGGGACGAGCGCGTTGGACATGATGACGACGAGCCCCTCGGTGCCGTCGTTCATCCGGAGGTACTCGATCACGACGCCGTCGGGCGTCGTCTCCGAGACATGGGGAGGGACGGGTGCGGCCATATCAGCGTCCCGTCTTCTCCCGCACCATCTCGCGCGTGGGAGCGAGGTCGGCCCCCCAGGCCCGGGCCAGATCGCGCCAGCTGCCCGAGGCACCCGCGACCTGGGAGAGGAGCGCCCTCAGCTGGGGGGCCGGTGGCGGTACATGGCCCGCTCCCCAGCGGCCGAAGTGGATCATCGCCTCCCCCGACCATCCGATCGCGTCGAACCACGGGATCAGATGCGAGGAGATGTGCGGATCGGCGGCGTTCTGGACATAGATCACCGAGTTCGAGAACCCGTCGCGGTAGATCTTCCGGAGATCAGCCCGGGGATGGGATTCGAGGACGGCGCGGGATTCCTCGACGGAGGATGCTCCGAAGCAGGCGCGGGCCATCGCGTCCCAATGGACCTCCGCGTAGTCGAGGATCCGGGTCTGGGGGTTCACCGGGATCGCGAGGGACCCGGGGAACTCGTGCGAGAGGTTCAGGGCCGCGAAGCCTCCTCCGGACATCCCGAAGAACGCGAGGTGCTCCGCGCCCATCCGCTCCTGGAACGCGGCGATCATCTGGGCGAGTGCGGTCGTGACATCGAGCCGGTCCGTCCCGAGGTACCAGGCGAGGCCGAGCTCCTCGCCCATCAGCAGACCGGGATCCGAGACGAAGATCCGGTTGACCCCGATGTCCGCGCTGATCGAGCGGCCGGTGAACACCGGGGGCTGGAGGGTGGACTTCCCGAGTGCTGCGTGGAAGGAGACCAGCGTCGTGCTCGCGCCGACGTCGTCCACCTCCACATCGATCGGGATGCCGTCGCGACGCAGGGTGAAGAAGCGGGAGCCGAGGTCGGCATGGCGGATCGCCTCGATGTCGGGGAGCTCGGTGAACGAGCCCCAGGGGCTCGTGTCCCGGCGGCCGATCGCCGGCGGCTCGAGGGGGTCGTGCATGGGCGCCTCCGCGGCCTCGCTGATCGCACGGGCGAAATGCTCGTACGCCGTGTTCTGGTAGTGGAAGGGGCTCGCGCCCCATCGGTGGTCCTTCGAGGTGCGGGCGAGCTCCTCGGGGAGCTCGACGATGCGGAGGCCGAGAGCGGACAGGTGGTCGAAATACCGTCCGTACAGCTGATCGGCGTCGGCGGGCCGCATCATCCACGCAGGCATCTCGAGGTCCTCGCCCGTGTCGTAGGACGAGGCCCACGGTGCCCTCAGCACCAGGGTGCGTCGCACCAGGTCCCTGTCCCGGAGAACCTGGACGAGACGTCGTGCCCCCGCGCTCCACAGCGAGAAGTGCTCATCCGTGCCGAACTCGATCTGATGTGCGCCGCGGGAGGCCTCGCGGCCGCCGGCGCCCCAGAACTCGCTCAGCTTGGTCGCGTAACCGCCACCGAGGTCGACGACGCCGCCGCGCTCGTCGACCAGGTCGATGAGGACGATGTCGAGGGAGTCGGCATCGGCCTCGAGCGCTCGATAGAGGTCGCCGCTCAGATCGCCGAGGACCATGCGCTGCTGGAAGGCCGATCGAAGCGGGGTGAGCTGCGGGCGGATGAAGGACGCATCCGTTCCGGCGCTGATGAGGGATTGGCGGGCGACGTACCGGGAGATCCGGAACGTCTCCGGAAGGAATCCGAAGGTGTCCCGGCTGACGCAGCTGCCCCAGATGAACGTTCTCACGGTGCCCTCGTCGTGCACGTCCTCGTTCGTCATCCCGCTGTCCGCCTCCGTACCAGTTTCCGATTCCGAATCCACTGCGGGCAACGGCCCCGTCGAGCGGTTCCCGGGCCCTTCCGGGAGAGCGTCCACGCCCCGCCCCGCTCGACCCTGCGGTCGATGGTAGCGGTCCGAGACGGGCTGCATGGCGAGAACATCGCAGGTGCGGTCCGGAAATAGACCGGGAACACGTCCGAGGTCTGCGCGAGGCTCGATCAGTCGGGGACGGCGATCTCGATGGACCGCGGGGAGGACGGAGCGTCCGAGAGCCATCGTCCATCGGCCATGAACGCCGAGGAGAACAGAGCCCACGCGGCAGGAGCCCGGTATCGCTTCCCTGCGAGCATGTCGGTGACCGCGCTGCGGTCGAGGACGTCGGCGAGCGGTCCCGTCCGATCCGCGAGCACCTGTTCCGCGAAGAACGCCCCGAGCGCCGGGGTGAACGCCGTGCGCCAGTTGAAGTCGGCTCGGGGCTGGTCGTGCGCCGAGTACGGGGCACGCTCGTCCCACGTGTCCGGCTTGTATGCCGGGTCCGGTGCATCCTTCTCGAACTGCCAGCGATCGCGGAAGAAGGGAAGGTCGACGGCCTCGGGGGCGAGCTTCGCCATCACCGCATGAGCGATCCGCTCGCCCACGAGCGCGGAGGAGGGGAGGGTGCGAAGCAGTCGCACCATCTGGTTGTTGATGAGCAGCGTCGTGTGAGAGCTGATCACCGACTCGCCGTGGCGCATCGTGGCCAGCCAGCGTCCTGTGCGGTTGGTGACGTATGCCTGGAAGGTGCACTGGACCGGGTCGCGGTCGGACAGATCGAGAAGGGGGAGGGCCTCGGCGAGGACGGCCTCCCGCGCGAACGGGGTGAGCAGGTCGCGGTTGTTGAACCACTGGCGCTCGAGCAGGTTCCTCGCGTCGGTCGCCGCAGGAGCGACCACGGGGAGATACCGGCTGAATCCTCCGCGGATGATCTCGCCGCCCTGCCCGCCGAAGTTCGTCTTCTGAGTGACGGCGACGTGCTTCCGATCGGGTGCGCCGAGCATCGTGAACGCGTTGCCCATGCCGCCCGTGGATCGCAGGGTGTTCCAGGCCTGGAGCTCGGGCGTCGCTGCGATGATCGACCGGCCGCTGGCCGAGCGCCGCACGGGCGGGGTGATCAGGCGGTGCGGGATCCCGAGCGCGTCGGTGACACGTCGCCCCACCGCGGCCTCGCCGCTCTCCTTCAGCCCGTTGGTGTAGGTGGAGAAGTCCACTCCCGCGGCATGGAGCGCAGAGACGACCAGGCGGCTGTCCTTGCCTCCGGTGATCGCGGCGATGACCTCGTGCGATCCGGCGGAGAGCACCCGGGCATAGTCGACGAGCCCGGCGGCGATCGTCTCCGCCGTGGCGTCGATGTCGTGGTCGTCCTCGATCTGCTCGACCTGGTCGAGCTCGATCCGGGCGTCCGTCCGGTCGTCCGCCGTGAGCTTGGCGGCGGCCTCGAGCGTGCGGACGCCCTCGAAGGGCGTGGCGTCCGCGAAGGGGAGTGCGTGCATGAGGAAGGCGGCGGTGCCGATCCGGCTGTACTCAGGATCCTTGCCGGTGCGGATGAGCGACAGCACGGCTGCCGAGTTGCTGACGATGACCGCCGTGGGCGTCGAGATCCAGAACAGGCCCTCGGAGCGATGCTGGTTGGTGTACGCGATGAGCGTGTCCGGCGTGGCACCGAGAGCCGCGAAGCTGCCGATCCCGGACCAGACCTCCTCGTCGTCGACGTCGGTGGCGCGCTGCTTCCGGAGGGAGGCCTCGAGGTCGGAGCCCATCACCCCCGACCAGGCCCAGACGCGCTCCTTGTTCCCGATCCATCCGGCGCGCTCGGGGATCGAGGGTTCCTCGTTGGACCGGTAGATGACCGCGACGCGGCCCTCACCGGGGACCCAGCGCAGATCGGTCGTCGTGTTCTCCTGCGGCCACGGCTGCACCCGATCGAGCGCGCGGTACGCCGAACGGACCGCGTCGCGCAGCGGCCCCTTCTGATCGCGGGGGATCTCGTTCCTGGTGCGGATTCCGATGAAGAGTCGCATTGTTCTCCTTATAGAGCGCCTCGAGCGAGCGCGCCCGGCTGCTCAGTCGAGGATCTTCGACGTGTCTTCTACTGCGTGATGGCCGACCGCGAGCAGGCTGTCGCGCGGGCTGATGGCGATGGTGAGGGGGGTGCCGCCCGTTCGTCCGAGGTGGACGACGACGGCCCCGTCCTCGGAGTCGGTGACGGCATCGACGGAGACGGGGGTGCTGTCGGGTCCGAAGGTCAGCGCGGTGACGACGCGACCCCTGGTCCCCTCTGTACGGACATCGACGGTCCGTGTGGGCCGGATGTTCCGCCACGACGGCGAGAACCACCCCTGCATCGGATCGGTCGTCCCCTTCGTCACGCGCGGCCTGGGCGTCCCGGCGGGCCAGCCGAGATGCATCCGGTTGGCGGAGGTCTGTGCCAGCAGGCCATGCTCCTCGACCCGGTGCCCGGCATCGGGATGGAGGTGCCACCACTGGTGGACGGTGACCTCGTGCTCGGATGCGAAGGCGTCCACGACGAGCGCGACCCCGAGCTCGAGGGAGATGACGAGGTCGCGGGTGAGCGTCACGCCGCGATAGCCACGGTCCTCGAACCGGAAGTGCTCGTGGGCGTCATGGCGTCGTTGGAGAGTCAGCTCGACCCGGGTCGTCCGGTCGTATGCGAGGCCGTCGACGGAGACCGAGTTGTGGGCCTCCCTGCTCAGAAGATGCCGTCGGTGCTCGTCGGTGGCGTCGTAGGCGAACTTCCCGGAGTCCACCAGAAGGGATTCGCCGCCCGCCCAGAGGGTGAGGGCCATGCCGTCGACGTGCCCGTGGATCCGGTCCTGTGGTCCGAAGCGTGCGGAGTAGAAGGCGGCCGCGTCGAACGGTGTGTGCTCATCGCCCCAGGTCGATCGTCCGAAGACGTATCCGGCATCGAGCACCGCGACCCGGTCCTGGGGCGGGATGCCCTGTTCACCGGCGCTCGCGACCCAGTCGATCGCCGGATGGCCGAGGTTGCGGGGCGTGAACTCCTCGGTGTCGCCGATGAGCTCGTACCGGCCGTCCGGTCGCGTCGCATGCGCCATGGCGAGAGGAGCGCGGCGAACCCGACGGAACGTCTCAGGAGTGCTCCCGGTCGCGATCTCCACGCGCCTGCCCAGATTGTTCCACCACATGTAGTTGATCTGGTGGTACTGGACGGCACCCTCCTCGTTGACGCCCTGGTCGTCGTAGGAGGTCATGAGCATCGCCGACGAGCGCTCCACCGCGAGCTCGATCCACTCCGGGCGTTCGAGGACCGCCCCGATCACGAGCAGCCCCTGGTGCTGCTGGAGCGCGTGGTTGCCCGTCCGGATATGACGGGGATCCACGAGCCATTCGCCGTGCTCGCGCAGCGAGTCCAGGATGGTCGGGACGTGCTGGGGCCGATGATCCTCGAGGGCCGGGAGCGCGAAGGCGAGGGTCAGCGCGCGCGCCGCCTCGACCATGTCGGCCCAGGAATACGTCGCTCGGCCGCGTCCGGGAGGGTTGCTGCGGATCCAGGACCCGGCGATGTCCCACCACGTGTCCAGGAGCTCGACGTCACCGGCGAGCGCTCGGCGGCGCAGAGGGTCGAGCCACCGCAGCATGTGGAGCTGCGCGACCCAGTTCGGCTCACGGTAGGGGTTCTCCCGCCACGTGATCGAGGCGGGCATCCGCCATGCTCGGTGCGGCGGCAGCGTGAGGATGCCGGATCTGAGCTCCTGGGCGAGGGCCGCGTCCCGCGCCGTCCGGTCGAACGGTGCTCCGAACACGAGGCGCTCGGCCATCGTGCGGGAGTAGGTGAGCGGATGCGACGGGACTGCGGGCTCGTCGCGGGGCTCTTCGGACATGCTCATCCGTCCGTCGGGGCGATGAGCTCGAGCAGCCGCGGCAGCGTCTGCTCGAGGCTGTACCGCTCGCGGACATAGTCGGCGTCATGCGCGTCCGGCTCGGACTGGCCGAGGATGTGCTGGACCATCTCGTCCGTGGTGGCGTTCAGCCACGGACGAGGGTAGAGGAAGTCCGCACCGGGCCACGCGAGGCAGACCGGGACCGAGCCGGAGGCGGCGCCGTCGGCGATCGTGTAGTGGAACGACTCGAACTCCGAGACGGAGATGGCGATGCCGATCTTCCGGTACCACTGCGCCATGTCATCGCCGTGAGGCTCGAAGGTGACGGCGTCGGGGAAGCGCTCGTGGATCGCGGCGATCCGGTCGCTCACGGCGTTGTAGTAGGTCATCTCCTCGACGCGCTGGGCCATCCAGGGGTAGTCCTCGGGGCGCTTGCCCTTCACGAACAGTCGGTACCGTGCGTCCTGCTCGAGCAGCTGCTCGAGCACATCCAGCGCACGGTCGAGGCGCTTGCTGCGGGGGACCATGCCGACGAAGCCCAGGTGGAATCGTGCGTCGGGCGTCTTCGGCAGGTCGAGCGCCGCCGTGTCCACGAAGTTCGGGATCACCTCGGAACGGGCAGCGGGGATGCCGTGGCTCTCGATCGCTGCTCGGCGGATGAGGTCGCCGACGAAGACGAAGGAGTCGACCTTCGAGGCGTCGGTGCGCCGCAGGTACGGACGGTTCAGCTCCTGGCTGTGCGAGCGCACGATGAGCCGCTGGTGCGGGGTCACGTGGCGCGAGTACCAGACGGCGTTGCCGAGGCCCCATTCGCAGAACACCGTGTCAGCCCGGGCGAGCAGGGCGCGCGACTGCTCCTCGTCGTGCTTCGTGTGGCTCTCCCAGCGGTCCACGAGGACGGTGTGCCCGCCGTCCTCGAGAGCCGAGATGAGGGCGCCGGCGAACTTGAGGTCGTGCCCCGCGATGAGGACCGTGCGCGGCCGCGGGACCGCCGGGGTCATCGATCCGGACACGGCCTCGGAAGGCTCTTCGACCGGGGAGAACCGGGCGACGAGCAGTGTCGCCGGGCTCTCGTGGACGGTGCGCAGAGCCTCGTCGACCGAGGGGAAGGCACGCGCGTCCCGTGACCTCACGAGACCGCGGACGGAGTCCTCGACATGGCCGGGGCGAGCGAGCGTCCTGCCCTGGGAGTCGGGGCCGGCGAGCTCCGCATCGAGCCGGTCCCAGTCGCCGAAACGGGTGGCGATCAGCAGATCCTCGAACCAGGTGCGCGGGAGCGCGGTGTCGACCACTCCGATCCAGCGCCCGGTGGGATCCCCGGCCTCGGCGGAGTCGCGCACGGGGATCCCGGCGGCTTCCAGCGGAGTCGTGATGTCCGACGGACCGCCCGGGACGAACACCTCGTGCGGACGCACGGACTGGTCCAGGACGGTCGAGACCAGAGCGCCGGAGTGCTCGCTCAGGACGACGGAGTACGTGTCGAGCCGAGCGGCGCGGACGGCGATGCCCGCCGTCCGCAGGAGGATGACCATCGCGCTGTCGACGGTGTGGGAGCGGTGCACGGCGCGCATCTGCCGCCAGGCCTCGAACACCCGCGCGGACGGATCGGTCGACCATCCGTGCAGGAGGGTGCGCCACAGGCGCGCATCATCCGATACCGGGATGAGGCCGCCGAAGGTCTCCTCGACGCCGCGACCCGGCCCGGAGAGCGCGATGCCCCCGCAGGCGGCGATCTCGACGACGCGCCGCGAGAACATCGTCGGCGAGTCCATCACGGAGTTGCCGTTGAGGTGCGCGATGTGCGACTTGTAGGAGTCGATCACGTCGTCGTAGGGAAGCGAGCCCTCGCTGTAGCGGGCGAACTCGGATGGGAACCGATAGGGGGAGTCAGGGTTCGAGGCCTGCCGGTCGTAGATCGTCAGCCCGGTGAGCGACGCCGTCTCGAGCATCCGGTAGAGCTCTTTCGAGCGCTCCTTGTAGCGGTCGCCGTAGTAGGTCCCGGCGTATGCCGTGGTGTGACGGTAGGGACGATCGGTCGGCAGAGGGTTGTGCAGCGCCGGCTGTGCGTAGAAGGGCAGGGAGGAGGCGGTGAGGGTGATGGCGCCCGGGGTCGTCAGGTACCGCTGGATCATCTTCGCGTCGGTGGTGAACACGTGGTCGCACAGCGCGGCGGTCGGACGGAACCTCGCGATGTGGATCGGGTCCTCCTTGTTCCAGAACGCTGTGCGCAGCCCGCGCTCCCGGCAGGCCGCGAGCAGCTCGCGGATGTCGCGGTGCTCGTCCTGCCCGTACGCACCGATCCCGCGATGCCACTGGCCCGAGTTCCCTTCCCACGCCGATTCGACGAGGACGAGGTCGAGACCTGCGAGCTGATCGCGCCAGCCCTGTCGGTCGAGGGGGACGACGTTCATCGAGGCGGCCAGGGTCTTGGTCGTGAACTCGTCCGCGATGAGGCCGACGGTGATGTCCCGCAGCGAGGGAGCGTCCGCCGGGACGGCCTCGGCATGAGCTGCTCGGGCGGCCTCATGCGCTGCGTGCATGACCGCGGCGACGGAGGACCACGTCCGCTCGTCGAGGGTCCAGAGCCTGCTGGAGCGTCCGAGGTCCTTGCGCAGCTCCTCGTCGGCGATGAGCTCCGCCAGTCCATCGGCCAGGGAGCTGGCGTCGCCAGCGGTGAAGAGGCGCGCCCGAGAGCCGTTCTCTCCGGCCAGATCCCGGTGGGGTGCGACATCGGAGAGCAGCACGGCCTTCATGGAGGCGAAGGCTTCGAGCGGCTTCAGCGGCGAGACCATCTCCGTCACGGGCAGCGAGAGCCGAGGGATGGGCATGATGTCGAACGTGCTCAGCAGCCGGGGCATCTCGTCCATCGGGAGGCGGCCCAGGAACGTCACCTGATCGGCACCGATCTCATCTCGACGGGCCTCGAGAGCTGCCGCCTCGGCACCGGAGCCCGCGAGGACGAGCTGGTGCTCGATCCCGCGCTCCTTGAGGATCATCGAAGCGTCCAGGAGGGAGTCCAGTCCCTCGTAGCTGACCATGCTGCCGGCGAATCCGAGCACCGGTGCGTCGGTGCGGATCCCCTTCTTCGCCGCGTACTCGGCATCCGGAGGGATGGGGGCGAAGGCCTCGGTGTCGACGGCATTGGGTGCGACCGTGATCCGCTCCGCGGGGATCCCCCGAGAGACGAGGTCCTCCTTGACCTGCCGGGTGATCGCGAGCACGTGATCCGCCTCCCGAGCGACGAGGCACTCGAGGTCTCCGATCGTGCGGAACTGATCGCTGTCGTCCCACGCGGGCTTCGCCGCGGCCTGCGAGAGCTCCCAGAATCCGCGGACCTCGTAGATGAAGGGGATTCCGAGTCGTCGGGCGGCGATCAGAGCGGGAAGCGCCGTCCGATAGTTGGAGGCGGACTGGATGACCGAGGGGCGCTGGAGCCGTGCCTCCCGGGTGAAGGCGTCCGCCGCCTCGATCAGGTAATGGTCCATCGGCACCGTGCCGAGCCCGGTCCCGGGCAGATGCGTGTACGGGACGCCGTCGAGAACCTTGGTGTGGCGCTTCCCGGCAGGCTTCGCCGTGTCGACCTTGTGATCCCAGGGATAGCCGGAACGCGCCACGACGCGGACGTCGACGCCGATGTCCAGCATTCCCTTGGCGATGCCGCGCGTCCGGGTCGAATACCCGTTGGAGTTGAAGACAGGGGTGGAATGGACGCAGTAGAGAAGCCGGTCCGGCTCCGCGATGTAGGCGGCGCCGGGGGCACGGGGCGGCACGGCGATCCCTGCAACCATGAGCCGATGGTCGCCGAGGACCCGCTCGGCGAGCGTGCGCTCCTTGTCGTTGAAGTGCTCGACGAGGTCGGGGTGCTCCAGGAGGAGGCGGGCAGGCTCCTCGATCATGCCGTGGCCGTACCAGCATCGGTTCACCACGCGCGCGAGCGTCGTCGCGCTGGGATCCTCGGCGAAGTCCCGGCGGAGCGTGTCGAGATCGCGCTGTCCGACGGGCACCGTCGGGACGGCCGCCTCTGGTGCAGGGGCAGCGGGCGCGCGCGACGCTGATGCGGGTGCCGACGTCTTCGGGGCCTCGTCCTTCTTCGCCCCGGCGGGCTGCTCGGGCGCCGCGGTTGGGGTGGCTGTTGCCGCTGCGTCGGCAGACTGCTGCGCGATGTCGCCGGTGATCGCGGGCGCATCGGTGCCGGGGGACGCAGACGGTCCGGACGACGGGGCCCCCCGGAGGATCGACACCGGCTTCAGAACCGCCTTGCCGACGCGGAACGTCCGAGAGCCGCGTACGCGCTCGAGGTCGCCCCGCAGACGCTGACGTTCCTTCACAGAGGCCGCGAGCTTCTCCTGTGATGCCTCGAGCCGGCGCTCGAGCTCCTTCTTCTGCGTCTGCCAGGTCCGCTGGGAGGTGCGCTTCTCCTGATCGAGCTCCTGGCGCTTCGCCTTCTGCCATCGTGCCGACCGCTCGGCTGTCGCCTTCGCCTCGGTCGCGGCGGCGAGATCCTTCTCGAGCTGCTTGATGCGTCGGCGGTTCTTCCGATCGCGTGCGAGGAGATCCTCGTGTGCACGAAGGAAGGCACGCAGGTCGGAGGAGATCTCGAGGCTCCGGAGATGCTCGAGTTCTGCGTCGGGGCGGGCTTCGTCGTCGTGCATGCTGCCTCGTTTCGTGCGCGGGTCTAGCTGTGCCGGGTCGGCGCCCGGCGAGGAGGGGGGAGGGATGATGAACCGGGGACCCGGGTGAATAGGTACTCTACCGGCCGGTTGCAGATCGGATCCGACGGCTCGCGGCGGACCCTGTACGGCCAGGGTGGGCCAGGGGGAGGCGGACGGCAGAGGTCGGGTGCCCCACCGGCCGGTCCGGGCGAGGGCCGAGGAGCGGTTCGTGACGTGTGGTGGCGCGGAGATCGCCTCCGGCACGGGAGAGGGCCGAGAGCCTTCCCCCGCACCGGAGCGAGAGATCCGTCAGCGCCACAGCCCCTTGGTGTCCAGGACGATCTTCTCGTTCAGCAGCTCGCGGTCGATCGTCTTGAAGGGGTCGTGGTCCACGAGCAGCAGCACGATGTCGGCGCGGGAGAGGGCATCGCCCAGCTCGGCGAGCTCGACGTTGTCGCGCTCGGCGAGCTCCTTCGGGAGCTCCTCGACGTTCGGCTCGACGACGAGGACGGAGCCCTCGGGGAGGCGCTCGGCGAGGGAGTTCGCGATGGTGCGGCTGGGGGACTCGCGCAGATCGTCGATGTTCGCCTTGAACGCGATCCCGAGCGCGGCGACGGTCGGGTTCTTGAAGCGCTCGGCGCGCTCGAGCACCTTCGCGATGACGAGCTCGGGCTTGGAGTCGTTGACGCCCCGGGCGGTCGCGATGAGCTTGGAGTACTCGCGGTCCGCGGAGACGATGAACCACGGGTCGACCGCGATGCAATGGCCGCCCACGCCCGGACCGGGCTGGAGGATGTTCACGCGCGGGTGGTGGTTGGCGAGCTCGATGAGCTCCCACACGTCGATGCCCTGGCGATCGGCGATGATCGACAGCTCGTTGGCGAAGGCGATGTTCACGTCGCGGAAGGCGTTCTCGGTCAGCTTCGCCATCTCCGCGGTGCGGGCGTCGGTGAGCAGCAGCTCGCCGGTGCAGAAGCTCGCGTACAGGTCGCGGTTCAGCTCGCCGGCCTCGCGGCTGAGGCCGCCGATGATGCGGTCGTTCTCGACCATCTCGATCATGATGCGGCCGGGCAGCACGCGCTCGGGGGCGTGCGAGAAGTACAGGGAGTTCGGGAGGTTCGGCTCCGTGGTGAACTCCGGGCGCATGCCCAGGATCACCTCGGCCATGAACTCGGTGGCCCCGGGCGGGGAGGTGGACTCCAGGACCACCAGCTCGCCGCCCGACAGCTTCGGAGCGATGCCTCGCGCAGCCGCTTCGATGTAGGAGAGATCGGCGTCATGGTCGCCCTTGAAGGGGGTGGGGACGGAGACGATGTAGGCGTCCGCCTCCGGCGTGTCGGTCTGGGCGCTCAGCTTGCCCTGCGCCACGGTTCCCGCGACGACGGTCTCCAGCCCCTCCTCGACGAAGGGGACCTTTCCGGCGTTGATCGCATCGACGTTGGCCTGCTTGACGTCGACGCCGATGACCTTCTTGCCGGCCTGGGCGAGGACGGCGGCGGTCGGCAGGCCGATGTAGCCCAGGCCGATGACGGCGACGGTGTCGAGGGGGACGTTCGGGCTCAAGGCACACTCCGGTGGGGTGAGGAGGAACGGCCGGGACGGCCGACGTACGAGGGGTGCCTGCAGGGGACCGCAGATGCGCACCCGAGGCTACGGTACCCGCCGGCAGGTACGCGGTCGCGCGAACGTGAGCGATCTCTGAGAGTGAGCGCAATGCGCGCGTCGATCCCGCTGACGCGTGGAGACCGTCGGCCTACCCTGCGGGGGGGGGGGGTGTGTTCCCCAGCGCCCTTCCTTGGAGAGGGGAGACGGCGAGATGGCGTGCCCATGTCTCGTACCGCCGGAAGCGGCGATGGTCAATCCGCGATGAGCATCTGCCCATGCCATCGGCACTTCGCCGGACATGCGCCGGTACCCGGCGGCGTTCATGTGGGTGCCGTCGGTGTCGAAGCCAGGGCTAAGGCGGCGGTCATCGGCCGAGACCGCGCGGTTGAACCCGATGATCTCGGGGTCGCGGCAGGTGAGCCACGCATTGTAGGCGCGGCGGGTGAGGAGCCGGGAGTCATCCCCACGGGTGATCGGGGTGATCGTGCCTGTGTAGATCTTGTCTGTAAGGAGGTCGGCGATTATCGCGCGCGTCCGAAGGTGTCGCGCCTGCAGTTCCCAGATAGGGGTCCCGAGGTTGATGTCGTTGAGTCCCATCGCATGGATAGCGAAGTCGGGGTGGGTGAGGCCCTTCCATCGCTGCCATTTGACGTGGTTGGGGTCATACCACCCCTTCATCGTGTCACCTGAGGCGGTGTAGTGCATGGGGAGCGCGCCAACGCGGCGGCCGTAGGCGGAGGGCCACGAATCGGCGACGGGGACGGCAGCGCCCACTCCGCTCGCGATCGAATCGTTGAGCACGGCGAACACCGGAGTCGTGGCATCGACCTCGGCTTCGATCCAGGTGTCGAGGGGATGGTGCTGCGTGGGCTCGAACTCACCGTCGGGACCGTGCGCGCTCCAGCCTCCGCCGACGACGCGCTTGGGCGGCTCGGTGGACGACCAGGTGTAGCTGAGCAGGTGCCCAACCCCGGCGGGGATCGGCGTCGACTGCCATGCGGTGGCGACGCCGCGGCCCGAGCCCGTGAGATCCCCGTCGAACGGATCAGGCCGCGCCGCCGGGTTCGTGCCTCCGGCTGATACCTCGAGGGAGACGGTGCGGACGGTGAAACGTCCGGTCCCGTCACGGCCCTCGCGCGGATTGATGTTGCGGAAGTGAATCCGCCAGCGGCGGAGCGTCGCCGCGTACTCGAACGGGACCCGAACTCGCCCGGAGACGCCGTGCCAGAGTGCGACTGCTCCGCCGAGTGAGAGGGCCAGGGGTACGAGCCGAGATGAGGTGGTCACACATCTCTTCTAGCAGGCAGTCCCGATATCCGGGCCGCTATCGGCCGAGTCGTGACAGAACCGGGACCGTTCCTGTGACCGATCAGCCGAGGGCCGGGAAGGAGACGGCGGTGGGGGAGATGATCATGCGCTCTCGTACGCCGTGAGTGGTGATGTCCAAGGCACGTGTGCCCGGGGTTGCGATCGGGATCTCCTGCACGATCGGGGCGGCGCGACCGCCCGCTGCGAGAACGGTGAGGAACTCGAGCCGGGTCCCACGGCGTTCGGCGACCACCGCCGTGGCCGGGGCCATCTTCTTCCAACCGGTCGAGACATACCCATCGAACGGATCGTCCTGGGCACGCACCGTTGTGACCTCCGTGGGCGTCCCGTCGAACCAGAGCGTCGCGCGGTGACCCTTGGCAACGAGGCTGACCGTGTGATCATCGATCTGGGCTTCGACTTCCGTCCCGAGCTGCCACCGCTGAAGGCCGGTGATACGTCGCCGCGAGGTCGCATGATCGATCACGACGAGATATTCGCCGCGCGTCGAGAAGATGACGCGCCTGGTCAGCTCGATCCCCTCGTAGCTGAGATCCGAGAGCACGAACTCGTGGGCACGGGAATACAGACCATGCCGGACGAGATCCACGAAAGAGTCCTTGAACGCGGTCCTCCCGTCGATCGACAGCAGGGAGTGCGCCGCACGGGAGGCGAAGTGATCACGTGGCGTGCTGTGGCCGTACTGGAACTTCCCCGGATCGACGACCCAGTTCACGCCGCGGGACGAGTAGGTGAGCGATGTTCCGTCGGGATGCCCGTGCACACGTCGAGCTGGCCCGAATCGGAGAGAGTAGAACGTATGGTCCTGGAAAGGTCTGCGCGTGTCGCCCCAGCCGCTGCGGCCGAATACGTAGCCGGCGTCGTAGACCTTGACCAGATCTCTCGGCGCTGTGCCGCGCCCGCCGTTGGAGGTGACGTACTCGATGAAGGGGTTTTCGATGCGCTTCGGGTCCTGGACGTCCGTGTCCCCGATCGGCACGAGGGTGCCGTCCGGCTTGGTCGCATGGGCGATTCCCTCGGGGGCATGGAGGTGCCGATCAGCCCCAGCGGGACGATCCAGCCCCTCGAGGTCGAAGCGTCGCAGGGCCCGCTCCCACCAGAGGAAGTTGTTGTAGTGGTAGGCGGTGGCGCCTTCGGCGTTCATCCCCTGCTCGTCGTACTGCTCTCTCAGCAGGCCGCTCATCCGTCGCGAGGCGAGCTGCCACAGCGCCTCGTCCTGGAGGACGCGACCGCAGACGAACAGCGACTCCTGCTGGTGCAGCGCGTGGTTCGCGTTTCCCATGTTCGTCGGGTCGGCGAGGTGCTCCGCATGCATGCGGATGGTCGCCTCGAGCCAGCCCATCAGCTCGGGGGTCCGCTCGGCGATCATGGGGGACGCGGAGCAGAGCTGCTGCGCGCGGATCCCATCCGACATGTCGGTCCAGGCCCACGGGGTCGTGGGAGCGCTCGGAGGATTCTTCGCCACCCAGTCCTGCACCCAGCGCAGCCACATCTCGAAAGCGGAGTCATCGCCGAGAGCGGCGGCGCGACGGAGGGGCTCGAGCCACCGGAGCATGTGGTACTGGAATCGCCAGTTGCGATCCTCGAAAGGATCCTCGCGCCATGTCGGTCTCTCGGGAAGCTGCCATTCCGGATGGGGGGACATGTGCAGCCGCCCTTGGAGGAGCTTCTCGACCTCCTTCGGGTTCACAGAGCTCGAGAGGGTCTGTCGGACCGCCGCCTGCAGGTCCAGGCTCACCGCACGATCTCCGCGTACACGCCCGCCACCGTGGCGGCGAGCTGCCGCCAGTCGCGCTCGGCGACGACCCATTCCCGGGCCTGGTGGCCCAGGCGCGCGGCGAGCTCAGGATCCTCGAGTAGGACCGTGAGCTGCTCGGTGAGCGACTCGGCGCTGCCCTTGGCGTGCAGCAGCCCGTTCCGGCCCGGGGTGACGATCTCCGCGAGGGCGGCGACGTCGGATGCGATCACGGCCTTGCCCATCGCCATCGCCTCGAAGGGCTTCAGCGGGGAGACCATCTCGCACACGGGTAGCGGCAGCCGCGGGAACGGGGTCACGTCGATGATCGAGTAGTAGCGCTCCACCTCCTCGTGCGGCACGCGGCCGGTGAAGGTGACCACGTCCTCGAGGCCCCGCTCGGCGGCGCTCGCCTGCAGCTCCTCGAGCTTCGCGCCGTCGCCGACGACGAGCACGTGGAAGTCCTCGCGTCCGGTCTTCAGCCGGGCGGCGGCCTCGAGCAGCAGGTCCAGGCCCTCGTAGTCCACGACGGTGCCCACGTAGCCGATGACGCTCTTCCCGGCGACCCCCAGCTCCTCGGCGAGCTGCTCGTCTCGAGGGAGGGGGGCGAACCTCTCGGTGTCCACGCCGTTGGGGACCAGGACGATCTTGTCCTCGTCGACGCCTCGGCCGACGAGCTCCTCCTTCAGCGCCGCGGTGATGGCGAGGACGCGGGTCGCTCCCCGCGCCGCATCGGCCTCCATGCGGGCGATGTACCGGTACTGGTCGCTGCGCGCCCATTCGGGGTCCCGGGAACCGCGGGTCACCTCCCACAGGCCGCGCACCTCGTAGACCGAGGGGATGCCCAGCAGATTCCCGGTCCGCACGGCGGCCAGACCGTTCCAGTGGTTCGAGGCGCCGTGGAGGATCGCGGGCCTCTCCGCGCGGGCCAGCGGCAGCAGCGCATCGGTGTACCGGGCGACGTAGTCGAACATCGGGTTCTTCTTCTCGATCTGCCGGCCGGTCAGCAGATGGTGGTAGTCCACGTCCCCGACCAGCTCCTGCGCGGGGAGATCCGGGACGTCCGCCATCTTCGGCATGTCGTACGGGTATCCCAGTCGGGTCACGCCGTCCACGTCCCAGCCGTTGCGGTTGAGCTCGGTGAGCAGGCCGTGGGTGCGGGTGGCGTAGCCGCCGGAGTGGTGGGGGAGCGCGTTGTGCAGGAGGTACAGCACATGGTCCCGGCGCGGCGCGTACTCGGGCTCGGCGCGCATCTCCGGGAGCGGGAACCCGTCGCGGGCGAGGTCGGAGTTCCGCACGACCACCGGCTTCGCCCGGACCGACGGGGCGGGGGTGTTCACGAGCTCCGAGGGCTTCGCGCGTCGGGAGTCCTGACGGCTCCACCAGAGCCGGAGCTGGCCGACGCCTCCGGTGCGGAGATGCCAGAAGCCCGTCCTCGCGGTGGACAGGAGCTTCGACAGGGGATTCGGCATGGAGCGGACCTCCGAGCAGGGAGCGAGGGATGCGACAAGTCTAGAGCGGTCCGTGCCCGATACTGTGACCGGGACAAGACGCACACCCAGCCCAGGAGCGCGATGCCCCAGCCCGATCGTCCGGAATCTCGCGGGGGCCGTCCCTCCGCGGGATCCGTGCTGCTGCTGGTCGCCCTCCTGGTGATCGCCGCCGCGGCGATCCGCGGGGCCGACGGCGAGGCGGGCGAGGAGTCCGCGGGCGAGGCCACGGCCGCCGCCTCCCTCACCCCTGCGCATCCGGTGGCTCCGGTGTCCGTGATCGATCGGGGGACGCTCACCGTGCCGCAGGAGACACGGATCGCGCGCGGGACGTTCTGGGCGCGCGGAGGGGAGACCTATCTCGTGACCATGGGTCTGACCAGCACGAAGCCCGCGGACAGCGCCGGTCGCTCCATGTACCTGGGCGTGACGCTCAGCTGCTCGCCGCGCTCGGGCGGTCGCGGCATCTCGATCGGGGGGACGCAGAACCTGCTCACCGGGGCGGAGAGCGGCTACCGCAACCAGGGACTGATCCGTGTGCCCGAGGACGGCGCGGTCGACTGCAGCATCAAGGCCTCCGCCCCCTACGACGACGTCGCCTCCGCCGGCACGACGTTCGGGATCGACGGCACCTGGGGCGTGGAGGCGGTCGGGGACCCGTCCGTCCAGGCGCCGACCGACGTCCTGCCGCGGACCCTTCCCGCCGGGGCGGAGGAGACGGTGCTCGTCGTCGACCTCCCCGCGGGCCCGGGCGGAGCCGCGGACGTCCGGGCCCTCACATCGCTGCACCTGACGACCTGCACCGGCCTCGGCGGATCGCGCGAGGCGGGACGTGTGTGGTGCTCGCCGGACGGCGTGGATCCGGCGGGGAGCACCACGGGCCTCCTCCTGCGCGCGGACCTCGTCGGGGAGGACGGCGCGGTCTGCGCCGCGCTGGGCGAGATCGGGACGCCGCCGGAGCACATCGACCTCTACCGGCATCATCGGCTGCTCTCCCTCGAGCTCGACGCGCTGGTCCCCGAGGAGCCGTGCGGAGCGCGGATCCGGGTGGGCGTGGAGGTGCAGAACCGCGGGCCCGCACCGCTGGTGGTCCACGCGGCGAACTCCTCGCTCGTCGTGGTCGAGGAGCCCGGGCGCTAGCGCCCGGGCCGCGGCCTGCGGCCCGGCGCCGTCCTCAGCGTCGCAGCGCCTTCCGGCCGGACCAGACCGCGAGGGCGCCGCCGATCACCGCGAGCACGATGCCGACGATGCCCAGGCGCATGTCGACGCCGGTGTTCGCGAGCGTCCCGTCCGGGGCGCTGGTCCCGGTCCGGTCGGGGCTCTGCGTGGCGACGGCGTCGCCGACCTGCCCGGTCAGCTCGAGGATCTCCTCGGACGCCTCGCCGGGCGAGAGGGCGGCGCTGCTGGTCGCGGGAGCCTCCGGCGAGTCCTCGTCCGAGGGTTCGGCCCCTGCCGGGTCCTCGGCCTGCGTCGCGGAGGCCGAGGGGGTCCCGGGGCTGCTGGGCTCCTCCTGCGGGCTCGAGGGCTCGGGCTCGGCGGTGGCGGGGCCCGTCGTCTCCTCCGGTGCTGTCGTCTCCTCCGGACCGGTGGGCTCCTCCGGCGTCGTGCCCGGATCGGTCGTCGGGGGATCGGCCGGCTCGCTCGTCGTCGTCTCCGTGGGCGTTCCCGGCTCCTCGGTGGCCGTGGGCTCCTCCGTGGACGTCGGCTCCTCGCTCGCGGTCGGCTCCTCCGTGCTCGTCGGCTCCTCGGTGGGCGTGGGCTCCTCCGAAGGGGAGACGGGAGGATCGGTCGGCTCCTCGCCGGGGGTCGTCGACGGGGTCGCCGTGGGCTCCGCGCTCGGCTCCTCGGAGGGCTCCTCCGACGGGGTCGGCGTCTCCTCGCCGCCTCCCGCCGCCGCGACCGTCACCGTCGCATAGGCCTGATCGGCTCCGCTGGTCAGGATCAGCCGGTAGTCGCCGGCGGCGCCGAGGGTCAGCCGCGTGCTCACCTGCCCGGAGGACTCCGCGGTCACCTGGGAGGACGAGTCCTCCGGACCCTGGACATCGACCACGACGCTCGCTCCCGGCTCGAAGCCGCAGCCGCTCAGCTCCACGCTCTGGCCCTCCGTGATCCGGGACGGCGAGGCATCGGCATGCGCGGACTCGCACACATCGGGGAGGTCCGCCGGCGCGAGCGCGACCGCGGAAGGGGCCGATTCGACCACGGCGACGGTCGCCGGGGCGATCGCGCAGGCGGCCACCAGCACGAGGCCGGCGCCGAGACGGGCGTACAGGGGACGCGGACGGAGGGACACGTTCCGGACTCCTCGAGGTCGGGGATGAGGACGGCCGCGCCACCGGGCCGGCGGTGAGGAACCGCACCGGCCGTCGAGGAGCAGGGGCGCACAGCCAGGGCGAATGCGCGGTCCCCCGTCCCACACAGCAGATCCTCTCTACACTCTAGGCGTCCGTGCCTTCACGCAGAACCGTGTGATAACCACCGCCACACCAAGTCTTCGTCAACCCCGGCACGGACCAGGGAGGACCATCCGATGCTCGAAGCAGATCCCGCGGCGCAGACCGCGACGGCCCCCGCGGTCGATGCCGCGGCGCAGACCGCGGACCAGGGCGCCCCGATCACCGAGGACCAGGCCGGCCGCGTGGCCGCCCTCGGCGCCGAGATCGGCCACGAGATCGACCGCGTCCTGGAGGGGAAGGCCCGCGCCGTCCGGCTCGCCGTCACCGTCCTGCTGGCCGACGGCCACCTCCTGCTCGAGGACGTTCCCGGCGTCGGCAAGACCCTGCTCGCGAAGGCGCTCGCCGCCGCCCTCGGCGCCCGCCGCAGCCGCATCCAGTTCACCCCGGACCTGCTGCCCGGCGACATCACCGGGGCGAGCATCTATGACCAGTCCACCGGCAGCTTCACCTTCCGCCGCGGCGCCGTGTTCACGCACATCCTGCTGGCCGACGAGATCAACCGCGCCTCCCCGAAGACGCAGTCCGCCCTGCTGGAGTCGATGGAGGAGCGGCAGGTCAGCGTGGACGGCACGACCTATGAGCTGGACTCGCCCTTCATGGTGATCGCGACCGCGAACCCCGTCGAGATGGAGGGCACCTACCATCTCCCCGAGGCGCAGCGCGACCGCTTCCTCGCCCAGATCTCCCTGGGATATCCGGGTCACGAGGCCGAGCTGCGCATGCTCGCCGCGCAGACGGCGCCCCTGCCGCAGGACCATCGGGAGCCCGTCCAGCAGATCCGCGCCCGCACCAGCCCCGCCGAGGTCGCGCAGCTGATCCGCCTGACCCGCCGCGTCCACGCCTCCCCGGCCCTGCTCGACTACATCGTCCGCCTCGCCGCCGCGACCCGCGGGCACGGGCAGGTCGTGCTCGGAGCCTCTCCCCGCGCCGCCGTCCATCTGGTGCGCATGCTCAAGGCCGCGGCCGCCCTCGACGGCCGCACCTATGTGGTCCCCGAGGACGTGCGCCAGCTCATCGGCCCCGTCTGGCGCCACCGCCTGCACCTGAGCCCGCAGGCCCTGTCCCGGGGCGTGAGCGCGGCCGACGTCCTGCGCGATGTCCTCGCCTCGACCCCGCTGAACCGGTGAGCCCGCGCGCCGACCGGGGAACGGGCCGCGGCCCGGGGCGCTCCCTGGTCCGGCCCACCGGCCGCGGCCTCGTCGCCCTCGTGCTCACCCCGATTCTGCTCGCGGGCGCGGAGCTGACCGGCATCGAGCAGCTCCGCCTGCTGGGATGCGCCCTCGCCCTCGCCCTCGGGGCCGGGCTGCTCGCGGTCCTGCTCGGCGGGATCGGTCTGGACCTGCGGCGCAGCCCCCGCTCCGAGGCCGTGCCCGTGGGGGAGGACGCCGCCGTGCAGCTGCGCCTGGCCCGCGGCGCGCTGATCGGCGTGCTGCCGCTGGGCCGCGGCGTGGTCCGCTGCTACCTCCCGTCGGCGCTGGGCGGGCACGGCGACCTCCCGCTCGCCGCGGTCATGGACCATCGCCTCCCGGTGCGGCGCCGCGGCATGCACGACCTGGGGGACTGCGCGGTCCTCCTGCGCGACGTGCTCGGCATGTTCCACCGTCGCCGCCTCGTCCCCGCTCCCGCGCAGATCACGGGGCTTCCGGTGCCCGAGGAGCTGGCGGGCCCGGGCCTCGCCCGTCTCGGCGCGGCCCTCGGCGCCGCCGGCGGCGGCGCGCACCGGAGCCAGGGGGAGCCGGGCCCCATCGCCCGCCCCTACGCCCCCGGAGACGACATCCGCCGCATCCACTGGCGGGCGAGCGCCCGCACCGGCCGACTCATGACCCGCGAGGAGGAGCCCGCCGCGGCCGAGCGCGCCCTCATCGTCCTGGACACCCGGGGCGAGGGCCCCGGGCGCGGCGCCGATGCGACCCGGCGCGAGGACCTCGAACGCGCCCGGGACCGCGCCGTCGAGCACGCCGCCAGCCTGCTCCTGGCCCTGCGACGCCTGGGCTGCGACGTCACCGTCGTCGACGCGAGCGGCGACCGCATCGTCGCCGCCGAGCGCGCCGCCACCGGGGGCCGGAGCCTGGGCGCCGCGCAGGCCGAGGCGATCCTCGAGCACCAGGCCCTGCTCGCGCTCGCCGGCGTCGGCTTCGGCGACG
>NZ_JBHLSV010000029.1:0-83174 GCF_042434575.1 Brachybacterium hainanense
CCGCGCCGGCGCGGGCGGCGCCTCCTGGCCGGGGCGGGGATCTGCGCCCTCGCGGTCTCCGCGCTGCTCGGCGTGCTCGCGGCCCGCGGGGAGCTCGGCGCTCCGGACGCGGAGGAGCTCGCGCGCCGCGACGCCGGCGTCAGCATCGGCGCGCCCTGCTCCTGGACGGAGGAGGGGACGCAGGTGACGAGCGCCTCCGGGACCCCGGCGGTGTGCACGCTCGAGGAGCCGGGGACCTACCGGTGGGAGCGCGCGAGGCGGTGAGCCCTCCGCGCGCCGCTCGCACCGCCGGCTCCTGCGAGGGGTAGGGTCGCCCCATACACCTTCCCCCTCGAGGGCGAGCATCGTCCGGGCCGTCGGCCGACCGGCCCGGATCACCCGCGGGGGCCGACGCGGCCAGGAACCGACATGCCACCGACGAAGCGCTGGTCGCCCGGCGACCAGGTGACCTGGACCTACTACACCCTGCAGCACACGACACGCACCGTGCGCCCCGGCACCGTCGTCCTCGACGACGACCGCGGCATCGTGGTGTGGATCGCCCCCGGCACGGAGGTGCTGCTCCCCGTCCTCGAGAACGGTGCTGCTCTGCGCCGCGCCGGCGACGAGGGCATGTTCACACGCCCTCGCGTGCAGTCCAAGCAGCTGTGGACCGGGAACGGGATCCTCATGATCGGACTTCCCGACGCCCCCTATTCGGTGTGGCTCTTCTACAAGGACGACGGCTCCCTGGGCTGCTACTACGTGAACCTCGAGACGCCGCTCGAACGCACCGAGGAGGGCGTGCGCACGCGCGACCTCGTGCTGGACCTCGTGGTCCTGCCGCGGCGGGACTGGCACTACAAGGACGAGGACGAGCTCGAGGGCGCCGAGCGCGTCGGCTACTTCAGCGCCGAGGAGGCCCGGGAGATCCGTGCCGCGGGCCGCCGCGCCGTCGCCGACATCGACGCCTGGCGCTACCCGTTCTCCGCCGGATTCGAGCACTTCTTCCCCGACCCGTCCTGGCCGATCCCCGCCCTGCCGGACCACTATCGCTGGGATCTGGACCTCACGCGCCGATGACCCGGGGCGGTGCCGCGCAGATGGCAGGATGGGAGGCATGTCCTCTGAGAACCTCACGCGCGACGAAGCCCGGGACCGGGCCTCCTTCCTCCAGACCGACGCCTACGACGTCCGCCTGGACCTGACCACGGGTCCCACGACCTTCCGCACGGAGTCGACGATCCGCTTCACCTCGACCCAGGCGCGCAGCACCTTCGTGGACCTCATCGCCCCCGCGATCCACGAGATCGAGCTCAACGGCGTGCTGCTGGAGGACCCCGCCTCCCGCTTCGACGGGGCGCGCGTGCAGCTGCCCGAGCTCGCGATCGGCGAGAACACGGTCCGCATCCTCGCCGACGGCGCCTACATGAACACCGGCGAAGGGCTGCACCGCTTCGTCGACCCCGTCGACGACGAGGTCTACCTGTACACCCAGTTCGAGGTGTCCGACGCGCGCCGCATGTTCGCGAACTTCGAGCAGCCCGATCTGAAGGCCGAGTTCACCTTCACCATCACCGCCCCCGCGCACTGGCGCGTCATCTCCATCTCCCCCACGCCCGTCCCCGCCCCGGCCGGCGAGGGCACCGCCACCTGGTCCTTCGCCCCGACCCCGCGCATCTCCACCTACCTCACCGCGCTGATCGCCGGGAAGTACGAGGGGACCGAGGGCACGATCCGCTCCCGCAGCGGTCGTGAGATCCCCGCGGGCGTCTTCGCCCGAGCCTCGCTCGCCGAGCACCTGGACGCCGACCACATCCTCGCCGTCACCCAGCAGGGCTTCGACTTCTACGAGGAGAAGTTCGACGTCGACTACCCGTTCCCGACCTACGACCAGATCTTCGTGCCCGAGTACAACATGGGCGCGATGGAGCACCCGGGCGCGGTCACCTTCGTGGAGGCCTACGTCTTCCGATCCGAGGTGTCCGATGCGATCCGGGAGCGCCGCGACCTCACGATCCTGCATGAGCTGGCGCACATGTGGTTCGGGGACCTCGTGACCATGCGCTGGTGGGACGACCTGTGGCTGAACGAGTCCTTCGCCGAGTTCGCCTCGACCCTGTGCTCGGCCGAGGCGACCTCCTGGACCGATTCCTGGACGACCTTCGCCGGGTCGGAGAAGGCCTGGGCCTACCGTCAGGACCAGCTTCCCTCGACCCATCCGATCGTCGCCGACATGGTCGACTTCGACGCCGTGGAGACGAACTTCGACGGCATCACCTACGCCAAGGGCGCCTCCGTGCTGCGCCAGCTCGTCGCCTACGTCGGCGAGGAGGCCTTCTTCGAGGGGCTGCGCGCCTACTTCCGCGCACATGCCTGGGGCAACACGGAGCTGGCGGACCTGCTGGTCGAGCTCGAGGCCACCAGCGGCCGCGACCTGCGTTCCTGGAGCGCGCTCTGGCTCGAGACCGCGGGAGTGAACCTGCTGCGCCCGGTGATCGAACGGGACGCGGACGGCACCGTCACCTCCTTCGCGATCGCCCAGGAGGCGGTGCCCGAGCATCCGACCCTGCGGCCCCACCGCCTGGGCGTGGCCGGTTTCACCGTCCAGGGCGACAGGCTGGTGCGCACCACCACCGTCGAGGTCGACATCGACGGCGAGCTCACGCAGATCCCCCAGCTGATCGGCGAGCGCGCGGACCTGTGGCTGCTCAACGACGGGGACCTCGCCTACGCGAAGATCCGTCTGGACGCGCCGTCGCTCGAGACGGCCCTCGCCTCCCTGCGCACGATCGAGGAGCCGCTCGCCCGCACCCTGATCTGGTCCGCGGCCTGGGACATGGTGCGCGATGCGGAGCTGCCCTCGCGCCGCTTCGCCGAGCTCGTGCTCGCCAACATCACGGGCGAGGACTCCTCGAGCGTGCTGCGCACGCTGCTGGGGCAGCTCGCCACGGTCTCGACCGCCTACGCCGCCCCTGCCGAGCGCCCCGTCCGACGGGCCGCGGCCGCCGATGCCCTGCTCGCCCTCGCCCGCGAGGCCGCCCCCGGCTCCGATGCGCAGCTCCAGTTCCTGGAGGCCTTCGCGCAGCTGGCCTCCACGCCCGAGCACCGCGACCGGATCGCGGCGCTGCTGGACGGGAAGGACTCGCTGGACGGCCGCACGATCGACACCGACCTGCGGTGGAAGCTCGTGATCTCCCTGGCCGCCGTCGGCGGGGTCGACGAGGCCGTGATCGACTCGGTCCTGGCCGAGGACGACACCCAGTCCGGGCGCAAGAGCGCGCTCACCGCCCGCGCCGCCCTCCCCACGGAGGCGGCGAAGGCGGAGGCCTGGGCCCGCACCGTCAGCAGCGACGAGCTTCCCAACGAGTCCCTCACCGCGGTCGTACAGGGCTTCGGCCGCGTCGTCGACCCGGCGCTGATCGCCCCGTACGTCGAGCCGTACTTCGCCGCGCTCGAGCTGATCTGGGAGCAGCGCTCGAACGAGATCGCGAACCGGCTCATCCAGGGCTACTTCCCGGACTCCTTCGGGGACCAGGACGTGATCGACGCGGCCGATGCGTGGCTCGCCGCGCATCCGCAGGCGCCGCTGGGACTGCGCCGCCCGATCCTCGAGGGACGGGACACGGTCGCTCGGCAGCTGCGGGTCCAGGCCGCCGACGTCTGAGCCCGCTGCGGGATCGGCGCGGGGCGGGTGTCCAGCCCGCGCCGATCCCGGCGAGCTAGAGTCTCGCCCATGCCCGAGTTCGACCTCCCCCTGCTCGCCGACCCCTCCGCCGAGGCGACCCTCAGCTACCTCGACCAGGCCCTGCGCTGGCTGCTGAGCAACGGCCTCATGATCGCCGTGATCCTCGTCGGCGCCGCGATCTTCACCGCCCTCGCCCGCTGGCTGATCCACCGCTTCTTCCGGACCATGATCGCCTCGAGCACCAAGCTCACGGGCATGGCCGGCTCGGTCGCCAAGCGGGACCGCCGCGATCAGGCCGCGAGCGCGAAGCGCATCGAGCAGCGCGCCTCGACCCTCTCGAACGTCGCCGTGAACGTGGCGACCCTCATCATCTGGCTGATCGCGACCGTGATGATCCTCGACAAGATCGGGGTGAACATCGCCCCGGTGATCGCGTCGCTCGGCGTGGTGGGGCTCGCCGCCGGCATCGGCGCCCAGACCATCATCAAGGACATCGTCGCAGGCGTCGTCATGCTGTTCGAGGACATCATCGCCGTGGGCGACGTCGTCGACCTCGAGTACGCGACCGGCACCGTCGTGAACATCAACCTGCGGGTCACGCAGCTGCGTTCCCTGGACGGCAGCCTCTGGACCGTCCGCAACGGCGAGATCATCCGGGTCGGCAACATGTCCCGCGGCTACTCCAAGGCCGTCGTCGTGCTGGATCTGGACGCGGGCGCCGATGACGCCCGGGTCTCCGAGGTCCTCGCCCGGGTGGGCGAGGAGCTCACCGCCGACCCGGAGTGGGATGACGTCCTGGCCGGCCAGATCGAGGTCAGCGGCATCCTCAGCGAGGACGGCGCGCGGTACCAGCGGCGCGTCGTGGTCACCGTGACGCCGGGCTCCCAGTGGGCCACGGAGATGGAGCTGCGTCGCCGCATCCGGGAGGCCTTCGCGTCCGAGGGCATCAGCTTCGCCCTGCCCCGCTTCGCCGACACGACAGGAGCCTCCGCATGACCATCCCGCTGCGCCCCGCCGGACCCGGCCACGAGGTCGAGCAGACCTTCTACGAGGCGGTCGGAGGGCACGAGACCTTCGTGCGGCTCGTGGACCGCTTCTACGAGGGCGTGGCCGACGACCCGCTGCTGCGGCCGATGTACCCGGAGGAGGACCTGGCCGGTGCCCGGGAGCGCCTGACGATGTTCCTCGCGCAGTACTGGGGCGGGCCGAAGACCTACGGGGAGCGCCGCGGGCATCCGCGCCTGCGGATCCGCCACGCCGTCTTCCCCGTCTCCCCCGCCGCCCGGGACGCCTGGCTGCGCCATATGCGCGAGGCCGTGGACTCTCTCGCGCTGCCCCCGCTGCAGGCGGAGACGCTCTGGGACTACCTCGAGCGTGCCGCGCATTCCCTGGTCAACACCGTCGACGGCGGCGAGGCCCCGATGCCCGGCGGACAGGTCCCCGGGCACCTGGGCTGAGGCCGGGGCCGCGGCTCAGGCGCGGAAGAGGATCGGCTCGTCGCGATACTCCTCGAGCTGCCGCCGGGTGGGCCCGTCCAGGCGGGCCGCACGGTTCGTCCCCCGGTCCACGACGACGACCACGGTGCGCGCGGAGACGTACGGGGCCTGCGCCCCTGCATCGTCCTGGCGCAGCACCCGATAGTCCACATCGAGGCTGGCGCCGCCCAGACGGGAGATCCACAGCCGCACGAGCGCGCCCTCGCGCAGGTACGGGATCGGCCGGTGGTACTCCAGGCGCTGGGAGGCGATGAGGGTCAGCTGGGGGCTCGCCGCGTCGAAGACCCCCATCGCCGTGGGCAGACGCACCGCGCCCCGGGCGATCTGCTCCTCATCGGGCGCCCAGAAGGCCGCGATCCGCGCCTCCTCCAGCAGCCGCACCACTGCGGCGTTGTTCACATGCCCGTAGGCGTCCAGATCGGTCCAGCGCACGGGCACCGTGATGTCGAGATGAGCCATGGGGCCATCGTACGGAGCGGTGTCCTCTCGAGACGTAGCATCGGGTCATGACCGATCCCAGCCATGTCTCCGCCGCCCTGCTGGACCTGCTCGACCTGCGCCCGCAGGAGGCGGGCCCGGGGCAGGCCGCCGTCTTCGAGGGGGACACGCTCGCCCATCCGGGCGGACATGTCTTCGGCGGGCAGGTCATGGGCCAGGCGGTCGTCGCGGTGGGTCGCACCGTGCCCGAAGGCCGCGCGATCCACTCGATGTACTCGTACTTCCTGGCCCCCGGCGTCGCCGATCAGCCGATCCGCTTCGAGGTCGACGCGCTGCGGGACGGCGGCTCCTTCTCGGTGCGCCGTGTGCTCGCCCTCCAGGAGGATCGGACCATCCTCGCGATGACCGCGTCCTTCCAGGAGCGCCAGGACGGCCTGGAGCACCAGCTGCGCGCCCCCGCCGCGCCGAGCCCCGCGGACCTGCCCACGACGGCGCAGGTCCTCGAGGGCATCGACCATCCCGTCGCCCGCTACTGGGCGACCCAGCGTCCCATCGACATCCGCCACGTCACCGATCCGATCTACCTGCGGCCCGACGGATCCGGCTCCGAGTCGCAGATGCTGTGGATGCGCACGGTCGCGCCCGTCGAGGCGGACCCGCTCATGCACGACGCGATCCTCGCCTTCGCGAGCGACTACACGCCCTTCGAGCCGATCCTGCGCCGGCAGGGCCTCAGCTGGGTCACGCCCGGACTGCGGATGGCGACGATCAACCACGCCATCTGGTGGCACCGCCACGTCGAGATGGACGAATGGCTGCTGTACGTGCAGCGCTCCCCCTCCGCCTCCGGTGGGCGCGGCCTGACCGAGGGCAACCTGTTCGACGAGGCCGGCGACCTCGTCGCGACCGTCGTCCAGGAGGGGATGATCCGCGTCAAGCCGGCGTGAGGGCCGGGCCGGCTCAGGCCGCGGCGGCCTCGTTCGCGGCGGCCTGGGCCCGCGGCAGGGCCTCGGCGGCCTCGGCCTCTCCGGTGAAGACCTCCTGGATGATCGTCATCGCCGCGGCGGTCCCCGCCGCCGAGCGGGCCCCGAGCTCCGGCATCGCCACCTGTCCCATGTCCTCCAGCAGCGGTGCGACGTCCACGCCCTGCCCGCTCCAGTGCTCCTGCCAGGCCCCGCGCAGATCGCGGTGGGCCGGGATGCCCAGGCCCGTCGCGACGAGACCCCGCTGCGCGTCGGCCGTGCCGAGGAAGGCGAGCAGCTCGGCGATCGCCGCCGTGCGGTCCTCGCTGTCGGTGGCGATCCCGACCGCGGCCGTCGCGTGGACGAGGGGCCTGCGCCCCTGCGGCCCCGCGACGACGGGATGCAGGTCCCATGCGAAGGCGCCGTCGATCCCCGCGACCAGCTTCGGGAGGTCGTAGCTGCCGCTCTGCAGGAGAGCCAGGCGACCGCCGATGAACAGGTCCCGGCACAGCGCCGGATCCGCCGCGGTCTGCACCCCCGGGGGCGCGGCGAGATCGACCCCGGCGAGGTCGGCGAGGTACTGGACGGCGGAGATGCCCTGCTCGGACGCGAAGGAGAAGGCATCGTCCTCCCCCTGCCAGGCCCCTCCGGCCCCGGCGATGAAGGGACCGAGCACGCCGGTGCGGTCGGCCTGGGCGCTGAAGCCGTACACGGGCTCGCGGGCGTCGGTCCCGGAGCCGGCCGACGCCGCCATGGTCGCGAGCGCCGCCTCCCGCAGCGTGTCGTTCCCTCCCGCGGGATCGAAGACGAGGCCGCGCGGATCCACCTCGACCGGGTCGACGAGGGCGCGATCCGCCGCGAGCATCGACACGTTCCACAGCTGCGGCACGCCCCACAGGACGTCCTCGCGGCGGTACAGCTCCGTCGCCGCCGTCTCCCAGGCCCCGGCCGCATCGCCGACGGCGGAGCCCACCTCGACGATGCTCTCGGCCTGCTGCAGCTGGACCAGGTTCGCGGTGTTCATCCAGTAGACGTCGGCCGCGGACTTCGTGGCGAGGTCCTGGGGCAGCGCCGTCCAGTACTCGTCCCACGCCTGCGCCTCGACGGCCACCTCGATGCCGCTCTCCTCCGTGAAGGAGCGCAGCGCCTCCTCGTAGGGGGCCACGGCGCGCTCGTCCCAGATCCGCAGCACGAGCGTGTCCTCGTCCGGTTCCGCATCCTCTCCGCTGCCGCGGCCGCAGGCCGAGGCCGTGCTCGCGATGCCGAGGGCGGCCAGGGAGGCGAGCAGCTGACGGCGACTGGGCATGAGGGTCCTTCCGACGGGAGCGGGGGCGGGGCACCATTGTGCCCCGCCCCCGCCCCGGAGATGCTCAGGCTGTCGCGACCAGACCCAGCTCCGCCCGCGAGGCGAGGGCCGGATGCTGCGGGAGGACCCGCACGCTCGTGCCCACCGTGCCCGGACGACCCAGGGTCAGCCGTGCCTGGAAGCGGCCGTCCTCGCCGCGCCGCAGCGTGATGATCTGCGGGTCCACGAGCTCGCCGTCCTCCCCGACCGGGCCCAGCAGGGCCTCGACCGTGACCGAGGACTCCTCCAGGGACCCCAGCTCGACCGCGGCCGACAGCGTGATCTCCGCTCCCGTGCCGACCTGACCGGTGTCCTCGACCGGCGCGCCGTCCGCGGTGCTCATGCGCACGTCCTGGACCGAGACCTGCGACCACGCATCAGCCGTCCGGCCCTTCCACGCGGTGAAGGACGCCGCGAGCGACGGGTCCTCGGCGTAGGCCGCCGCCGCATGGGCCGCCGGCAGGTACAGCTCGGTGACGTAGTCGCGGACCATGCGCGCCGCGGTGATGCGGGGCGCGATCTGGACCAGCGACGCGCGCACCTTGCGCAGCCACCCGGCGCGCTGCCCGCGGGCGTCGGTGTCGTAGAACAGCGGTGCGATCCGGTGCTCGAGGATGTCGTAGAGGGCGGCTGCCTCGAGCTCGTCGCGATGGTTCTGGTCGGCGACCTCGGCGGTGGGGATCGTCCATCCGGCCTCGTCGGTCGCCATCTCGTCCCACCAGCCGTCGGAGATCGAGAAGGTCAGCCCGCCGTTGAGGACCGCCTTCATGCCGGAGGTTCCGGAGGCCTCCTCGGGACGGATCGGGTTGTTCAGCCACACGTCGGACCCGGCGATCAGCACGGAGGCCATGCGGATGTCGTAGTCCGGGAGGAAGGCGATGCGGTGGCGCACCCCGGCCTCGTCCGCGAACCGCACGAGCTGCTGCATGAACTCCTTGCCCGGCCGGTCGGCCGGATGCGCCTTTCCGGCGATCACGAGCTGGACCGGCCGGTCCGGGTTCAGCAGGATGCGACGCAGCCGCTCCGGGTCGCGCAGCATCAGGGTGAGGCGCTTGTAGGTCGACACGCGGCGGGCGAAGCCGATCGTGAGGATCTCCGGGTCGAGGATCTCGCGGGTCCAGGCGAGCTCGGACTCGTCGGCCCCGCGGCGGATCCAGGCGTCGTGCACATGCGTGCGGGCCATGTCGACGAGGGCGGCGCGCAGCTGGTCCCGCGCCCGGTCGAGCTCGGCGTCCTGCAGCGTCGCCAGCGGGCTCCAGTCGCTCAGCGCGGAGATGTCCACGTCGCCGAGCGCCTTCTTGAACAGGTCGTCCATCGTGTGGGAGATCCAGGTGCGGCGGTGGACGCCGTTGGTGACCGAGGTGATGGGCACCTCCGGCACCTCGAACCCCGGGTACAGGTCGGCGAACATGCGACGCGACACGGCGCCGTGGAGGGCGGAGACGCCGTTGGCGCGCTGGGCGAGGCGGAAGCCCATATGCGCCATGTTGAACACCTGGCCGCCGTCCTCGGTGCCGAGCGCGAGCGCGGCCTCGACCGGCAGGGCGCCGATGAGGCGGGAGATCCCGGCCGGATCCGCGTCGAGGTAGCGGCGCAGCTCCTCGACGTCGAAGCGGTCGATGCCCGCCGGCACCGGGGTGTGCGTGGTGAACACGGTCCCGGCGCGGACCTCGCTGAGGGCCTCCGCGAAACCGGCGCCGCCGCGCATGAGGCGGCCGATGCGCTCGAGCCCGGAGAAGCCGGCGTGCCCCTCGTTGAGGTGGAAGACCTGCGGGGTCGGGAAGCCGGAGGCCTGCGTGTACGCCTCGACGGCGCGGACCCCTCCGATGCCCAGGACGATCTCCTGCACGATCCGGTGCTCGTGGTCGCCGCCGTAGAGGCGGTCCGTGATGTTCCGGGCGTCCTCGTCGTTGCCCTCGAGATTCGTGTCCAGCAGCAGCAGCGGCACGCGCCCGACCTGCGCGACCCACAGGCCGATGCGGACCTCCCGGCTGCCGGGCAGGGTCACCGACACCGTCAGCTGCTCCCCGTCCTCGCCGCGGACCGGCTCGACGGGCAGCTTCGCGGGATCGTTCAGCCGGTAGGTCTCCTGCTGCCAGCCGTCGCGGTCCAGGCTCTGGGAGAAGTACCCGTACTGGTACAACAGGCCGACGGCCACGAGCGGCACGCCCAGGTCCGAGGCGGACTTCAGATGATCGCCTGCGAGGATGCCCAGGCCCCCCGAGTAGATCGGGAGGGTCGGGGTGATCCCGAACTCCATCGAGAAGTAGGCGACGGCGGGGACGGGGCCGCCGGTGGGCACGGTGCGCTGGAACCAGCGGCCGGATCCGAGATAGGTCTCCAGGTCGCCGAGCTCCGCGCGCATGCGCGCGAGGAAGGACTCGTCACGGGAGGCCTCGGCCAGCCGCGTGGCGGAGACCATCGGCAGCATCGCGACAGGGCTCTCGCCGCTGCGGGAGAACGCCTCCGGGTCCAGGGTGCGGAACAGGTCCTCGCTCTGGCGGCGCCAGGTCCAGCGGAGGTTCATGGCCAGGGTGCGCAGCGGCTCGAGCGCGGCGGGGAGCGCAGAGGTGACCTCGACGGTCATGGTGGGCTTCATGGCGCTCACCGTACCTGGTCCGGATGCGCCCCATCAGGTGCTTCCGGGGACCGGCCAGGGACGTTCGTCACGCCATCTCCGCGTTGCCCTTCTCCTGCGCCTGCGGGACCCCCTCGGCCGCGCTCAGACGGCCGATGAAGATCTCCTGGAAGATCGGCATGACCGCCGTCAGCCCGGCGTTCGCCCGCGCGCCGGTGTCCGCCGGGGCCGGGTCCTTCGCCGCCTCCACGAAGACGTTCACGTCGACGCCCCGCTCCTCCCAGTAGGACAGGAAGGCGGGCTGCGCCTCCCGGTTCGCCGGGAAGGACACGCCCATCTCGCCGAGCGGCGCCTGCCCCTCGGCCGAGCCCAGCCACGTCAGCAGCTGCGCGATGCCTTCCTGCCGCTCCTCCTCCGCCTTGGCGTTGCCGACCGCGACCACTCCGTGCACGAGGGACTTCGCGCCCTCGGGCCCGGCGATCATCGGGGCGAGCGCCCACTCGAAGGAGTCCCCGACCCCGTCCTCGACCGCGGGGAGGCTGTACGGGCCCGACTGGAACAGCGCCAGCTTCCCCTGGGTGAACAGGTCCCGGCAGAAGTCGCCGTTCTCGTTCGTGTCCGCGGCGCTCGGCGCGATCTGCGCGTCGTTCACGAGAGCGGCCATGTAGGCGAAGGCGTCGATCCCCTGGGGGCTCGCGAAGGAGTACAGGTCATCGGTCTGCCAGACCGCACCGTTCGAGGCGAGGAACGGGCCGATGATCGCCTGCCGGTCCGCGGAGGAGTTGACGCCGAACTGGGCGCGGGAGTCCGCGTCGAAGCCGTCGTCGCCGGGATGGCGGCCCTCGCCGTCCACGGTGAGCGCGCGTCCCGCCTCGCGCAGCGGATCGCTCGCCGCCGACGGGTCGAAGGACAGGGCGGCGGGGTCGACGCCGGCGGCCTCGACGAGGGCCTTGTTGTAGAACAGGGCGATCGAGTCCCACAGCTGGGGCACGCCCCACAGCTTCCCCTCGCGCGTGTAGAGGTCCACGACGGACGTCTCCCACTGGTCCGCGCCCTCGGTGACCACGTCGTCGATCGCGAGCAGGTCGCCGGACTCCTGCAGGAGCACGAAGTTCGCGGAGTTCAACCAGTACACATCCGCGATGTCTCCGCTGGCCACGTCCAGGGGGAGCTTCGTCCAGTAGTCGTTCCACGGGACCAGGTCGATGCTGACCTCCCAGCCGCTCTTCTCGGTGAAGGCGGCGAGGGACTTCTCGTAGGCGGGCTTCGCGGCCTCGTCCCAGAGGCGGAAGGTCAGGGTCTTCGCCCCGCCTCCCTCGCCGCCGGAAGGGGCCGACGGCGAGCAGGCGGCGACCGCGCCGAGCGCGCCGGTCGCGGCAGCGGAGGCCAGGAGGTGACGACGGGTGATCATCTGCGGTCCTTCCAAGGGCGGGATACGGATCACCCCACTCTATCCGCGCACGGCCTACCGCATCTGCGCCTGTCCGATCGAGCTCGTGATCTGCCGCTGGAAGGCGACCATGAGCACGACCAGCGGCAGCATCGCGAGCGTCGTGCCCGCCATCACGAGCGTCCAGTTGCTGTTGTACTGCGACTGCAGGGCGCTCGTCGCGACGGTGATGGTCCGCCAGGCGGGCCCGGAGGTGATCACCAGGGGCCACATGAAGCTGTTCCAGTGGGTGACGATCGTGATCAGCAGGAGGGTCACGAGGACGGGCCGGTTCAGCGGGACGACGAGGTTCCACAGCAGACGCCGGGTGCCGGCCCCGTCGATCCGCATCGCGTCCATGAGCTCCGAGGGCAGGGAGCGGAAGCTCTCCCGCAGCAGGAAGATCGCGTAGGGGGACCCCAGCACGAAGGGGAGCACGAGCGCCCAGAAGGTGTTGCGCAGCCCGGCCTCGCTGAGCATCAGGTAGAGGGGGACGACAACCACGACCTGCGGGACCATGAGCGTCGCGACGTACACCCAGAACAGCAGGTCCCGCCCCGGGAAGCGGAGGAAGGCGAAGGCGTAGGCGGCCAGCACCGAGAGCACCATCTGCCCCGCGAGGATCACCAGCACCATCTGCACGGTGACGACCACCGGGGTGAGGAAGCCGTCCCGGGAGCTCAGCAGGGACCAGAAATTCTCGAAGGTGGCGGGGTCCGGCAGCGACAGCGGGCCCTGCTGCGCGAACTGGCGCGCGGAGGTGAGCGCCGTCAGCACCGAGAACGCGAAAGGGGCCAGGGTGCACGCGGCGGCGAGCAGCAGCACCGCGTAGGTGCCCGCCAGCGCCAGAGAGCGTCGCAGCGTCATGATCGGCCCCTCAGCTCATGTCGTAGGTGATACGCCGGGCGAAGTAGCGCTGCTGCACCACGGTGATCGCCACGAGCAGGACGAACAGGATGACGGCGACGGCGCTCGCCCGACCCAGGCGGCTCGCCCCGAAGGCCTCGTTGTACACCAGGGAGGCGATCACCTCGGTGCGGTGCTGCGGTCCGCCGCCGGTGAGGGCGTAGACCATGTCGAACACCTGGAAGCTCGCCACCACCTGCGTCACGGCGAGGAAGAAGGTCGTCGGGCGCAGCAGCGGCACCGTCATCGACCACAGGATCCGGGCCGGGCCGGCGCCGTCGATCCGTGCGGCCTCGTAGATCGAGGACGGGATGCGGGCCAGGCCCGCGCTGAAGAACAGCGACACGTAGCCGACGTTCTGCCAGACCGCGACGAAGGCGACCGCGGGCAGCGCGAGGCTCGGCGAGGTCAGCCATTCGACACGGAAGCCCAGCAGGGCGTTCAGCGCTCCGTTCGACGGCTGCAGGATCCACGTCCAGACGACGCCGAGCGCGAGCGGAGCGCAGACCCACGGGACCACGACGATCACCCGCACGAGGGAGGAGCCGGGCAGGCCGCGGTCCAGCTGGGTGGCCAGCCCCAGCCCGAGGACGAGCGAGAGCGGGACGGAGATCAGCGTGAACAGGGCCGTCACGGCGAGGGAGTTCAGCAGAGCTCCCCCGCCGATCAGGTCCCGGTAGTTGCCCAGCCCGATGAACTCGCGCGTGCCCAGCAGATCCCAGTCGAACAGCGACACCGCGAAGGCGGCCGCGACCGGGAGCACCAGGAAGCAGGCGACGCCGATCAGGCTCGGCGCCACCAGCAGCCAGGCGAGCAGGGGTCTGCGCATCGGACCTCGTCCTCGGTCGCGCCCGATCAGTCGCGGGTCAGGCGACGGTGCGTCACACGATGCGGGCGCGCCGCGTCCTCGCCCAGGCGCTCGACCTTGTTCTTCTCGTAGGCCTCGAAGTTGCCCTCGAACCAGTGCCAGTTCGCGGGATCCTCCTCGGTGCCCTCATAGGCGAGGATGTGGGTCGCCACGCGATCGAGGAACCAGCGGTCGTGGGAGACGACGACGGCGCAGCCCGGGAACTCGAGCAGGGCGTTCTCCAGGGAGCCCAGCGTCTGCACGTCCAGGTCGTTCGTGGGCTCGTCCAGCAGGAGGACGTTGCCGCCCTGCTTGAGGGTCAGCGCCAGGTTCAGGCGGTTGCGCTCTCCGCCGGAGAGGATGCCCGCCTTCTTCTGCTGGTCCGGGCCCTTGAAGCCGAACTGGGAGACATAGGCGCGCGAGGGGATCTCGACCTTGCCGACCTGGATGAAGTCGAGCCCGTCGGAGACGACCTCCCACAGGTTCTTCTCCGGGTCGATGTTCTCGCGCCCCTGGTCGACATAGCTGATCTTCACGGTCTCGCCGATCTTCAGCTCCCCGCCGTCCAGCTCCTCGAGGCCCACGATCGTCTTGAACAGGGTCGACTTGCCGACGCCGTTCGGTCCGATCACGCCGATGATGCCGTTCGGCGGCAGGGAGAAGCTGAGCCCGTCGATGAGGACGCGCTCGCCGAAGCCCTTCTTCAGGTCCTTCGCGTCGATGACGATGTTCCCCAGGCGCGGGCCCGGGGGGATCGTGATCTCCTCGAAGTCGAGCTTGCGGGTGCGCTCGGCCTCCGCGGCCATCTCCTCGTAGCGGGCCAGACGCGCCTTCGACTTCGCCTGGCGGCCCTTGGCGTTGGAGCGCACCCACTCCAGCTCCTCCTTGAGGCGCTTGGCGAGCTTCGCGTCCTTCTTGCCCTGGACGCTCAGGCGCTCCTCCTTCTTCTCCAGGTAGGTGGAGTAGTTGCCCTCGTAGCCGATCAGGCGGCCGCGGTCGACCTCGGCGATCCACTGGGCGACGTGGTCCAGGAAGTAGCGGTCGTGGGTGACGGCGATGACGGCGCCCTCGTACTGCTGGAGGTGCTGCTCGAGCCACAGCACGCTCTCGGC
The DNA here is from genome assembly GCF_042434575.1 of Brachybacterium hainanense. NCBI lineage: Bacteria > Bacillati > Actinomycetota > Actinomycetes > Micrococcales > Dermabacteraceae > Brachybacterium > Brachybacterium hainanense. The sequence goes on from NZ_JBHLSV010000029.1 coordinate 14,781, forward strand.
GTCGAGGTGGTTGGTGGGCTCGTCCAGCAGCAGCAGGTCCGGCTTCTCCAGCAGGAGCCGGCACAGGGCCACGCGGCGGCGCTCGCCGCCGGAGAGGTGGGTGACGCTCTCGTCGCCGGGCGGGCAGCGCAGGGCGTCCATCGCCTGCTCGAGCTGGGAGTCGAGATCCCAGCCGTTCGCGGCGTCGATGTCGGTCTGGAGCTTGCCCATCTCCTCCATGAGGGCGTCGAAGTCGGCGTCCGGCTCGCCCATCTCCTCGCCGATGGCGTTGAAGCGCTGGACCTTGCGGTACAGGTCGCCCATGCCCTCCTGGACGTTCTCGAGCACCGTCTTGTCCTCGTCCAGCGGCGGCTCCTGCAGCAGGATGCCGACGCTGTAGCCGGGGCTGAGCCGGGCCTCGCCGTTGGAGGGCTGGTCCAGGCCCGCCATGATCTTCAGGATCGTGGACTTGCCGGCGCCGTTGGGGCCGACCATGCCGATCTTCGCCCCCGGGTAGAAGCTCATCGTGACGTCATCGAGGATGAGCTTGTCGCCGACGGCCTTGCGGGCCTTGTACATGGTGTAGATGAACTCTGCCACTGCGTGGATCTCCTGGGGGTTCAGAGGTGGAGGGACGTGTCGTGTGGGCTGCGCGGCGCTCGCGCGGGGCCGCGCGCCCGGCCCAGCCTACCCGGGCGGTCAGTCCAGGACGATGCCGCGCCCGGCGAGGACCTCGCGCGCGATCTCGCTGCCATGGCGGACGCCGTCGGGATGCGCCTCGCCGTTGCGGGGCCACAGGTGGGCGTCGATGCCGAGCGCCCGGGCGGCGTCGACGTTGTCCTGCCGGTCGTCGAAGAAGAGGACGCTCCCGGGCACCGCCACACCGCCCGACTCGTGGGCGAGCACGTCCAGCAGGATCCGATAGATCGCGGGCTCGGGCTTGGCGACCCGCTCCTCGGCGGAGATGATCGCGAAGCTCATCGCCTCGAACCAGTCGGCGCGGCGCACCGACTCCCCGAAGGCGGCGGACGCGTTGGACAGCAGCGCGAGGCGCAGGCCGGAGCGGGCCATGTCGTGCAGCAGGGCGCGGGAGAGCGGGTCCAGCCGCAGGAAGTAGCGGTCGTCGACCTCCTGGAGCTCCGCGATCTCCTCCTCGGAGAGGTCCTCGAGCCCCGCCGCCGAGGCCACGCCCCGCCAGTACTCGTCCCGCCCGATCCGCCCCTCGTCATAGGCGGGCCGGCCCTCCCAGACGGCGCGGCGCAGCGTCTCCGCGTCCCCGCCCAGCAGGGCATGCAGGTCGGGCACCGGGTCGTGCCCGGCGGACAGCACGCCGCCGAAGTCGAGGACGACGGTGGGACGGGGCGGGGTGCGGCGCTTGCGGCTCATGAGTCCTCACAGGTGGGAAGGCCGTCCACGGATCCCGTGTCGGCGATGGTCCGGGTGGCGTGCAGCGCCTGGTCGAAGGTGTCCACGCGCACGACCTGCAGGCCCCCCGGCTCGTAGCCGGTGACCTCCTCGCAGTTCGCGCCCGGGGCCAGGAAGAAGTCGGCTCCGGCCTCGCGCGCCCCGACCATCTTCTGGCGGATCCCGCCGATCGCGCCGACGGAGCCGTCCGCGGCGATGGTCCCGGTCCCGGCGATGTCCTTGCCGCCGGGCAGGGCGCCCTCGGTGAGCTCGTCGTAGATGCCGAGCGAGAACATGAGCCCCGCGCTCGGGCCGCCGATGTCCCCGACCGCGAGATGCACGTCGAAGGGGAACTCGTAGCCGTCGGCGAGGACGATGCCCATGCGCGTCGCCCCGTCCACGACGGCCGTGGGGACCGACAGCTCCCGCTCCTGCCCGTCGCGGCGGACGGTCACGGCGAGGGGTTCCCCGGGGGGCGCCGCCGCGGTGAGCTCCTGGTATCCGGCGATGTCCGGGGCGCTCCTGCCGGCGATCGCGAGGATCTCGTCCCCGCTCTCGAGGACGCCGGAGGCCGGGGCATCGGCCTGCAGACCGGCGACGACGACGGTGCGCTCGTAGTCGATGCCGAGCTCGTCCAGGGCGACGGCGACCGCGCCCTGCTGGGAGGTGCTCATCTGCACGGAGTTCTCGAGGGCCACGTCCTCGCGCGTGCTCCCCTCGGGGAACAGCACCTCGCGCGGGTACACGGCCCGGGTGCGGTCGAACCAGGCCATCATCACCTGCGCGGGGGTCACCGTGAACCCGGGCCCGCCGTCGACGGAGACCGTCGTCATCATGAGCCGCCCCTGCGAGGGGAAGGTCTCGTGCCCCGTGGCCGTGATGATGTCCGCGTCGTCGTACCGGCCCAGCACATCGATCGCGGGCCCCGGCTGCTCGATCACGTACGGGACGGGGATCAGCGATCCGCCCACCATGAGGGCGACCAGAGCCGCTCCGCTCGCGAGCGCGGTGCGCGGATGCGCGAACTGGGCGCGCCGCAGCACCTCCTCGCAGGCGGCGGCCAGGCGGCCCCGCGGGCGCGGGGGCGCATCGGGGACAGGGGCAGGGGCGTCAGGCACCGGACCATTGTGCCAGGCGGCCCCGGTCGCGCCCACAGCGAACACCGAGCGGGCGGCCAGCTCCCCCGGCGACGGCCTGGATAGGCTCAGGGCATCCGCGATCCCCAGCAGGAGGTACCCCGATGGCGTCCGACGACATGTCCCGCGATCCGCAGGAGGAGGCGCTGCGCCGCCTGCTCGAGGAGGCGTTCGGGGGGGCGCTCCCGCCCGAGGCCCTCGAGGGGATGGACCTCGGGGAGCTGGCGCGGCAGGCGAACCTGCCGACCGACCCGAACCAGCTGCGCGCCGCGGCCGCGCAGATGCAGCATCTCTTCGCCCAGGGCGGGGACGGCCCGGTGAACTGGAAGCTCGCCGGCGACCTCGCCCGGCAGACCGCCATGGGCGTGCAGCGCCTGCCCGGGCAGGAGGCGCCGGCCGGCTCCCCCGGCGATCCGACGCCGTCCCCCGAGCAGGTCCGCGCGCTGCGCGAGGCCTCCCAGATCGCCTCGCTATGGCTGGGCGCCGTGATGGACTTCGACGTGCCCGCGCAGGAGCTGGATGTGTGGGGCCGCGCGACCTGGGTGCATCGGACCCTGCCGCGCTGGCAGTCGACGGTCGAGCCGGTCGCGAAGTACATGGCGGGGGCGATCGGCGATGCGATCACGGCGCAGATGCAGGGGTCCGGCATGGCGCTTCCCGGGGATCCGGCGCAGATGATGGAGCGCATGGGCGGGACCCTGTTCGGCATCCAGTTCGGGCAGGCCATCGGCTCGCTGGCGCGCGAGGTCGCCGGCGGCTCGGATCTGTCGCTCCCGCTGGGCCCCGAGGGCCGGCCCGCCCTGGTCGCCGCGAACGTCGAGGACTTCATCGCCGCGCAGTCCCTGGACCCCGCGGCCGCGAGGATCTTCCTCGCCTCCCGCGAGCTCGCCCACACCGCCCTGTTCACCGCCGCGCCCTGGCTGGGCCGCACCCTGTTCGCCGCGATCGAGGACTACGCGCGCGGCATCACCCTGGATCTCGATGCGCTCGACGAGATGGTGCGCGGGCTGGACCTGTCCGATCCGGAGTCCCTCCAGGCCCACCGGCCCGAGGACCTGTTCGTCTTCACCCGCCGCGCGGCGCAGGAACGGGCGCTCGAGGAGCTCGCGACGACCCTCGCCCTCGTGGAGGCCTGGGTCGATCACGTGACCACGCGCGCGCTCACGGGGAAGCTCCCGCAGGTCGAGGCGATGCGCGAGGTCCTGCGCCGTCGTCGTGCGAGCGGCAGCCCGGCCGAGGGCATGCTGGCCCGGACCGTGGGCATCGAGCTGCGCCCGCGCCGGGTGCGCGAGGCCCTCGCCTGGTGGGAGAGCGTCCTGGCGACAGAGGGCGAGGCCGGCCGCGAGGCGCACTGGGCGCATCCGGACCTGCTGCCCGGCGTCGACGTGCTGGCGGGGACACCGCAGGCGCCCCGCCCGGCCGAGGCCGCCACCGCGGATCTCGCCGATGCGGCGCTGCCCGAGGACTTCGATGCCGAGCTCGAGAAGCTCCTCTCCGGCGAGGACGGCGATGCGCCGCAGCAGGACGAGCCGGGCGATGAGCGTCCCTGAGGCGCTCGCGGAGCTCGCGGCGGCACGCTCCCCCGCGATCGACGAGACGCTGCGGGCCCGCTTCGGCGCGCTGCTCGAGGCGGAGCCGCGGCTCCTGCACCGCGACGGCGGCCCCGGACACATGACGGCCAGCGCCTTCGTCGTCGATGCCCCCGGGGAGCACGTGGCGCTGCTGTGGCATCGCAAGGGCGGCTTCTGGGTGCAGCCCGGCGGTCATGTCGAGGAGGACGAGACGAGCTTCGAGCGCGCCGCCCGCCGCGAGGTCGCCGAGGAGATCGGGCTCGCGGGGCTGCAGCGCCTGGGCCCGGGACCGGCGATGCTGCACCATCACGGGCTCGACGCCGCCTTCGGCAGCTGCCGGGAGCACTTCGACGTGCAGTTCCTGCTGCGCGCCCCGGCACCCGCCGCGCAGCTCCCCCTCGCGCCGAGCCCGGAGAGCCCCCGGGTCTGCTGGGCGCGCTGGGAGGAGTACCCCGCGGGCACGGTCGCGGACATCGTCCCGACCCTGCGCCGGCTGCGGCCCGTGGTGCGGGAGCTGATCGGCTGAGGCTCAGGCCTGCGCGGCCTCGGGGACGTCGTCCTCGAGCCCGAGGTCCCAGCTCTGGGCGTGCGAGACCCCGTCGAGGAACCCCATCGCCCTCTCCATGCGCGGATAGCGCCGGGTGAGAGCCTGGAAGTCGGGACCGTGCCCGGGGACGAACAGATGCGCGAGCTCGTGCACGAGCACCGCCTCGACCACGTAGGAGGGCATGCCCTGCAGCCGATGCGAGAGGCGGATCGTCCTCTCCGAGGGGGTGCAGGAGCCCCAGCGGCGGTTCTGCCGCGTCGACCAGGTCACCGCGGCGGGATGAGCTCTGCCCTCGAAATGCGCGACGGAGAGCTCCTGCGCGAGGTGCTGCAGATCCTGGTCCGTGCTGCCGCGCGAGGTCCGGGCCGCCTCGGAGCGGCCGAGGCGCTCGAGCATCCGGTCGACCCATTCGCGCTCCTCGCGCCGGCTGAAGGAGGCGGGGATCGCGACGACGAGGTCGCCGTCCCGCCGGGTGATCGAGACGCTGCGGCGGCGACGGGCCGAACGCCGTACGAGGACGCGCTCCCCGCGGGGCCCGGTGCGCTCGCTCAGGCATGTCTGGGCGGTGGTGCGTGGCATGCTCCCAGACTCGCAGAAAAAAGTTGCCCGTGCGTGTCGTCCACAGCTGTGCACGGCTGCCCGTGCACGTCAGAGGCCCCCGGGTCGGATGCGTCCCCGTATCATCCACAGGTGCGCCCACCGTCGCCCACCGTCTTTCCACACAGATCGAGCACTTGTCCACAGCGTCGGGGAGATCCGCCTTTGACCGCCGTCCCCCCGAGGCACTAGGTTCGCTGAGAAGTGAGGCCCCGGGATAACTAGCAGACGCACACGGGGAAGGTGCGCGTGGTGCTGAGCGCCCCCGGGGCCTCGCCCGGACTGCCGCTCCGCACGGTTTCCGGCACTCACGGTCGTGGTCCGTCGCGCGCACTTCCCCCGCTCCTCGAGCATCCTCTCCCGAAGCGCGCGACGGGCCCCCGGCCCGCCTCCCCGGATTCGTGAGGACCCCTCCGACCCCGTTAGAGTGGACCGACCCCGCTCGGCGCGGGCGGCGCAGCAGGTGCTGGTCGCGCGAGCCCACTGAAGGAGATTGCATGGCTGACGAGAAGTACGCAGGGGAGTTCTACTGCGTGAAGTGCCGCGAGAAGCGCGAGGCCGAGGGCGACGTCGTCGTCTCGAACGGTCGGCGCATGGCGAAGGCCGTGTGCCCCGAGTGCGGCACCAAGCTCAACCGGATCCTCGGCAAGGCCTGAGACGTGGGGAAGGGGCGGGACACCATCGGTGTCCCGCCCCTTCTGCATGCGATCACGCCGCGGCGTTCTTGCGGGGGCGGCCGCGGCCGCGCTTGACCGCGATCACGCGGCCGTCGGCGAAGATCTCGCCGCCCCAGACGCCCCACGGCTCACCGCGCATGACGGCGCCCTGGAGGCACTCCTGGCGCAGCGGGCAGTCGGCGCAGAGCTTCTTGGCCTGCTCGAGCTCGGCAGGCCGCTCGGAGAAGTAGAGGTCCGCGAGGTCGCGGCGCTGGCAGGGCAGCCCGTCGAAGGCGGGGACCTGTGCGGATGCGGGTGCGGAGGAAGTATGGGTGAGGACGTTCGTCATCGTCTCGCTGCTTCAGAGTCGTCGTTGTCGGAGGGTTCGGCTGCGGTGCCGCCCACTCCGGGCTGAGGCAGGGCCTCAGATCAGCATCAGTGGGTGCACACCAGGGGGCGCTTGTTCCGGAAGCGCGGCAGCTGCACGGCGCGCACGAAGGCGCCGAGGGTGTCGCCGTAGGGACCGGATTCGGCCTCGATATTCCTGTCGATCACAGCGACACCTCCTTTCTGGCTGCGCGCTCCGGTGCCCCGGACCACGATGCGGACGATGAACGAGAGCAACTCTACATGGTCTTCCCGACCGCGCCAATCTTTTTTCTACCTGGGGTTTTGCCGATCCGGACGGTGCTTCTCGAGCAGCGCGAGGATCTGCGAGCCCTCGGCCTCCCGGGCCACGGCACCGGCCCCGGGGATGCGCACCAGCTCCGCGGCATCCTGCGGATCGCGCTCCGCGATCGCCTCGAGCGCGGCATCGGTCAGCAGGGAGTGCGGCGGGATGCGCAGCTGCCCGGCACGGCCGCCGCGCCAGCTGCGCAGCGCGTCCAGCAGCTCCTCGGGATAGCTGGGCGGGCAGGTCTCGTGACGACCGATGCGGGACTCGTGCGGGGTCGCGAGCCCGCCGCGGCAGACGCGGCACACCGTGTGGACGCTCGCGCTGCGGCGGCCCGTGCGTCGGGCGCTCGCCCCGGCGCTCTGCGGAGCCGCCGGGTGATCCTCCACGCCGTCGAGGAAGCGGCTGGGCTTGCGGGATCCCCGGGATCCGGGGGTGCGGGCCGCGGCCCAGGACACCGTCAGCAGATCCCGTGCCCGCGTGAGCGCGACGTACAGCAGGCGGCGCTCCTCCTCGATCTCCGCCGCGGTCTGCGCCATCGAGATCGGCAGCAGCCCGTCGCTCGCGCCGATCAGCCAGACCGCGGACCACTCGAGACCCTTCGCGGCGTGCACGGAGGCGAGGGTCACGCCGTCGACCTCGGGGGCGCTCTGCGCCTCCGCCCGCTCCTCGAGCTCGCGCACGAGCTGCGGGAGGTCCGCGCCAGGACGGGCCAGCACCGTGTCGGCCAGGTTCACGAGGGCGTTGAGCGAATCCCAGCGCTCGCGCACGGCGCCGCTCGCAGCAGGGGGCTCCGCCGCCCACCCCTGCTGCCCGAGCACGTCGCGGACCATGCGCGCAGGATCCTCGGCCTCGAGCCGGGCCGCGGCACGCAGCGCCATCACCCCGCGGCGCACCTCCTGCCGCTCGAAGAAGCGATCCCCTCCGCGGACCAGGTATCCGATCCCCCGCCCCGTCAGAGCCTCCTCCACCGCCTCGGACTGGCTGTTCGTCCGGAACAGGACGGCCATGCCGGAGGCCGGATGCCCCTCGGCCATGCGCGCCGCGATCCGCTCCGCGACGCCCTCTGCCTCGGCCACGTCGTCGGCGTAGGTCTCGATCACCGGCACCGGTCCGGTCTCGCGCTGGGAGACGAGGGTGAGACGGTGCTCGCGGGTGCGTCCGCGGGCCCCGTCGAGCACGGTGTTGGCCAGGCGCACGATCTGCGGGGTGGAGCGGTAGTTGCGCTCGAGGCGGATCGTCTGCGCGCCGCGGAACTCGCGGCCGAAGTCCAGCAGGAAGGACGCCCTCGCGCCCGCGAAGGTGTAGATGGTCTGGGCGGCGTCGCCGACCACGCACAGATCCGTGCTGGGGCCCAGCCACAGACGCAGCAGGGCGTGCTGGAGGGTGGAGACGTCCTGGTACTCGTCGACCACCAGATGGCGGTACTGCGCGCGGACCTCGCGGGCGACATCGGCCCGCTCGGAGAGGAACCCGACCATGTGGAGCAGGACGTCCTCGAAGTCGAGCACGCTCCTCTCCTTCTTGACCTCCTCGTACTGCGCGAGGATCCGGGAGATCGAACGGGCGCCGAAGCCCGCGACGCCCGGGCGGCGGGCCCGCTCGGCCGCCTCCGGGTAGTTCTCCGGGGTGAGCATCGAGACCCGGGACCACTCCACCTCCGCGACGACGTCCCGCAGAGCCGCCCGGTCCACGCTCATGTGCAGGCGGGCGCACGCCTCCGCCACCCCCGCGAACTTGTTCGGCATGATCTCGGGCATCGGCCCGCCCACCACGCGCGGCCAGAAATGGCGCAGCTGACGCAGCGCCGCGGCGTGGAAGGTGCGCGCCTGCACAGCCGGAACCCCCAGGTCCCGCAGGCGGGCGCGCATCTCCGCGGCGGCCTTCGCCGTGAACGTCACGGCGAGGACGTGGCGCGGGTTCAGCTGGCCGGTCGCGACGCCGTAGGCGATCCGGTGCGTGATCGCCCGGGTCTTGCCCGTCCCGGCGCCGGCGAGCACGCAGACCGGCCCGCCGAAGGCGCGGGCCACCTCGCGCTGCTCAGGGTCGAGGCCCGCGAGGATCGAGTCCGCGGAGGTGCTGGGGTCGGGGATGCTCTGGTTCATCGCCTCCCAGTGTGCCAGCGGGGCCCGACGGACGGATGCTCAGGCCGCGGGCAGCTCCCCGCCGTACCAGTCCTCGATGAGCGCCCGGCCGATCGAGGATCCCGCGGGCACCTCGATCTCCCCGTCCGCCAGCGCCGCGGCGAGCTCCTCGCGGGAGAACCAGCGCGCCTCGGCGAGCTCGCCGTCCTGCAGGCGGAGCCGCTCCGGATCCGCGACCCAGGCGCGGTACCCGATCATCAGCGACCGGGGGAAGGGCCAGGGCTGCGAGCCGATGTACTCGAGCTCGGTCACCGCGAGGGAGACCTCCTCGTGGACCTCTCGCACGACGGCGTTCTCGAGGGTCTCCCCCGGCTCGACGAAGCCCGCCAGCACCGAGTGGAAGCGACTGCGGAAGGCGGCGTTCCGCGCCAGCAGCAGGCGGTCCTGCCCGTCGCGCACCCCCATGATCACGGCGGCATCGGTGCGCGGGAAGTGCTCGGAGCCCTCGACGGTGCAGCGCAGCACCCAGCCGCCCGTGGTGGGCTCGAGCAGCGCCCCGCAGGCCGGGCAGAAGCGAGTGGTCCGATGCCAGGTCGCCATCGCGCTGGCCGTCAGCGCGTAGCTCGCGGTGACGGGGTCCAGGCGCGGCGCGACCTGCCGGATGTCGTGCATCTCGCGCCCCGGGTCCTCCAGCTCCGGTCCCGGCTCGGGATCCTCCGCCGCGATGATCCGCATCCCGTCCAGCCGCCCCAGATACACCAGGGGGTTCTGCACGCCGATCCGCGGGTCGCGGGTCTCGAGCGCCAGCTCGAGACGACCGCCCTCGCCCTCGCGCAGGCTCACCGATCCCGCACGGGTGACCAGATAGCGGGCGTCCTCCCCCGCATCGAGGATCCCGTCCCCCGTCCGGCGCAGCGCATCCCGGTCGGGGCCGAAGTGCGTCAGGGGCGTCATGAGCTGGGTTCCACGCATCGTCACCATGGCGGCAAGCCTACGCGGAGCCCGGAGCCGCGGACGGTACGGTGAACGGGTGCGACGCAATCCTTACGCCCTCGCCGCCGTGGCGGCAGCCGCCGTCCCCGGCATGGTCCCGGTCTCGACGGTCCCCATCGCGACGCCTGCGGAGGACCTCGAGGTCGCCGGGGTCACCGGGGAGGACGGGCGGCGCGTCATCGTCGCCTGCCCCGTGACGGCCGCGGCCGGCGCCGAGCTGGAGAAGTCGGTGCGGGTCGCGGACTCGCTCTCGGGATCCGATCTGCGGGATCTCGTGCCCGAGGTGCTGGGGTTCGTGACCCTCCCGGAGGGCGGCCGCGCCGCCGTGACCGCCGCCCCCGAGGGCGTCCCCCTCATGTTCGACCGGCTCGCGTCGGACCGGAGCCTCGCCGCCTCCCTGGGCGCGACCCTCGCCCGGATCCACTCCCTGCGCGGCTACGCGGCGGAGGCGACCGGGGTGGAGTCCTTCAGCGCCGCGGCGCTGCGCGCCATGCACCGGTCCCAGGTCGCGCGGCTGCGCGCGGCGCAGCACCTGCCCGCGGCGGTGTCCCAGCGCTGGGTGCGTCTGCTGGAGGACGACGAGCTGTGGGACTTCACCCCGGTGTTCACGCATGCCGATCTGTCGGAGGAGGCGCTGTTCGCCCGCGAGGGCCGGATCAGCACGGTCCAGGGCTGGGCCTCGGCACGGATCGGGGACCCCGCGACGGACCTGGCCTGGCTGGTGGCGGCCCTGGACGCCGAGGCCTTCGACGACCTCTACGCCGCGTACGTGGAGCGTCTGGCCGTGCGCCCGCATCCGCGGCTGCTCGAGAGGGCGCAGGCGGTGGGCGAGTTCGCCGTCGGGGACTGGCTCCTGCACGGGCTCGACGCGGAGGACCCGGAGATCGTCGAGGATGCCCGCGGCATGCTCGCCGACCTCGAGGCGGACCTCGCGCAGCTGGCCCGCGACGAGGCGGAAAAGGCCTTCGACGCCCTGCGGGGCGACCGGGCCGGGGACGAGGACGATCAGCCCGAGGACGACCGTCCCCTCGAGGCGGACGGGACCCGCTGAGGCGCGGAGGGGTCGAGCATCGCCAGCAGCTCCTCCGTCTCCGGGTGGTCCTCGACCCAGAGGGTGCGCCCCTCGGCGACGTAGTGGAAGGCCGTGCGGATCCGCGCGAGCGGCATGCCCGTCTGCTCGTGCCACGCCAGCCGGTACACGGACAGCTGCAGGGCCTTCGCCGCGCGGCGTGAGGGCGGCGGGACCCGGCCCGTCTTCCAGTCCACGATGATCACGCCCGGTCCCGCCGGGGTCTCCTCCTCGTAGACGGCGTCGATCACCCCTCGCACGCTGAGCGGACCGATGCGCGTGGTCACCGGATGCTCGACCGCCACCGGGGTCCGTCCCGCCCAGGGCGAGGACTCGAAGGCCTCGCGCAGGGCGGCGAGGTCCCCGGGTCCGGCCAGCTCGTCCTCCTCCGCGGCGGGGAGATCCAGGAGGTCCTCGAGGTCCAGGAGGGTGCCCCCGGCCAGATGCCCCTCGAGCCAGGAGTGGAAGGCCGTGCCGCGGCGGGCCGAGGCGGCCGGCGGGCGCGGCACGGGACGCAGCAGATCGAGCGCGGCGCCCGCCGGGTCCTGGGCGCGGCGGACGATCTGGCTCGCCGACAGACGCACCGGCGAGTGCACGCTCGCGGCCTCCCTCCGGGCCGCGAGATCCGCCAGCACGCGACGGGCCGCCTCGGCCAGCGGGTCCTCCTCCGGCACCTCCTCGAGCTCGCCCGCCCGGGCCCGGGCGAGCAGCTCCCGCGCCGCGGCGACCCGCTGCTCGGGAGCACCCGGCTCCGGCGGCCAGGACTCCACGAGAGCGGCGGCCTCGAGCGGATTCTGCTCGGGCACGTCCTCCCGCACCTGGAACGGCCCGGGGACGACGGGCAGGGCCTCGGCGAGATAGCGGGAGCGGGGGCGAGGCCGGGCGAGGCCCTGCCTCCACGCCGCGGAGGTCAGCAGCAGGCTGCTGCGGGCCCGCGTCACGGCGACGTACATGAGCCGGCGGTCCTCCGCCAGGCCCGCGGCCCCCTCCTCCTCCTGGTACTCCTGGATCAGGGCCTCCGCATCGACCTGCGTGTCCGCCTCCGCCCAGCGCAGCTGCGGGAGGATGTCCGCGTCCCCGCGCAGGGAGGAGGGCACGGCGGCATCGGCCAGGGGCCCCAGCCAGCCGCTCGCCGCGACCCGCACCCGGCCGTCCTCCCCCGTCTTCGCGCGACGCAGGTCGTAGCTGGGAACCCCTCCCTCCACGAGACCGGCGACCGCGACGAGGTCCCATTCCAGCCCCTTGGCGGAATGCATCGTGATGAGGGTGACAGCCGCGGGATCCGGGTCGACCTCCCCGGCGGTGACGGCCAGCCCGGCCTCCTTGTCCTCGCTGATGTCGAGCAGGGCGAGGAACGGGCCGAGGCCCGGATGGCGCGCGCTGCGCTCGAACTGCACGGCGTAGCTGCGGAAGGCCTCGAGATCCGCGAGCGACGCGCCGGCGGCCATCTGCTCCAGGTCGAGGCCGAGCGCGCGCACCGCTGCGGTGACCAGGTCGCCCAGCGGCACGGCCAGCCGCCGGCGCAGGGAGCGCAGCAGCTCCTGCAGGTCGCGCAGCCGCGCGCGGGCCGCGTCGCTGAGGCGGCGGCCCTCGGGATCGGTCCAGTCCCGGGGCGGGAGATCGTCGAGGGCGTCGACGAGGCCCACCGCGTCGACGTCGTCGCGCGCGGCCGGGTCGGTGCGCCGACGCGCCCCCTGCCGGTCCCGCCAGCGCCCCAGCACCGCCACGTCCCGGGCGCCCAGCCGCAGGCGCGGTCCGGCGAGCAGCCGCATGAGGGAGTCCCCGCGGCCCGGGTCGTGGACGCATTCGAGCAGGGCCCGGACGTCGGCGACCTCCGGCCGGTGCAGCAGTCCGCCGAGCCCGACGATCTCGACGGGCAGGCCCGCGGCCTCGAGCTCCTCGGCGAGGACGGGGATCTGGCGGCGCGCGCGGACCAGGACGGCGGCGGTGGGCACGGCATCCTCGGCGCTGCCGTCGTGCTCGCCCCGGCGGGCATGGATCCAGGCGGCGATCGCCCGCGCCTCGCCGCGCTCGTCAGCCGCCTCGTGCGTCCAGACAGCCCCCTCCCCGGCTCCGGGACGGGGCCGCAGCTGCGGGATCTCGATGCCGACGGAGGCCTCCCTCAGGGGCGCAGCGATCCGATTGGCGACCGCCAGCGGCGCCCGGTCGTTGCGCCAGGACGTCGACAGGGTGCGCTGGAGGACGGGCGCCCGCGGGGACGAGAACGCGCGGACGAAGCCGGAAAGGCTCGCGGCCGAGGCTCCGCGCCAGCCGTAGATCGCCTGCTGGGGGTCCCCGACCGCGCAGGTGGCGTGCCCGGGGCCGAACAGTCCCGCGAGCAGCTCGAGCTGGGCCACGGACGTGTCCTGGAACTCGTCCAGCAGCACGACCCGGTGCAGGTCCCTGGCCAGGTTCCCCGCGGCGGGGACGGTCCGGGCGATGCGTGCCGCGATCGTCACCTGGTCGGCGAAGTCCAGGGCCCCCTGCTCGTGCCGGATCTCCGCGAAGCGCTCGAGCAGCGGGACCAGGGCGCGGCGCGCGTCGAGGGCGGCGATCGCGTTCGCGACGGCCTTGGGCGTCGTGCGTCGGCGGCCCTCGACCTGCAGCGGGATCTGGTCGAGGTGCTCGCGGATCCGGGCCAGCTCGGCGTCCAGCTGAGCGGGTTCGAGGAGATGGTCCGCGAGCGAGCTCGTCAGCGAGATGAGCGCCGCGGTGATCGAGGCCGGGGAGGCGTCGAGGTCGAGCGTGTCGTCCCAGCCCTCGACGATCTCGTGGGCGAGCTGGAAGGAGGCCGAGGGCGACATCATCGTGAAGTCCGGGGTCAGCCCCGCGGCGAGCGCATGCTCGGTCACCTGGTCCAGGGCGAAGCCGTTGTAGGTGTGGACCAGGGGCCGCTGGCCCACGAGCTCGTCCTGCCCGCGCACGAGCCCCGGGGGCAGCGCCATGCCCTCCCGCTCGAGGGCGTCGGCGAGCGTCGACAGGCGGACGCCGATCCGCTCGCCGAGCTCGTGGGCGGCCTTGCGGGTGAAGGTCAGCCCCAGCACCTGGCGGGGCTGGACCAGGCCGTTGGCGATCAGCCACACCACCCGGGCGGCCATCGTCTCGGTCTTGCCGCTGCCGGCTCCGGCGACGACGAGCATCGGGGCGAGCGGGGCCTCGATCACGGCGGCCTGCTCCGGGGTGGGCGGGTGCTGCCCCATGAGAGCGGCGAGGTCCAGGGCGCCGAGGCGCGGGAGGCGGTCCGTGCTCACAGCTCCGCTCCTTCCGGGAAGAGAGGGCAGCTCCGCCGCACGCTGCAGCGGTCGCAGTGGGCGGTGCGGCGGGCCTGGACCCGGCTGCCGCGCAGATCCGCGGAGACGTCCGCGACGACGGCGTCGAACCAGGCCGGGTCCTCCGCCTCCTGCAGGGCGCGCTGATCGCGGATCGCGGGTCTGGCCGAGGGCGTGCCGAGGTAGACGAGGGAGGCTCCGGCGCTCCGTGCGCGTCCGCCGAGCGCCTCGTCGAGGGCCCCCTCGCGCAGGGCCGCCTGGTACGCGGCCAGCTGCAGGTCCTCCTGCGCCTTCGCCGCCGTCTTGGCCTGTCGCCCCGTCTTGAGGTCGACGATCCGAGCGGCCTGCGCCGTGCCCTCGATCCGGTCGACCGCCCCGCGCAGGACGACGTCGCCGAGCTGCACCTCGAAGGGGGCCTCGATCGCGAGCGCCGGGGCCGCGGAGGAGAGATAGGCGACCAGGGTGCGGGCGGCGGCATCGGCCTGGCGCAGGCTGCGGCGTCCCGACCAGGTCTGCTCGAGGCCGAGGGGTCGCAGCAGTCGGTGCAGCTGCGCGAGCAGATCGGGGATCCCCGCCTCGGGGACTCCGGCGGGGTGCTCCTGGGCGAGGGCGTGCACACCCGTCCCGATCGCCTGGGCGGGGCCGGCCTCGGGTGTGCCGCCGGAGCGCTCGAGCAGCCAGGCCCGCGGGCAGTCCGCGGCGCGCTCGAGGGCCGAGGGGCTCAGCCGCAGCAGGGAGCCCTCCTCCGCGATCGGGGCTCCGGTGCTGGGCTCCTGGTGGTACCAGCGGTCGGGATCGGTGCCGTCGACCTGCTCCTGGGCGAGACGTGCCAGGAGCACGGCGGCGCGTTCGCGCCGGGTGGGGTCCTCTCCCGTCAGCTGGGCGCGCAGCACCGCGACGAGGCGCCGCGCGTCGGGGGCGGGACCGGGATCGGCCCGCAGGCGCGCCGGGTCGACCCAGCTCGTTCCCGCGGACCTCTCGAGCGCGTCGAGGAGCGCCGAGGGGCTGAGCTCCCCGCCGTCGACCGCCGTCACGAGGACCCGGTCGCGCGCGCGGCTGAGGGCGACCACGGCCAGCCGGATCTCGTCGGCGATGACGATCTCGCGCTGCACGGCCCGCAGCGCGGCCGCCTCGAGCCCCGGGTCCGGCTGCTCGAGCTCGAGGGAGAGCTCCGCGGCGCCCATCAGGGTCGAGCGCAGGCGCGTGTTGGGCCATGATCCCTCCTGCACGCGGGCGAGGACCACGATCTCGCGCTCATGGCCCATCAGCTGTGCGGGGGTGAGGATGCTGACCCGGCCGCGGGGCTCCGCCCGCTGCGCGAGGGTGTCCTCCGCGATGGCCGATGCGCGCACATGGTCGATGAACACGAGCGCATCGGCCTCGGGACGGCGGTCGGTGAAGCGGTCCGCCGCGGCGAACAGGGCGGTGACGGCGTCGAGACGGTGCGCCGTCAGCCGGGCGCGGGCGTCGTCGGCGCGGTCCTCCGCGCCGAGCGCCGCGGTCCTCCAGCCCTCGGCGACGCCGGCCGCGTCCCAGGCCGCCCACAGCGCATCGGTCGCGGCGGGCTCGGGGCCGAGCTCCGCGACCGCCGCGATCATGCGTCGGAGCCGATGCACGGGGGCGGCCGCCCGGTCGCGCTCCTCGGGAGCGGGCAGGCCCGGCACGTCTGCGCCGATCACGGCCCGGGCGAGCAGGGAGATGCTCGGGACCGGGTCCTCGCCCTCCGCGGCGCGCTCGCGGCGCGCATCCAGCAGGAGGCGACGGATCCGGCGCAGCCGCAGGGCGTCCGCGTCTCCGAAGGGACCGCGCAGGAGCGACATGGCCTCCTCGCCCGCGAGCGCGTCGCCGGTCGCGGCGAGCTCGACGATGCGCAGCAGGTCGGTCACGACGCGCTCCTCGCGCAGGGGGCGCAGACGCGTCGAGGTCGACACCGGGAGGTCCTGGCGCTGCAGCAGCTCGGCGACCTCGTCGACGACCCCGCCCGAACGGCAGACGACCGCCATCTCGTCGTAGGGGATGCCCTCGCTGTGGTGGAGGTCCCGCAGCACCGCGGCGATCAGCTGCGCCTCCTCGAGGGGGTCCGCGGCCCGCAGCACGGCGAGGCTCCCGTCCTCGCCCTGCCGAGGGGGACGGCGCAGGGCAGGCGGCGCCCCGGCGCGCGGGAGCCGGGCGCGGAGGTCGTCGCAGGCGCGCTGGACGGCGCCCCGGCCGCGGCGGCGCGCGGGCAGGACGACCTCCGCGCCGAGCGCGAGCCGCGTCCCGGCCTCGGGCACCGATCCGCGGAACGTGTCGACCGCGAGGTCAGGACAGGAGGTGGCCAGGACCGGCACGCCGAGCGCGTGGATCCGCCGCACGAGGGCGACGCCCGCCGCGGTGAGGTCCTGGACGTCGTCGACCACGAGGGCGGGACCGGGGCGCCGCTCGAGAAGCCGGGCGGCGGTGCGGACGATGTCGCCCGAGTCCAGGCGCGGGCCCGCGTCCAGCGCCGTCGTCTCCTGCAGAGCCAGGACCTCCCGATAGCTTCCGAGCAGCGCGGCGGCGTCGCACCAGGCCGGGCGGCCGCGCCGGCGGCCGAGCTCCGCGAGCTCCGCGGGGCCGAGGCCGAGCTCGCTCGCGCGGGTGATCAGCTCACGCAGCTCGGTGCGGAAGCCGGGCAGCGCGCGGGTGGCGGCGTCGAGCTCGAGATGCCATGGCTCGTGCACGGCGATCAGCTCCGCGAGCAGGGCGTCCTGCTCCGCTCCCGTGACCAGGCTCGGCTCTCCGCGCCCGCGGGAGAGGGCATCGGCGCGCACCAGGGCGAAGGCGAGGGCGGCGGGCGTGGAGACCCGCACCGTCCCCGCGGCCCCGGCGAGGGCGACCGCGTCCCGCAGCGGGGCGGCGGTCCCGCGCCGCGGGGACAGCAGCAGCACCGGCTCGGCGGCCCCGCGGGCCTCGCCCGCACAGGCGAGCGCCGCGCTCAGCGCGAGGGTCGTCCGGCCGCTCCCGGGTGCGCCGTGCACGAGCACCGACCCTCCCGATCGCAGCAGATCGCAGGCCTCGCGCTGTGCGGGATCCAGGTCCGCGCCCTCCCGCGGCCGCGGGAGCCGGCTCAGGTCCGGGTCCAGCAGGCGCACGGCCGCCGCGGCCTCCGTCCCACCTCCTCGTCTCATGCCCCCATCCAATCGCATGGCCCGGACATCCGAGGTCCGGCCCGCCTAGACTGGGAGCATGACCACCCGGAGAATGCCCAGGGAGCAGCGTCGCGCCCAGCTCCTCGCGATCGCGGCCGAGCACTTCAGCGAACACGGCTTCCAGGGCACCTCGATGGACGACGTCGCCCGCGCGGCCGGGGCGACCAAGCCGGTGGTGTACCAGCATTTCGCCTCCAAGGAAGCCCTGTACCTCGCCGTGCTCGAGCAGCGGGCCGCGGTCGTGCACGCGGCGATCGACGCGCTGGGCGCGCACACCGGGCCCCCTCTCGAGCGCGTCGAGTCGGGTCTGCGCACCTTCTACCGGCTCACGGCGACAGGCACCCCGCTGCGCCTGTTCCTGGGCGAGGAGCTGGTCTCCCTCGCCTGTGCGGAGCGCGTCGGAGAGCTGCTGGACGCGATGGCTCTGCGGCTCGCGCGGCTGCTGATGACCTATCGCGAGCTCGACGACGTCGAGGCGCGCGTGCTGGGCCGGTCCCTCATCTCCGCCGCGCAGAACTGCGCCCGGCTGATCGGCCAGGACGCGACGCCGGAGCGGGAGGACGAGGTGATCGCCATCGTGGCCCGGCTGCTCACCGAGGGGCTGTCGGGCTTCCGCGCCGTCCCCGTGCCCTGAACCGCTTCTCCCCTGCGCGAACAGGGATCATGCCCCGGCCCGACCTCCGCGCCGGCGGGCTAGACTCGCGCCGTACCCGACTCCCTTCCGGAAGGTCCGTCCACCATGGAGATCCGCATCGGCATCCAGCACTCCCCGCGCGAGCTCGTCATCGAGATCGACGAGCCGATCGAGCACACGCTCGAAGCCCTCACGGATGCCGTGAACGCCGGCACCGTCGCCTCCCTGCGCGACGCCAAGGGCCGCACCCTGCTGGTCCCGGGCGCGAAGGTCGCCTATGTCGAGGTCGCCGCGCAGGAGCAGCGCCGCGTCGGATTCCTCGGCTGAGGACGACGAGCCCGGACGAAGCGGACCCGCTCCCGCTGACCGTCGATGAGGCAGAACGCTGGTCCTTCTGTCTCATCCACGGTCAGCGGCTCCGGGACGACGAACGCGTGGCTCAACCACGGCCAGCGGCTGGTGCCAGGTCCGTGGCGTGCCTCGGCGACGGTCATCACCCGCATCACCGCCGCGGTCCTCGTCCGCGGCTGATACGCGCGTGACGCACGCCCCTGGGGCCGGACCCGCCCGGGCCGCAGGGGATACAGTGAGGGTGCAGACCCATATCAGAGAGATGAACTGTGCCCGAAACCACCCCGCACATCGATGAGGCCGAGTCGGCCTCTCCCGCCGTCGAGCAGAGCTCCGGCACCCCCGCCCCGACCTTCGCCGACTTCGACGTCCGCCCGGACATCGTCGAGTCCCTGGCGAAGAAGGGCATCATCCACCCGTTCCCGATCCAGGCGATGACCCTCCCGGTCGCCCTGCGCGGCCGCGACATCATCGGCCAGGCCAAGACCGGCACCGGCAAGACCCTCGGCTTCGGCATCCCGATGCTGCAGAGCGTCGTCGCCCCCGGCGAGGACAACCCGCAGGACCGTCCGGTCGGAAAGCCGCAGGGCCTCGTCGTCCTGCCGACCCGCGAGCTGGCCGTGCAGGTCGCCCAGGACCTCCAGGACGCGTCCCTGACCCGTCCGGTGCGGATCCTCACCGTCTACGGCGGCCGCGCCTACGAGCCGCAGATCGAGGCCCTCGAGACGGGCGTCGAGATCGTCGTGGGCACTCCGGGGCGCCTGATCGACCTCATGCGGCAGAAGCACCTGGACCTGTCCCAGGTGCGCACGGCCGTGCTCGACGAGGCCGACGAGATGCTCGACCTGGGCTTCCTCGAGGACATCGAGAAGCTGCTCAGCGCCGTGCCGACCGCCCGGCAGACGATGCTGTTCTCCGCGACGATGCCCGGGCCGATCATGGCCCTGGCGCGCCGCTTCATGTCGCAGCCCACGCACATCCGCGCCCACGACCCGGGCGACGAGTCGCGCACCAAGGCGGACATCACCCAGGTCGTCTACCGCGCCCACCAGCTCGACAAGATCGAGGTCCTCGCCCGCATCCTGCAGGCGCGGGGCCGCGGTCTGACGATCGTCTTCATGCGCACCAAGCGCGAGGCCGACCGGGTGGCCGGAGATCTCCAGGGCCGCGGCTTCGCGGCCGCGCCGCTGCACGGGGACCTGGGCCAGGGAGCCCGGGAGCAGGCCCTGCGCGCCTTCCGCAACGGCAAGGTCGACGTGCTCATCGCGACCGATGTCGCGGCCCGCGGCATCGACGTCACCGACGTCACCCATGTCATCAACTGGAACTGCCCGGACGACGACAAGACCTACCTGCATCGCACGGGCCGCACCGGCCGCGCGGGCAAGAAGGGCACCGCCGTCACCTTCGTGGACTGGGAGGACCTCGCGCGCTGGTCGCTGATCGCGCGTCAGCTGGGCCTCGAGACGACCGAGGCGGTGGAGACCTACTCGACGTCCGAGCACCTGTACGCCGACCTCGACATCCCGAGCGGCACCAAGGGCACGCTGCCCCGGGACAAGCGCGTCCGCGAGGGCCTCGAGGCGGAGGAGATCGAGGACCTCGGCGGGCCCGACTCGGGGCGGGGTCCCCGCGAGGGCGGCCGCGGCGGACGTGGCGGCCGCGAGGGGCGCGGCGGCGGTCGCGGCGGACGTCCCGACGCCCGTGGCGAGAAGCGTCAGGAGGGCGAGGCCGCCGCGGAGGAGCGTCCGCGGCGGAACCGGTCGCGCACGCGCACCCGCCGGGTCAACGGCGAGGTCGTCTCCTCCGGCGAGTCCGCCGGTCCGGATGCCGGCGGCGACAGCGGCAGCGGCGAGAAGCGCTCGGGCTCCCGCGGCCGTCGCCGCTCGCGCGGCGGCCGGGGCCGCGGCGGCGCCTCCGAGGCCTGATCCCGGCGACGAGTGCCGCGTGAGGAGCCGGATCCCGAAGGATCCCGGCTCCTCACGCGGCACTCGTCGTTCCCGGCCGCCTCAGGCGACGAGCATGCCCCAGTCGGCGAGGAAGGCGCGGATCGCGTCGAAGATCATCTGCGTCGAGATCGCGGCGAGGAGCACGCCGGAGATGCGGGTCACCAGGGTGACGCCGCCCTTGCCGAGGACCTTCGCGATCCCGCCCGAGAAGCGCATGAACACGTACATCATGACCGCGATCCCCAGCAGGGCCAGGACGATCGCGCTCACGTGGGTGATCCGGCCGTCCGTGCGCTGCACGAAGAGCATCATCGCGACGATCGCTCCGGGGCCGCCCAGCAGCGGTGTGCCCAGCGGCACGAGGGCCACGTTCACGCCCTCGGAGGCCGCCATCTCGTCCTCCTTGCCCGTCAGCAGCTGCAGGGCGATGAGCAGCAGGAGCAGGCCTCCGGAGAACTGCAGGGCCGGCAGGGAGATGTGCATGTAGGACAGGATGAACTGGCCGAACAGCGCGAACCCGCCGATGATCAGAAGGGCGACGCCCACCGCGACCAGCGCCGCGCGGGACCGCTGCCTGACGGTCATCGAGCCCGTGAGGGCCATGAAGATGGGGATCGTCCCCGGCGGGTCGACGATGACGAAGAGGGTGACGAAGACTTCCGCGAGAAAGCGGAGATCCACCAGGTTCACGGATGGAAGACCTCGGTTTCGCTCGTGGCGCGATCAAGGAGCGCGGAGAGGACAGCCGGACTGGTGAGGTTCTCCCCCAGCCGGTTGGGTTTGCCTGCGCCATGGTAGTCGCTCCCCCCGGTGATCAGGAGCCCGTGCTCCTGCGCATAGGCGCGCAGCCGCTCCCGCTCGACCGCATCGTGCTCGCGGTGCTCGACCTCGATCGCGGCGAGCCCCGCCTGCGTCATGCGCTCCAGCAGGTCCACCGGCACCGCGCCCTCGCGCATCCCGGAGGCGGGATGCGCGGCGATCGCGACCCCGCCCGCCTCCACGATCGCGCGCACCGCGGTGTCCGGAGCCGGGGCGTAGTAGGGCACGTAGTAGGGGCTCGAGGGAGCCAGCAGCCCCGCGAAGGCGGCGCTGCGATCGGCGACCACGCCGCGCGCGACGAGGGCGTCGGCGATGTGCGGCCGGCCCACGGTCGTGTCCGCCGCGGCGAGCTGCTCGAGCACGTCGTCCCAGCCGACCGGATGGTCTCGGCCGATCCGGTCGACCATGGCGCGGGCCCGCCGCGTCCGGGACTCCCGGGCGCGGCGCAGCTCCGCGGCGAGCGCCGTGCCCGGCGAGGGGTCCACGAGCAGCGCGAGGATATGCACGCTGAGGCTCCCGTGCTCGGCGGAGACCTCGATCCCGGGGATCACCGCGACCCCGCTCCCCCGCGCAGCCGCGCGGGCGTCGTCCCAGCCCGCCGTGGTGTCGTGATCGGTCAGGGCGATCATGTCGAGACCCGCCTCGCGCGCCTCGCGCAGGAGCTCCGGCACGCTCGAGGTGCCGTCGGAGAACGTGGAATGGGTGTGCAGGTCGATGCGCGCCGCCTCCGGGATCCTCGCCCCGCCGCTGCGCGTGCTGCTCGATTCTTCGCCCATACGCCCCACAGTAGCCCGGCGTGAGAGCATCGGACCGTGATGAACCAGGAGCGCACCCCCAGCACCGACCCGACCACCGACCCCTCGACCGGCCCGAGCCCCGAGGAGCTCGCCTCTCGCGGCGACGCGCGTTCGCAGCGCCCCACGAACGAGGCGTTCCGCGCCTTCATCGCGGAGGACTGGGACGAGGAGGTCCCTCGGCCCGAACGGCGCGAGGTCGCGGACTTCACCCCCGCCCGTCACGACGCCCTGGTCGGGGCGATCCCGGCGACCCGCCTGGTGCTGCCCGCGGGTGTGTTCAAGGTCCGGTCCAACGACACCGACTACCCCTTCCGCCCTGACACCGCCTTCGCCTACTACGGCGGCCTCGTGGCCGATGAGGAGCCCGACAGCGTGCTGGTCGTGGAGCCCTCGGCCGAGGATCCCTCCCGCGGCGAGGCCACCTACTTCTTCCGCCCCCGCGCGGGCTTCGACACGACCGAGTTCTACGCCGATGCCCGCTACGGCGAGCTGTGGGTGGGGCGGCGCCCCACCCTCGAGGAGACCGAGCAGCGCATCGGCATCCCCTGCCGCCACATCGACACGCTGCGCGACCACCTGGCCAAGGACGTCGGCGCGCAGCTCTCGCTCTCGGTCATGCCTGCCGTCGACCCGGGCGTCGAGGAGATGGTCCGCGAGATCCGTTCCGAGAACGGGCTGCCCGGCGGCGAGGAGGAGACGCAGGAGTTCGACCGATTCGCCGAGGTCGCGAGCGAGCAGCGCCTGGTCAAGGATCCCTACGAGGTCGCGCAGATGCGCAGGGCGGTCGCCGCGACGATCGACGGCTTCGCCGATGTGGTGCGCAACCTGCCGGCCGCGGTCGCCCATGCGCGCGGCGAGCGCGTCATCGAGGGCGTGTTCCAGCGCACCGCGCGCGGCGACGGCAACGGGGTGGGCTACGACACGATCGCCGCGGCCGGGGACCACGCCTGCACCCTGCACTGGGTCCGCAACGACGGCCGGGTGCGCGAGGGCGAGCTGGTGCTCATCGACGCCGGGGTCGAGGTCGACTCCCTCTACACCGCGGACATCACCCGCACCCTCCCGATCAGCGGCACCTTCACCGACGTCCAGCGGCGCGTGTACTCCGCCGTGCTCGAGGCGGCCGACGCCGTCTTCGCCGTCGCGAGGCCGGGGCTGCGCTTCGGCGACCTGCACGCGACGGCGATGCAGGTCATCGCCCGCCATCTGGAGCAGTGGGGGCTGCTGCCGGGCACCGCCGAGGAGTCCCTCGCCCCGGAGGGCCAGTTCCATCGGCGCTGGATGGTCCACGGCACGAGCCATCACCTGGGTATGGACGTGCACGACTGCGCGAAGGCCCGCAAGGAGATGTATCTCGACGCCCTCCTCGAGCCCGGCATGGTCTTCACCATCGAGCCCGGCCTGTACTTTAAGTCCGAGGACCGGAAGATCCCCGCGGAGCTGCGCGGCATCGGCGTGCGCATCGAGGACGACGTGCTCGTGACGGAGGACGGGGTGGAGAACCTCAGCGCCGCGCTGCCCCGCGATCCCGACGCGGTCGAGGCCTGGATGGCGTCGCTTCTCACGGGTTCGCCGGAGCGGTCGGGCACTACGCTGGAGGGGTGAGCTCAGCCCCGCAGCGCGTCTTCGCAGCCCGTCTCGCCGGCACGCGGGTCTTCGACCCCCTCGGCGATGCGGTCGGCACCCTGCGCGACGTCGTGATCCTTCCCCAGGCCCACGGCGCCGCGCGGGCGGTCGGCTTCGTCGTCGAGGTCCCCGGCAAGCGGCGCGTGTTCCTGCCCACCACCCGGGTCACCGCCGTCTCCCCCGGGCAGGTCATCAGCTCGGGGCTGCTGAACATGCGCCGCTTCGAGAAGCGCAGCGGGGAGTCCCTCGCGATCGGCGATCTGCTCGAGCGCCGCGTGCAGCTCGTGGACGGCTCCGGCGAGGCGACCGTCGAGGACGTGGGCCTCGAGCAGAACCGGCACCGCGACTGGGTGCTGGACCGGCTGCATCTGCGCCGCCGCAAGGGGGGCTCCCTCAGCCGCCTCGTCTCGCGCGGCGAGACCCTCACGGTGCCGTGGCGCGCCGTCTCGGGCCTCTTCGGCACACAGGCGGAGCAGTCCGCGGCCCTGCTGCTCGCCTCCTACCAGGACCTCAAGCCCGCCGACCTCGGCGAGATCATGCAGGAGCTGGAGCCCAAGCGACGCATCGAGCTGGCCGAGGAGCTGTCCGACGAGCGCCTGGCCGATGTCCTCGAGGAGCTCCCGGAGGACACCCGTGTCGAGGTGGTCACCGCGCTGGACGCCCGGCGTGCGGCCGACGTCCTCGATGCGATGGACCCCGACGACGCCGCGGACCTCGTCCAGGAGCTCCCGGACCCGGTCGCGCAGGAGCTGCTGGACCTCATGGAGCCCGAGGAGGCGGAGGACGTCCGGCGCCTGCTCGCCTACGACGAGTACACCGCCGGGGGCATGATGACGACCGAGCCGCTCATCGTCGCCCCGGAGACGCCGGTCGCGCACTGCCTGGCGATGATCAGCCGCCAGGAGCTGCCGACCGCGCTCGCCTCGACGGTGCACGTGTGCCGCTCCCCGCTCGAGACCCCGACGGGAAAGCTCCTCGGGATCGTGCACTTCCAGCATCTTCTGCGCGAACGCCCGGACCGCCCCGTCGGGGAGATCCTGGACGCGGACCGGCACACGGTCCCCGCCGGGGCCCCGCTGTCCGAGGTCACGCGCGAGATGGCGACCTACAACCTGGTCTCCCTCCCCGTCCTCGACGAGGAGGGCCGGCTGCTGGGGGCCGTCACGGTCGACGACGTGCTCGACCACGTGCTGCCCGAGGACTGGCGCGAGCAGGACGAGCCCGTGCCCACCACGACCGGGCAGATCGACCTGTCGGAGATCGCCCGTGGTCTCCCCCGTCACGGGAAGGAGGCCTGAGCATGCCGGAGAGCCCGCCCACGCCCCTGGATTCCCCCGGCCCGCGCCGACGGGGCCTGCGCAACCCCTTCCGCGGCGACGCCTTCGGCCGCGGTGCGGAGGGCTTCGCGCGGCTCATGGGCACACCGGGATTCCTGGTCGGCATGACAGTGTTCTGTGCGGTCTGGCTCGCCTGGAACTCCCTCATGCCGGAACCGGCGCAGTTCGACCCCCGGGCCCTGAACTTCACCCTGCTCACGCTCATCCTGTCGCTGCAGGCCTCCTATGCCGCGCCTCTGCTGCTGCTCGCGCAGAACCGGCAGGACGACCGCGATCGCGTGCAGGCCGAGCAGGACCGCCAGTCCAACGACCGCAACCATGCGACCACGGACTTCATCACCCGGGAGATCGCCTCCCTGCGACTGGCCCTGAACGACGTCGCCACCCGCGACTTCGTCCGCGGCGAGCTGCGCGATCTGCTCGAGGAGCTCGAGCATCCCCTCCCGGAGGCCGAGGCCGCGCCCGTGCAGGACGACGCCCGCCTGCGGGAGATCCTGCGCGAGGAGCTCGCCGCCGTCCTCGCCGAGCGCGCGAGCGCGCCGGCCTCCCCTGCCGTCCCCGACGAGGACGGCTCCCGCTGACTGGGCACCCGGTGCCCGAGGAGTGCATCCACCCGTGACCGACACGACGTCCCCCGATCCCCGCATCGACCGGATCCGCACCGCCCTGGACGGGGTCATGGACCCGGAGATCCACCGGCCCATCACCGAGCTGGGGATGGTCGGCTCCATCACGATCGATGAGGAGGACTCCGCCCTGATCCACGTCCTCGTGACGATCGAGGGCTGCCCGATGCGAGACCGCATCGAGCAGGCGACCGCGGAGGCCGCCGCGACCGTCCCCGGCCTGTCCCGCGTGCGCGTGGAGACCTCGGCGATGAGCGAGGAGCAGCGCCGCGAGCTGACCCTGCGACTGCGGCAGGGGCGCCGCGCCATCCCCTTCAACCAGCCCGGCTCCCTCACCCGGATCCTCGCCGTCTCCTCCGGGAAGGGCGGGGTCGGCAAATCCACGGTCACCGCGAACCTGGCCGCCGCGATGGCCGCCGACGGGCTGCATGTGGGCGTCATCGACGCGGACATCCACGGCTTCTCGATGCCCGGCATGTTCGGGATCTCCGAGCGGCCCACCAAGGTGGGCGACCTGCTCATGCCGCCCGCCGGGCACGGCGTGCACGTGATGAGCATCGGCATGTTCGTCCCCGAGGGCCAGGCGGTGGTCTGGCGGGGGCCCAAGATGCATCGGGCGATCGAGCAGTTCGCCTCCGACGTGTTCTGGGGGGACCTGGACGTGCTGCTGCTGGACCTGCCTCCGGGCACGGGCGACGTCGCGATCTCCGTCGCCCAGCTGCTCCCGCAGGCGGAGATGGTGGTGGTGACCACGCCCCAGCAGTCCGCCTCGTCGGTCGCGGAGCGGGTCGGCTCGCTCGCCCGCTCGACGGAGCAGCGGATCGCGGGAGTGGTCGAGAACATGGCCGGGCTCGCGCTTCCCGACGGAACCCGCATGGACGTGTTCGGCACAGGAGGCGGAGACCGGGTCGCCGCGACGCTCTCCGCGGCCGTGGACGCTCCCGTGCCGGTCCTGGGGAGGGTGCCGCTGGCGCCCGCGCTGCGGGAGGGTGCCGACCGCGGCGTGCCGCTGGTGGTCTCGGATCCCGAGGACCCGGCGGCCCTGGAGCTGAGGTCGGTGGCCCGTGGGCTCGTGCGCAGGCCTCGGGGGCTGTCCGGGATGAAGCTGCCGATCGCGGTCTCGCGCCGCTGAACGGCGCGGCGGCGCCTCGGCTCAGGTCGCCTCGTCGTCGAAGGGCGCCCGCTTCGGGCCGGTGTCCTTCTTCGACCGGGAGCTCCCGGTCTTCTTGGCGGCGCCGCCGGTCGAGGCGGTGAGCGCCTCCTTGTCCGGGAGGATGTCCTCGACGGAGGTGTCGCCCCAGGCCTCGCGGATGATGCGGCGGGGATCATACTGGCGGGGGTCGTACTTGCGCAGATCGTCGACGGCGATGCCCATCTCCGACTCGACAGTCTCCCGGGAGTCGTCCACCCAGCGCCGGGCCTTGCGGACCATGCCGATGACGTTGCGGGTGTACTCGGGCAGACGCTGCGGGCCGATGATCACCAGGAACACGATCAGCAGGACGATCGGCTCCCAACCGCTCAGCCCGAAGATCTCCACGTTCCCACCTGTCGTCGCATCCGAAGGACCGGTGGATCTGCCCGGTCCGGCGATCATTATGGCAGAGCCGGGGGACGCGGGAGCTGAGAGCCCGCAGCCTGTCGTACTCTGGGACCGACGTGCGAGGACACGAAGCGGAAGGACGGCGCCGATGGCATCGGGCAAGGTCGCCAGCTGGGCATACAGCGAGGCGTTCGTCGACGAGGAGACCGTCTTCGCCGACGAGTCCGTGCTCGCCCGGGCGCGCGAGCGGGGGGCCGAGCTGGGCGTGGCCCCCGTCCTGCCCGGGGCGGGCGCGCTCATGCGCCTGGTCGCGGCGGCCGTGGACGCCCGCGCGGTCGTCGAGGTCGGCACCGGCTCCGGGGTCGGCTCGCTGTATCTGCTCTCCGGCATGCACCGCAGCGGGGTGCTCACGACGATCGACACCGAGGTCGAGAACCAGCGAGCCGCCCGCGAGTCCTTCGCCGAGGCCGGGCTGCGCCACACGCGCGTGCGCACGATCGCCGGGCGCGCCCCCGAGGTGATCGGTCGTCTGACCGACCACGCCTACGACATGGTCGTCTTCGCCGCCGATGCCCCGCAGGCCGACCTGCTGCTCACCCATGCGCTGCGCCTGCTCCGGCCCGGCGGGGCGCTGCTGGTCACGCAGGCCCTCTTCCACGACCGGGTCGCGGATCCCGCGAGCCGGGACGCGACCACGACCGCGGTGCGCGCGCTGCTGCGACGCATCTCGGCGGAGCGGACGCTCGCCCCCGCGCTGGTCCCCTCCGGGGACGGGGTGCTCGCGGCGATCTCCCGACCCTGACGGGCCGCATGCAGAAGGGCCCGCACCCACGGCCCTCGGCCGGGGAACGGGCCCTGTCCGGCTCCGGCCGACGGATGCGCGATCACCGGCCGGAGCCCTCGTCTCTCAGGCCGTGATCACGCCTTCGAGGGCATCTCGCAGCGCCGCGGCCTCGGACTTATCGATCTCCACCACGAGACGTCCACCGCCTTCCAGCGGGACGCGCATGATGATGCTGCGACCCTCCTCGACGACCTCGAGCGGACCATCGCCAGTACGCGGCTTCATAGCAGCCATGAGCGTGCCTTCCTCTGTTCTCTTGTGCGCCCCGAGGGCCGCCGGGAGCGGCCTCGCGCACACGTTCTCGGGACCATTATCCCAGGTTTTGCAGCGGAGGTGTGCACGGCGTCACGCAACGGGGCCCACGCCGCGCCCGCACGGGAGCGGCTCAGGGGCGATCCGCGGGGTCGTCGGAGCTCTCTGCGGGCGGCGAGGTCGGCATCCGCGGGGCGATCGGGCCGGGCCGCGGGGACCGGCGACGGGCCGGAGGGGGCTCCATGCCGAGCGGGATCCGCCCGGTCGCAGCGAGCACCATCAGCGCCGCGACGAGGATCGCGACGCCGATCAGCAGCAGGACCGGCGCGGAGACCGCGGTCATCGCGGGGCCGCCCCGATGAGCTCGTGCAGCAGCGCGACGGCTTCGTCGGCGGTGTCGACCACGCGCAGCAGGTCGAGGTCCGTCCCGGAGATGACCCCCTGCTCGAGCACGCTGCGCGAGAGCCAGTCCAGCAGGCCCTGCCAGTAGTCCCGTCCGACCAGGATGAGGGGGAACAGGTCGATCTTGTGCGTCTGCATGAGGCACAGGGCCTCGAACAGCTCGTCGAAGGTGCCGAACCCGCCGGGCAGGACCACGAAGCCGCGCGAGTACTTCACGAACACGGTCTTGCGGGCGAAGAAGTAGCGGAAGTCGACTCCCAGGTCGACATACTCGTTCATCCCCTGCTCGAAGGGCAGCTCGATGCCGAGCCCGACGCTCACGCCCCCGGCCTGCTTCGCGCCCTTGTTGGCCGCTTCCATCACCCCGGGCCCGCCGCCGGTGATGACCGCGTAGCCGAGGCGGGCGATGCCCGCGCCGATCTGCTCGGCCGCGGCGTAGCTCGGATCCTCGCGGGCCGTGCGCGCAGAGCCGAACACGGAGATCGCCGGACCCAGCTCCGCGAGGGCGCTGAAGCCCTCCACGAACTCCGACTGGATCCGCAGCACCCGCCACGGGTCGGAGTGCACCCAGTCCGCCTCCCCCGTGCTCTCGAGCAGGCGCTGGTCCGTGGTCCGGGCAGGACGCTGCGCGCCGCGCAGCGTCACCGGGCCTCTGCGATACTCCTCCGGTGTCATGCCGGAAGGGTATCCGCTTCCACCGGCTGCGACAGGCCGAGCCAGCGGCGCAGCGCCGCGAGGGACCGCCGCAGGTCCTCGACGGGCACGTGCTCGTCGTCGGTGTGGGCGAGAAGCGGATCCCCGGGGCCGAAGTTCACGGCCGGGACGCCCAGGGCGGAGAAGCGGGCGACGTCCGTCCACCCCTGCTTCGCGTCGACCCGCACGTCCTCGCCGAGGGCGGCGAGGAACTCCCGCGCCGGTGCGGTGTCCAGCCCCGGGAGCGCCCCGGCGGCGGCGTCGGACACCTCGATCTCGAGGTCGAGGTCGCAGAGCAGCTCGCGCACATGCGCCTCGGCCTGCGCGACGGAGGTGTCCGGTGCGAAGCGGTAGTTGAGCGTCACATGGGCGCGGTCGGGGATCACGTTGCCGGCGATGCCTCCGTCGATCGCGACCACGTTGAGGCACTCGCGGTACTCGAGCCCGTCGATCACGGCGCGCCGCGCCTCATAGGCGGCGAGCCGCTCGAGCACCGGAGCGAGGCGGTGGATCGCGTTGTCCCCCACCCAGTCGCGGGCGGAGTGCGCGGCCGTGCCCCGCGCGGTGACCTCGAGCTTCATGGTGCCCTTGCAGCCGCCTTCGACACCGGCGGAGGTCGGCTCGCCGAGGATCGCGAAGTCCCCGGCCAGCAGGTCGGGACGCTCGGCGGCGATCCGGGTCAGCGAGTTGTCGGCGCTGGCGACCTCCTCGTGGTCGTAGAAGATCCAGGTGAGATCCATCGGCGGGGACGTCGCCTCGACGGCGAGGGCGAGCAGCACCGCGACCCCGCCCTTCATGTCGCAGCTGCCGCGCCCCGCGAGCTCCTCGCGTCCCTCGCGGATCCGGCGCACGGAGGGCAGGTTCCCGGCGACGGGGACGGTGTCCAGGTGGCCGGCGACGACGACCCGCTGCGAGCGGCCCAGCTCGGTGCGCGCGATCACGGTGTCGCCGTCGCGCAGGACCTCCAGGTGAGGGGCGTTCTCGCGCAGGGCCTGCTCCACCGCATCGGCGAGCGCGGCCTCGTTCCCGGAGACGGACTCGATGTCCACGATGGCGGCGGTGAGATCGACGATGTCGGCGTGGGGATCCAGGATGACCATGCCCCGATCCTGCCATGGCCGCGGCGCGGCCCGCCGCGCCTCACCAGATCGCGCGGGCGGTCTCGGTGGGGCCCTCGAGCTCCGTGAACCCGGCGTCGATCACCCGGACCGGACGTTCGGCGGCCTTCCACTGCGCGGCATCGGGGCGCTCCAGGCGCAGGGGGAAGCCCTCGGCCCGCCATGTGCGCCGAACCCGCTCGTCCATCGCCCGGTACGCCAGCTGGGCGGCGTGGGAGGCCTGCGCGGCGAGCTTTCCGCTGGTCATGGTGACCAGGGGGCTCACCTCGATGCGCACGAGCGCTTCGTCCGGACGCGGCGAGGACTCCACCCGCCCGGGGAAGGTCGTCCCGCCCACCTGCAGCTTGTCCAGGGCCTTCGGAAGCGGCGCCGCGGGGGCCGGGACGAACGCGCGCACCTGGGCGCGGCCGACCTCGGAGGCCACGGTGACGCCGTCGAGCGCCTGGACATCGCTCCAGCGCTTGCCGTCGGCGCGGCGCACGAGCTTGCGGATCCGCCCGCCGTCCTCCCAGCGGCGGACCGCGCCATGCCAGGGACCGCCGGCGGCGCTGCGCGGATCATCGAGCAGCGTCAGGACCGCGCGGGCGGCGGTCTCGGCGACGTCCTCCTCCTCCGCAGGATCGTGCCGGTCCCGCAGGACGACCAGCTGCATCGCCCAGGGGACGTCCTCCTCCGTCCCCGGATCGCGCAGGGCGGTCGCGGGATCCGAGCCCTCGGGCGGCACGACGCCCGCCATGCGGGCCAGGCGCAGGGCGACCGCCTCGGCATGACGCAGCAGCTGTGCGGAGGAGCCGGGCTGGGCGGTGATCGCGGAGCCCGGCTGGGCGGTCGAGACGGGCACGCCCACCAGGAAGCGGCGTTCGAAGACGCGCCCGTCGGTGCCGACCGGCGCGTACAGCCCGTCGACGGCGATCGATCCGGTCAGGATCCGGGTGCCGCTGCCGCGGGAGCTCCAGGAGTCCTTCTGGACCTCGCCGCGCTCGCGCCAGGCGCCGAGGAGCGCGCTGCGGTAGGCGGGCAGGTCTACGGGCGGGAGGTGCGCCTCGAGCACGCCGTCGCAGAGGTGCTCAGGGCCCCGGAGAAGGCCGGTCCCGCCGTGGACCGCGAAGCATCGGCGCTCCACGTCGACGTCGATGTTCATGCCGGGACCGGTGAAGACGGCGAGCCCCGCCTCCTCGAGGGCGAGCAGCTGGCGCACCCGCTGCAGCGGCGGCCCGGAGGCCCACGAGGCGAAGGCGTTGCGGAGATGCCCGTCGATATCCCGACGGAGGCTGCCCGTCGTATAGGCGCCCAGGTCGACCAGGCGGTTGACCTGGATGCGCAGGGCCGTGAGGACTCGGAAGGTGAGGACCCAGGCGGGATCCGGCTCCGCCGCGCGCCGCAGGCTCTCGCGCAGCACGGCGACGGTGCGGCGGTGCGCGTCGTCGCTACGTCCCCCGCGCCGTCCGAAGGGGAACAGGAGCTCGACGAGGGCCTGGTCGCTCGCGAGCTGGGCGTGCCCTGCCTCGTGGTGGGCACCGCGCAGCTCGGCGAGCATGAGCGGCATGACGTCGCGCTCGTGGTCCACGCCCGCGGGGCGCACGGCGAGCTCGAGGACCCGCTCGCTCGTGAGGATCCGCGGGGCGTACGGGGCCGGCAGCTCGTGCCCGAGGTCGGGCTTGGGGCGGTAGACCATGCCGGAGCGGGAGCCGATGATCAGCTGAGGCTCTCCCCCGCCGGGCAGGTAGCGCAGGCCCGAGGGCGCGCCCGGATCCTCCTCGAAGACGCCGCCGGCGGCGGCCGTGATCATGCCGATCGCGTCGTAGAAGTTCAGGCCCATCCCGGCGACAGCGACCCGCTCGCGGCCCAGCAGGGAGCGGTAGTCCACCTCGAGCGGGTTCGCCGGGCCGATGTGGAGCAGGTCGAAGCGCTCCGCGGCATCGGCCAGCTGGAGGGAGCGCGGCCCGAGGGCGGTCGCCAGGTGCCCGAGGGCGAGGGCGAGGGCGTCGACCGTGAGGACCCGCCCGTCGTCGAGGCGGACCCGCTGGGGGCCGTCGGGCTCTCCCGTGACGTCCACGGCCTCGGCGCGGTGGCGGACGATCCGCAGCCGCGAGGGGTCCGCGTCGCGCTCGGCGGTCTCGAGGACATGGGCGAGGTAGCGCCCGTGCGCGGCGCGGGAGGCGAAGTCCGCGGGCCCCAGCCCTTCGGCGGCGAGGACGTCGGCGAGGGTCTCGCGGTGCGGGGTCGGCAGGTCCGGGTGGCAGCTCGCGTCGGGGTACATGGTGGTCTGGCAGGTCGTGGTGTTCATCAGCAGCACCTCGCCCTGGTCGTGCCGCCAGACCGCGCCGCCCAGGCCGACGTGCGGGTCCACGAGGTGCACGGTCGCGCGGCCCTCCCAGGCCGGGGTGAGGGAGGCTGCCACGAGACGCTCGACGATCGCCGTGCCCCGCGGCCCGGCCCCGATCACCGCGACCGCCCGGTGCGGGGCGGCGGGGACGGTGCGGCGGGTCTCGGGATGCGCGGTCATGCGCCCAGTATCGCGCCCTGCCCGCCGCATCCCGGCATCAGTCCGCCTGCAGGCCGCGGCGTCGCGCATGCTCCTCCCAGCCTCGGGCGGCGGGGACGGCGCGCAGGTGAGAGCCGCACAGGGTGATCAGCACGGCGAGGACGCAGATCCCCGCGAAGATCAGCATCGTCCCGAGCCGGCCCAGCCCGTCGAGGCCCCAGCCCGCGACGGCGGGGGCGAGCGGCATCAGCGCGGTCGCCACGAGAGACATGAGCGCGCCGATCCTCCCCTGCATCGCGACCGGTGTGATGAGCATGAAGAAGCCCGAGCTCGCCGCGTTCAGCGGTGCGATGCCGAGGCCGATCGCGGCGTAGACGACGGCGATCACGATCACCTGATCGGTCAGGGCGAGCACGAGCCCGAGCACGGCCATCAGCATGATCTGCCCGAGGATCAGCAGGCCGGTCGGGATGTGCTCGACGATGCGCGGGGCGAGCAGGGCTCCTGCCAGGACCGATCCTCCCAACACCGAGGAGAGCAGGCCGATCTGCACGGCGGGCACGTGCTGGAGGGCGAGGCTCAGCGTGACCGTGAGGATGAGTCCGTTCGAGCCGAGGTTGATGAGCGCGGCGACGGCGCCGAGCTGCAGGCGGATCGGCTGGGCGAGGACCCAGGCCCCGGCTTCGCGGAGGTCCTCGCGCACCCGGGTCGGCGGCGCGTCCTGGGCGCGCGGGCGGTAGTCTCCGCGCAGCAGCAGGGTCGTCAGCCCCGCGGCGAGGGCGCCGATCAGCTGGGCCAGGGCCGGCAGCGCGAGACTGACCGCGAGGAGCGCTCCGCCGAGCGGCCCGGCCCCGAGCTCCACCGCGGCGTCGCGGCCCTCGTTGACCGCGACGGCCCGGGGGATCTGGCGCGGGGTGACGATCTGCTTGAGCATCGCGTCCGAGGACCTGCCCAGCAGCGCGCCGCGGAAGCGGTCGGCGACGGCGAGGGCGGCGAGGATGCCGACCGATCCGGCCCCGGCGAGCAGGATGAGGACGAGGATCCCCTGGAGGAGCGCTCCGAGCATCCCGTCGAGCATCCGCAGCCGCCGCCGGTCGACGCGGTCGCAGAGCAGGCCGCCGGGGATCAGGCCCAGGAGCCCGCCGATCCCCTGCACGAGGCCGACCAGACCGGTCGCGGCGGCCGAGCCGGTCACGGCGAGGGTGACCAGCGGAAAGGCGAAGGCGCCGATGCCGGAGCCCGCGGACAGCAGCACGTCGCCGAGCAGCCAGATGCGGTATTCGCGGTTGCGGCGCAGAGGGATGTCGGCAGGGGCGGCGGGCACGGCGGCAGGGGTCCGAGTGGCGTCCATGTCCCGAAGCCTAGATCCGCACCACTTATTGCGCAATACTTCTTGCGCACTGGTTCGTGCATGCCGCATGCGCACGCCTAGACTCGGGGCATGCCTGCCGAGGAGAAGCCCGAGTACGCGACGCGCGACATGATGCGCGCCATGGCGCACCCCCTGCGCCTGCAGATCCTCGAGCGCGTGGGGCGCCGCGGCACCGCGCGGGCCGCGGACGTCGCCGCCGACCTCGGGATCCCCGCCAACTCCGTGAGCTACCACCTGCGGATCCTCGCGCGCGGCGGGGTCGTCATCGAGGCGCCGGAGGCCGCGACCGATCGCCGGGACCGGGTGTGGAAGCTCAGCCAGTCCTCGTACCGCGGCGACCGGCGCGCCGCGCTGGCGAACGACCCGGAGGTGACCGAGGGCGAGTACGTCGAGGCGAGCGACGCCATGTCGGTCGCCGCGATCGACTGGATCCGCGGGGCGTGGGTGGCCGAGGCCGCGCGGCGGGCGGCCGCCGGGAGCACCACAGAACCGGCGCTCGGGTCCCTCTACGCGACGACGCTCCATCTCACCCAGGACCAGGCGAGGGAGCTGTCCTCCGTCATCACCGAGAAGATCTCCGAGTTCAACCGGCTGAACCGGGACGCGGAGGGCGTGGACCTGCCCGGCGACGGCGAGGAGGAGCTCGCCGACTACGCGGTCGTGTACGCGCTGCTCGCAGACCCGCGCTCGCGTCCCTCCTCGTGATCTTCACCCCGCCGCTGCGGCGCGCCCCCGGGCACGCTCCGTAGGATCGGCGGCATGACGACTGCTGCGACCTCCGCCTCGACCCTCCGCACCGCCTGGGGCACCGGCCTGGCGACCCTCGCCGCCGACGGCTCCGTCCTCGACGTCCGCTACCCCGAGCCCCACCTCGGCCCCGCGCCCGAGGATCCCGCCGCCGAGGAGATCCACGCCCTGCTGGCCGACGCCGCCGCCGAGGACGCGGCGCGCGGCACCCGCCAGGAGGTCGTGGTCCGCGTGATCGACCTGGACGCCGCCCCGGCCGACGCCGCCGATGCGTACCTGCGCCTCCACCTGCTCTCCCACCGCCTGGTCCCGCCGAACTCCCAGAACCTGGACGGCCTGTTCGGCGCGCTCACCAACGTCGTGTGGACCACCGAGGGACCCTGCGCCGTCGACGGGTTCGAGCGCACGCGTCTGCGCCTCCTGGCCGCCGGGCGCACCCCGACCGTGCTGAGCGTCGACAAGTTCCCCCGCATGGTCGACTACGTGCTGCCGACCGGCGTGCGGATCGGCGACGCGGACCGGGTGCGCCTGGGCGCGCACCTCGCCGAGGGCACCACCGTCATGCACGAGGGCTTCGTGAACTTCAACGCCGGCACCCTCGGCACCTCCATGGTCGAGGGCCGCATCTCCCAGGGCGTCGTCGTGGGCGATGGCTCCGACGTGGGTGGCGGGGCCTCGACGATGGGCACCCTCTCCGGCGGCGGCACCCAGCGGGTGAGCATCGGACGCCGCTCCCTCATCGGGGCGGAGGCCGGGGTCGGCATCGCGATCGGCGACGACTGCGTCGTCGAGGCCGGGCTGTACATCACCGCCGGCACCAAGGTCACGGTCCTGGGCGAGCCCGGCGTGGAGCCCCACGTGGTCAAGGCCCGCGAGCTCTCCGGCGCCTCGAACCTCCTGTTCCGCCGCAACTCGCTGACCGGGGCCGTCGAGGTCGTGGCCCGCGCCGGTCAGACCGTCGCGCTGAACGCCGCGCTGCACGCGAACTGAGCCCGATGGCGAGACGGCGCTCCCTCCTGCGGCATCTGGTGGTGCCGCTGTCGATGGCGCTCCTGCTGGGCGGCATCGCCGGCGGCACCTACGTCGCGCTCAGCACCTACGGCGACCGCCCGCAGGCCGGCACGTGCGTCGCCTCGGGCCTCGGCACCACGCACCGCTACTCGACGGAGCAGACCGCGAACGCCGCGCTGATCAGCGCGATGGCCGTGGACCGGCAGCTGCCTCCGCGCGCCGCCTCGATCGCGCTCGCGACCGCCTACCAGGAATCCCGCCTGGAGAACATCGACCACGGCGACCGCGATTCGCTGGGCCTGTTCCAGCAGCGCCCCTCGCAGGGCTGGGGCACGCCCGAGCAGATCATGGACCCGATCTACTCGACGGGCGCCTTCTACGACGCTCTCGAGGAGGTGCCCGGCTACCTGGACATGTCCGTGAACGACGCCGCCCAGACGGTGCAGCGCTCCGGCTTCCCGGAGGCGTACGCCGATCACGAGACCGAGGGACGCCTGTACGCCTCGGCGCTGACCGGACGCTCGGGCGCGAACCTCGTGTGCTCGCTCGAGAACCCCTCCGGACCGGGGCTGCCGCAGGAGGTGCGCGACCGCCTGTCCGAGCAGTTCCCGCGCGCCGTGGACGCCGGGCGGCTGCGCGCCGAGCTCTCCTCCGACGCCGCCCTGCGCGCCGGAGCGCCGCAGGGCACGGGTGCGACCGCCCTCGTCATCGACGTCGGAGAGGACGACCCGCTCGGCTGGGCGGTCGCGAACTGGGCCGTCGCCCGCGCCGCCGACGACGGGATCGTCCAGGTCTCCTACGGCGGCCGCAGCTGGGACCGCAGCATCCACGGCGAGGACGGCGTCTGGCGCGAGGGAGAGGATCCGGCGCCGGGACGCGTGGTCGTGCTGGTCGCGGGCTGAGTCCGGCGTGCGGGGATCTGCTGTCCTCCTGCCGGTGACGGCGCCGATCCCGTCCGAGCGATGCCGCTGAGACGACGGCGGGTTCACGCGGCCGCGAGCCCCTGCTCGAGGCCGGAGCCCCGCCACCCCGTGCTCGAGGGACGACAGGGCTCCGACGCGAGGAGCCGAGCGCTCAGTGGTCCAGGCGACGCTCCTGGGCGAGCTTCTGCTGATGCGCCCGATGCTCCTCCTCGAGCTCGGACTGGAGCTGCTCCAGGCGCAGCTCCGTGGTGCCGGTGCGGGACTCCATGGGCACGTACTCGCGCTCGGCATGGCCCGTGTAGATCTGCCGCGGACGGCCGATCTTGGTCTCCGGGTCGTGGACCATCTCCTGCCACTGCGCGATCCAGCCGGGGAGGCGGCCGATCGCGAACAGCACCGTGAACATCTGCGTCGGGAAGCCGATCGCCTTGTAGATGATCCCCGTGTAGAAGTCGACGTTCGGGTAGAGGCGGCGCTCGACGAAGTAGTCGTCCTTGAGCGCGATCTCCTCGAGCTTCATCGCGAGCTCGAGGGACTCGTCGTGCACCCCCAGGCGCTCGAGCACGTCGTCGGCGATCTTCTTCACGAAGCGAGCGCGCGGGTCATAGTTCTTGTAGACCCGGTGCCCGAAGCCCATCAGGCGGATCCCGTCCTCCTTGCGCTTGACCTTCTCCATGAAGTCGCGCGGGTCCATGCCCTGCTCCTGGATGGTGCTGAGCATCTCCATGACGGCGGCGTTCGCGCCGCCGTGCGCCGGCCCGGAGAGCGCTCCGATGCCCGCGGAGATCGAGGTGAACAGGTTCGCCTGCGCGGAGCCGACCAGGCGCACCGCGGAGGTCGAGCAGTTCTGCTCATGGTCGGCGTGCAGGATCAGCAGCTGCTCCATCGCCCGGACGACGACCGGGTCGGCGATGAACTCCTCGACGGGGAAGCCGAAGGTCAGGCGGAGGAAGTTCTCGATCAGCGAGAGACGGTTGTCCGGGTAGAGCAGGGCGTGGCCCTGCGCGATGCGATGCGCGTAGGCGGCCATCGTCGGCATCTTCGCGAGCAGCCGCACGGTCGACAGGCGGGTCTGCTCGACGTCGAAGGGGTCCAGGGAATCCTGGTAGAAGGTCGACAGCGCGGAGACCCCGGCCTGCAGGACCGCCATCGGATGCGCATCGCGCGGGTAGGCCTCGAACATGCGCTTGAAGCGCTCGTCGAGCAGGGTCCGGCGCTCGACCTGCGTGGTGAAGCTGTCCAGCTGCCCCTTGGTGGGGAGCTCGCCGTTGATCAGGAGATAGGACACCTCGAGGAAGGTCGAGTGCTCGGCCAGCTGCTCGATCGGGTAGCCGCGGTAGCGCAGGATCCCGTTCTCGCCGTCGATGTAGGTGATCGCGGACTTCGTGTTCGCGGTGTTCATGAACCCCGGGTCGTAGGTCACCGACCCGGTGGTCTTCCGCAGCGGCGCGATGTCGATCCCGTGATTGCCCTCGACGGCGGGGACGAGGGGGAGGTCGAGGTCGTGCCCCGAGTAGGACAGTCGGGCGGAATCGTTCGCGTGATCCATGGGCTCTCCGTTGTGCAGGTCGGATCGGATGACGGACAGGACGCTCAGGCCGAGGCCAGCCGGGTCGCGGCGGCCGCGATCCTCTCGTCCGTGGCGGTGAGGGCGACGCGGACGAACGCATCCCCGGCTTCACCATAGAACATTCCCGGGGCGCAGAGGATTCCGAGGTCCGCGAGGCGGCCCACGCTGCGCAGGGCGTCCTCCTCGAAGGTCGTCCACAGGTACAGCCCGGCCGCGGAATGCTCGATGCGGCCGCCGAAGGCCTCGAGGGCCGGGCGCAGGGCATCGCGACGGTCCCGGTAGCGCTCGCGCTGCTGGGCGACGGCCGTATCGTCCTCGAGGGCGACGGCCATGGCCGCCTGGATCGGGGCGGGGAGCATCATCCCCGCCTGCTTGCGCACGGCCGTCAGCTCGCCGATCAGCTCCGCGTCCCCGGCCGCGAAGGCCGCGCGGTAGCCGGCGAGGTTGGACTGCTTGGACAGCGAGTACACGCACAGCAGTCCGCTCAGGTCCCCGC
Source organism: Brachybacterium hainanense (assembly GCF_042434575.1). Lineage (NCBI taxonomy): Bacteria > Bacillati > Actinomycetota > Actinomycetes > Micrococcales > Dermabacteraceae > Brachybacterium > Brachybacterium hainanense. The sequence goes on from NZ_JBHLSV010000029.1 coordinate 53,524, forward strand.
CGTTGACGTGCGGGTCCAGCACGGACGGCACGGACTCCACGTCCCAGGGCAGGAGGGCGTAGCACTCGTCGGAGGCGACGATGATCCCGCGACCCCGCGCCCACGCGAGGATCGCCTGCAGCTGCGAGGCGTCCAGGACCGCGCCCGTCGGATTCGAGGGGCTGTTCAGCCACAGCAGCCGGATGCGGGAGGGGTCCGCGCCCCCGAGGGCCGCGTCCCCGCGGGCGGCGAGGTCGGCCATGTCCACGGGCAGCGCCTGAGCCCCCGCGAAACGGGCCCCCATGTCGTAGGTCGGGTACGCGATGTGGGGGTGGGCGACGACGTCACCGGCCCCGATGCCCAGCTGGAAGGGCAGGTGCGCCACCAGCTCCTTCGAGCCGACCGTCGGCAGCACATGCTCACGGCTCAGCTCCGCTCCGGCGCCCCGACGGCGCCGGGCGAAGCCGACCAGCCCGTCGCGCAGGGCGTCGCTCCCGACGGTCGTCGGGTAGCCGGGGGCGTCCGACGCATCGGCGAGGGCGCGTCGCACGCCCTCCGGGGTCGGATCCACGGGGGTGCCCACCGAGAGGTCCACGATCCCGTCGGGATGGGCCTCGGCCCGGCGACGCGCCTGCGCGAGGGAGTCCCAGGGGAAGGCGGGCAGCCGGCCGGCCAGGGACCGGCGGCGGGGTGCGCTATCGATGCTCATGCTCTGTCCTGGACCTCTCCGGGCCCTCAGGCCTCGTGCTGCGGGGGAAGTGCGGCGATCAGCGGGTGATCCTTGTCGATCACGCCCATCTTGGCCGCGCCGCCGGGAGCGCCGAGCTCGTCGAAGAACTCGACGTTGGCGTTGTAGTAGGCCGCCCACTCATCGGGGAGATCGTCCTCGTAGTAGATCGCCTCGACCGGGCAGACCGGCTCGCAGGCCCCGCAGTCCACGCATTCGTCGGGCTGGATGTAGAGGGAGCGGGTGCCCTCGTAGATGCAGTCCACGGGGCATTCGTCCACGCATGCCCTGTCCTTCACATCCACGCAGGGCAGGGCGATGACATAGGTCATGACGGGGCAGATCCTTCCGGGGGCGATGCGCGACGGGTCCATCCTCTCACCGCCGCGGGTGCTGGCCGAGCCGGGGCCTGTCGTGTCGGCCACGCGCTACCCTGCGTCCATGACCGCTCCCCCGCCGCCGCCCGCCGTGCGCCCGGGCTGGGCGCCGTTCCTCGTGCCCGGGACCCGGGTCGTCCTCCGGCATGCGATCGATCCGGGCGCCGCCCCGCACGGGGAGACGAGGAGCGACGCGCTGGGCACGGTGCAGGCGGCTGATGCCGATGCCGTCACGATCATGACGCGACGCGGGGAGGTGACGGTGCTGCGCGGCCTCGTGCTGGCGGCGAAGGAGGTCCCGCCCCCGCCCCGGCGACGGCCCCGCACTCCCCCGCCGGGGTGAGCCACGGCCCCGGCGGCGGGCTCTCAGCGCCGACGGCGTCGCAGCAGCGTCACGGCGAGCGCGACGAGGAAGGGGATCAGCACGCCGAGCCCCTGCACGATCCAGCCGGAGACCTGCATCCGTCCGCCGATCACGGCCGGCATGAGCACTCCGCCCCCGGCTCCCGCTCCGGCCAGCGGCATCACGGCGATGCCCCAGACGCAGGCGAGGACGAGGACGGGCAGGCGCGATCCGGTCACGGCGAGGAGGAAGATCGAGGCGACCGTCTGGAACAGGCCCCCCAGCACGAGGCCGAGCGGCAGAGCGAGCCCGAGCACATCGATGCTCAGCCGGTGCAGGCTCACCATGAGCCCCACCGAGATGAGGGCGATGACCCCGGCGAGGACGCACTGCATGATGCGCCCGGCCGCATCCGGGGCCGGGGGCGCCGCGTCCTGCCGGGGTCCGGCGCTCACGCGGAGGCCTTGGCCCGCCCGCGGGCCCGCGCCCGCTCGCCGGCGTTCAGGATCACCTTGCGGATCCGGACGATCTCCGGGGTGACCTCGACGCACTCGTCCTCGGCAGCGAACTCGAGAGACTCCTCGAGGGTGAGCTTGCGCGGCGGGATCAGGTTCTCGAAGGAGTCGGCGGAGGCGGCGCGCATGTTCGTCAGCTTCTTCTCCTTCGTGATGTTGACGTCCATGTCCTCGTTGCGGGAGTTCTCTCCGACGATCTGGCCCTCGTAGACCTCGGAGGTCGGCTCGACGAAGAAGGACCCGCGCTCCTGCAGGTTGATCATCGCGTAGGGGGTGACCGCTCCGGGACGGTCCGCGACGAGCGAACCGGTCGCGCGGAACTCGATCGGGCCCATCCACGGCTCGAAGCCCTCGGAGATCGAGGCGGCGATGCCGTTGCCGCGCGTCTCGGTGAGGAAGCGGGTGCGGAAGCCGATCAGTCCGCGCGAGGGCACGAGGAACTCCATGCGCACCCAGCCGGAGCCGTGGTTGCTCATCGTCTCCATGCGTCCCTTGCGGGAGGCCATCAGCTGGGTGACGGTGCCGAGGAACTCCTCGGGCACGTCGATCGTCATGCGCTCGACGGGCTCGCAGGTCTTCCCGTCGATCTCGCGGGTGAGGACCTGCGGCTTGCCGACGGTCAGCTCGAAGCCCTCGCGGCGCATCTGCTCGACGAGGATCGCGAGCGCGAGCTCGCCGCGGCCCTGCACCTCCCACGCGTCGGGACGCTCGGTCGGGAGGATGCGCAGGGACACGTTGCCGACGAGCTCGGCGTCCAGGCGGTCCTTGACCTGGCGGGCGGTGAGCTTATGGCCCTTGGCGTTCTTGCCGGCCAGCGGCGAGGTGTTGATGCCGATGGTCATCGAGATGGCCGGATCGTCGACGGTGATCAGCGGCAGCGGGCGCGGGTCCAGGGCGTCGGCGAGGGTCTCGCCGATCATGATCTCCGGGATGCCGGCGACCGCGACGATGTCGCCGGGACGCGCCGGGCGGGTCATCTGCTCGCGGGCGAGGCCCTTGGTCTCCAGCAGCTCGGTGATCTTGACCGTCTTCACCTCGCCGTTCTCTCGGCACCAGGCGACCTGCTGGCCCTTGGTGAGCTCGCCGGACTTCACGCGCAGCAGCGCGAGGCGGCCCAGGAACGGGGAGGCGTCGAGGTTGGTGACGTGGGCCTGGAGCGGGACCTCGTCGTCGTAGGACGGCGCCGGGATCTTCTCGATGATCGTCTTGAACAGCGGCTCGACGGTCTCGGAGTCCGGGAGGGTGCCGTCTGCCGGCTTCTCGGCGCTCGCGCGGCCCGCCTTGCCGGAGGCGTAGATGACGGGCACGTCGAGGATCGCGTCGAGGTCGAGGTCCGGGACCTCGTCGGCGAGGTCGGAGGCCAGGCCCAGCAGCAGGTCGGTCGACTCGCCGACGACCTCGTCGATGCGGGCGTCGGGACGGTCGACCTTGTTCACGACGAGGATCACGGGCAGGTGGGCGGCGAGCGCCTTGCGCAGCACGAAGCGGGTCTGCGGGAGAGGGCCCTCGGAGGAGTCCACCAGCAGCACGACGCCGTCGACCATGGACAGGCCGCGCTCGACCTCCCCGCCGAAGTCGGCGTGGCCGGGGGTGTCGATCACGTTGATGGTGATGCCGTCGCTCTCGCCGATGGCGGCCGCGGTCGGGCCCGTGTAGCGGATCGCGGTGTTCTTCGCGAGGATCGTGATGCCCTTCTCGCGCTCGAGCTCGCCGGAGTCCATCGCCCGCTCTTCGTGCTTGTCGCGCTCGCCCCAGGCGCCGCCCTGCGTGAGCATGGCGTCGACCAGCGTGGTCTTGCCGTGGTCGACGTGGGCGACGATCGCGACGTTCCTGAGGTCATTGCGGTGCTGGATGGTCATGCGGGGGCAACTCGATTCGTCGTCGGGGGCGGCCACGATTCGAGGGGGCGCACGCGGATGGGCGCATTCGGGCCGTAGGGATTCTATCGGCCGCAGCGGCTGGCCCGCTGGTGTGATAGGACACGCCGGGCGATCGACGCCTCCCGTTCATCCTCCGGCCGGGTCCTCGCCCCTCGGCGGCGGAGGAGCACCCGGGGGCTCCTCCGCCGCCGTGCCGCGACGGTCTCAGACGTGCTGGCCTCCCGCGAGGGGGTCCCGGGGGTCCTCTCTCCCGCCCGGGCCCGTGGGCTCCGTGTCCGCGGGGGCCTCGAGGTCCTCGACCTCGACCTCGATGACCTCCGATCCCGCGAGGGGGATCGAGCCGCCGGGGATCGCCGCGAGCAGGCGCTTGGTGTACTCCTCCCGGGGGTCGTGGAAGACCTGCTCCGTCGTCCCCTGCTCGACCACCCGGCCCTTCTCCATGACCAGGGTGTCGTCGGCGATCTGCCGGACGACCGCGAGGTCGTGGGTGATGAAGATGTACGACAGCCCCAGCTCGGCCTGCAGGTCGTTGAGCAGCTCGAGGACCTGTGCCTGCACGAGCACGTCGAGGGCGGAGACCGCCTCGTCGCACACGACCACCTCGGGGTCCAGCGCGAGCGCCCGTGCGATCGCGATGCGCTGGCGCTGCCCGCCGGAGAGCTCGTTGGGGTAGCGGCGCATCATCGTCGCCGGCAGCGACACCTTGTCGAGCAGATCACGGACCTTGGCCTCGCGGCTGCTCGCATCGCCGATCCCGTGCAGCCGCAGCGGCTCCTCGATCGTGCGGTAGATCGAGTACATCGGGTCCAGGGTCCCGTACGGGTTCTGGAAGATCGGCTGCACCCGGCGCCGCAGCGCCTTCAGGTCCGCCCCACGGTACGAGGTCACGTCGCGCCCCTCGAAGAGGACGCGGCCCGAGGTGGGCTCGAGCAGCTTGAGGACCATCTGGGCGACGGTCGACTTGCCCGACCCCGACTCCCCCACGATCGCCGTGGTCGTGCCCCGACGCAGCGTGAGGGACACGTCGTCGACCGCGCGGAAGGGCGTCGAGCGCCACGGCACCCTCCCCCGGATCGGGAAGTCCTTGGTGAGGTTCTCGACCGTGATCACGGCATCCGATGCGGACGCGCCGTCCGCCGCCGCGGCATCCGCGACCTGCCCGGCGACGGCCTGGGCCTGCTCCGCGATCTGCGCCCGCTCCTTGATCGAGACGAGCCGGCGCGAGGCGAGCGAGGGAGCGGCCGCGATCAGCCTCTTCGTGTACGGGTGCCGCGGGGACTGGAGGATCTCCAGCGCCGGCCCGGACTCGACGACCTGTCCCTTGTACATGACCACGAGGTGCTGGGCGCGCTCGGCGGCGAGGCCCAGGTCGTGCGTGATCAGCAGCACGGCGACGCCCAGCTCCGTGGTGAGGGAGTCGAGATGGTCGAGGATCTGCTGCTGGACCGTCACGTCGAGGGCGCTCGTGGGCTCATCGGCGATGAGCAGCCTGGGCCGGGCGGCCAGGCCCATCGCGATGAGGGCGCGCTGCTTCATGCCGCCGGAGTACTCGTGCGGGTACTGGCCCGCGCGCCGCTCGGCATCGGGCAGGCCGGCTTCCTCGAGGAGCTGCACGGCACGTGCCCGGGCGGCCCGGCCGCGGGCGACGCCGTTGGCCTCGAGCGCCTCCGTGATCTGGGCGCCGACCTTCCACATGGGGTTGAGGTTGCTCATCGGGTCCTGCGGCACCAGGCCGATCTCGCTGCCGCGCAGAGCGAGGATCTCCCGGTTCGGCACGGAGGTGATGTCCTTCCCGCCGAAGCGGATGCTGCCTCCGGTGACCGAGCCGTTGCCGGGCAGGAGCCGCGCGATGCTCATCGCCGTGGTCGACTTCCCGGAGCCGGACTCGCCGACGATCGCGACGGTCTCCCCGGGGTAGACGGAGAGATCCGCACCGCGCACCGCGCGGACGGGGCCGGTCGAAGTGGTGAAGGTGATCTCGAGGTCGGAGATCTCCAGGAGCGGCTGGGCGGAGTTCATCGCTTCCTCGCCTTCGGGTCGAGGGCGTCGCGGACGGCGTCGCCGAGCATGATGAAGCTCAGCACGGTGATCGCGAGCGCCATCGAGGGGTAGAACAGCATCATCGGGTGGGTGCGCAGCGAGCTCTGGGCCGAGGAGATGTCCCCTCCCCAGGAGACCGCGCTGGGAGGCAGGCCCACGCCGAGGAAGGTCAGCGTCGCCTCCGCGACGATGAACACGCCGAGGTTCACGGTCGCCGTGACGATCACCGGGGCGATCGCATTGGGGACCACGTGCCGCAGCAGGATCGAGGCGCGGCTCGCGCCGAGGGCCGTCGAGGCGGTCACGAAGTCCTGGTTCTTCACGGAGATCACGGCCCCGCGCATGATGCGAGCGATGTTCGTCCAGCCGAACACGCCGAGGATGAGCGCCACGATCCACACGTTCATGCTGCCGAAGCGGTTCCCGATCACGATCGCGCCGAGGATCAGCGGGATCGCGAAGAAGATGTCGGTGATGCGGGAGAGGATCGCGTCGAGCACCCCGCCCAGGTATCCGGCGAGCGCGCCGAAGGCCGAGCCCACGAGGGTCGACAGGAGCATGGCGAAGAAGCCGACGGTCACCGAGGCGCGGGTGCCGTACACGGTGCGGGCGAGGACGTCATAGCCCTGCTTGCTGGTGCCGAAGGGGTGCTCGGCGCTGGGTCCCTGGTTGGCCTGCTGGAGGTTCCCGTAGGTGGGGTCCTGGCTCGCGAGCAGCTGCGGGAACGCGGCGACGAACAGGACCAGCAGGATCAGCAGCGCGGAGACGAGGAAGACGGGGTTGCGCACGAGGGACCGGGATGCCTCGGCCCACATCGACCGCGGCGCGGCGGTGGTGTCGACCGCGTCCACGGCGTGCAGCGGGGTCTCCTCGAGCGGCGCGACGACGTGCTCGGCGCGGGGGCGGAGGGGGCGGGTGTCACTGGGCATAGCGGATCCTCGGGTCGAGCACGGCGTAGAGCAGGTCCACGACCAGGTTGGAGAGCAGGAAGATGATCACGAGGATCGTCACGAGGGAGACGATCATCGGGCTCTCCCCGTCGTTGATGGAGCGGAACAGCAGCGAGCCGATCCCGTTGATGTTGAAGATCCGCTCGGTCACGATCGCCCCGCCCATCAGGGCCCCGAGGTCCGCGCCGATGAAGGTGACCACCGGGATCAGGGAGTTGCGCAGGATGTGCTTGGTGATGACCCCTCCGCGCGAGAGCCCCTTGGCGGTCGCGGTGCGCACGTGGTCGGCGGTGGCGGTCTCCGCGATCGAGGTGCGGGTCAGGCGCAGCACGTAGGCGAAGGACACCGCGCCCAGCACGAAGCCGGGGACGAGCAGGTTCATCAGCGACGGGTCGCGGCCGACGTTCACGGGGACGATCTCGAGCTTCACCCCGAGCACGAACTGGGCGACGAAGCCGATCACGAAGGTCGGAACGGCGATCACGAGCAGCGAGACCATGAGCAGCGTCGTGTCGATCACGGTGCCCTTCTTCAGGCCCGCGAGGACGCCCGCGGCGACGCCGAAGACGGTCTCGACGACGACTGCGATCAGGGCCAGGCGCATCGTCGCAGGGAAGGCCGCCACGATCTGATCGAGGATCGGGCGCCCGTTGAATCCGACGCCGAAGTCGCCCTGGACGACGTCGCCCAGGTAGATCAGCCATTGGACGAGGATGGGCTTGTCGAGGTTGTACTGCTCGCGCAGGACCTGAGCGACAGCCGGGGAGATCGGCTTCTCACCCGCGATCGTCGCGATGGGGTCGCCGGAGGAGGCGAAGGCCATCAGATAGACGATCAGGGTGGCGCCGAGGAAGACGGGGATCATCTGCAGCAGTCGCCGCCCGATGTACCAGATCACGTCGGTCACCTTCGTTGGGAATGCAGGGGGAGGCCGCGCTGCGGTGCGGCGCGGCGGGTCCGGGTTTCGGACATGACCGGGCGGGAGACGGCATCCTCGCCGTCTCCCGCCCGGTCAGGGGATCACTTGGTGATCGCGTAGTACAGCGGGACCGTGTCCCAGCCGTAGGTCACGTTCGAGACCAGATCCGAGAATCCGCCGAAGGTGTTCTGGTACCACAGCGGGATCGCCGGCAGGTCCTCCATGAGGATCGCCTCGGCGGCGTGGTACTTCTCGTTCGCCGCGTCCACGTCCGGTGCCGCGAGGCCCTCCTGCAGCAGGGCGTCGAACTCGGGGTTCTTGTAGTCCCCGTCGTTGGAGCCCCTGCCGTCCGCTGCGGCGGAGGAGTAGATCGGGCCCAGGAAGTTGTACGTGGAGGGGTAGTCCGCCTGCCAGCCGGAGCGGAAGGCGCCCTTCATGGTGCGCTCGGTGATCTGCTGCCGGAACTCGCCGAAGGCCGGGAACGGGTTCGGCGCGGCGTTGATCCCGAGGGTGTTCTTGATCGAGTTGCAGACCGCCTCGACCCAGCCCTTGTGCGGCCCATCGGCGTTGTAGGCGAGGGTGAAGTCCCCCTGGAAGGGCTGGAGGGCCTCCGCCTGCGCCCACAGGTCCTGGGCGATCTTCTCGTCGAACTGGAGGACCTCGCTGCCGGGGATGTCCGTCACGCCGCCGCCGTCGATCACGGGGGCGACGAAGTCGGTCGCGGGGGTGCGGGTGCCGAAGAAGAGCGAGTCGCAGATCGTCTGGCGGTCGATGGCCCGGGAGATCGCCTTCCTGCGCAGCGCGCCTGCCTCGCCCTGGAAGTTCGGATCGTTCTGCGCGATCGTGAACGATTGGAAGACGGCGCCCGGATCGTTGACCGCCCGCTCGCCCAGCTCCGCCTCGAAGCTCTCGAGCGCGGAGTCCGGGATCTGGTCGCTCACGTCGACGTTGCCGGAGATCAGGTCGTTGTAGAGCGTCTCCGGATCCGCGTAGATCACGAAGGTGAGGCCCGCGTTCTTCGCGGCGCGAGGACCGTCGTAGTTCTCGTTGGGCAGCAGCACGATCTCCTGATCGTGCGTCCACGACTCGACCTTGTAGGGGCCGCTGCCCACGGGCAGCTGGCCGAAGGCCTCCATGTCGTCGTAGGCCGAGGGCGGCATCGGCTTGTACGCCGAGTAGCCCAGGCGGCTCGGGAAGTCCGACTGCGCGGACACGAGCGTGACGGTGAAGGTGGTCTCGTCGACGACGGCGAGCCCCGACAGCGTCTGGTCCGCGGTCGCGCCCTCGGCGGAGACCACGTCGAAGCCTTCGATCGGCTGGAAGAACGACTGGCTCTTCTGCGCGTTCGCGGTGTTGGCGCCCCAGTTCCAAGCGTCGACGAAGTCCTGGGCGGTCAGGGGCGAGCCGTCGGAGTACTTCAGGCCCGCGCGGATCTTGATGGTCCAGGTCTGGTTGTCCTCGGACTCGATCGATTCGGCGAGCTCGTTCTCGACCGCGCCCTCGGCCGTGTAGTAGACGAGGCCTGAGAAGATCGAGTCGATGACCCGGCCACCGCCGACCTCGCTCGTGTTCTGGGGGACGAGAGGGTTCTCGGGCTCGGTGCCGTTGGCGAGAACGGGGTCGCCGCTGCCGGTGCCGCCGCCGTCGCTGCCGCCGCCGGAAGCGCCGTCGTCGCCCTTGCCTCCGCATGCCGCCAGGGTGAGGGCGGCTGCGCTGGTGGCCGCGGTGCCGAGGATCATCGACCGTCGCGAAAGTGCCATGGATCGCTCCTGTTTTTCCACTCTGAAAAGGACCGGCGACGCAGCACTGCGCCGTCGGAGTCGTCCCAGTGTGCACCATGTCAACCCGATTCCAGGTCATGGACCGGTCACGGTTTCGTTGCGCTTCGTCGCCCCCGCGGCCCCGCGATGCTCCCGGGCTCCCCCGGATCCGGGGGACAATGGGTCCATGAGCGATGCACCCGCGGCCCTCGCCGCCTCCGAGCCCGTCGACCCCACCACCACCGCCGCCTGGGAGGCCCTCGAGGAGCACGACCTCGTGCTCACCGGCTCCCTGCGCGAATGGTTCGCCGCCGATCCGGAGCGGGCGGCGCGCTTCACCCACGACGCCGCCGAGCTGCACGTGGACCTCTCCAAGAACCTCATCACCGCCGAGACCGTCGAGCTGCTGCTGCAGCTCGCGGAGGAGACGGGCGTGCTCGCCCGCCGCGACGCCCTGTTCGCCGGCGCCCACATCAACACCACCGAGGACCGCGCCGTCCTGCACACCGCGCTGCGGCGTCCGCGAGGTGCCCAGCCGTCTCTCGTCGTCGACGGGCAGGATGTCGACGCGGACGTCCAGGAGGTGCTCGGGCGGGTGAGCGCCTTCGCCCGCCGCGTCCGCTCCGGCGAGTGGACCGGCGTGACCGGCAAGCGCATCGAGACCGTCGTGAACATCGGCATCGGCGGCAGCGATCTGGGGCCTGTGATGGTCTACGAAGCGCTGAAGCCGTACGCCCAGGACGGGCTCCTGGCGCGCTTCATCTCCAACATCGACCCGACCGACGCCTACGAGACCACCCGGGATCTCGATCCGGAGACGACCCTCGTCATCGTCGCCTCGAAGACGTTCACGACCCTCGAGACGATCACCAACGCGAAGCTCGTCCGCGAATGGCTGCTGACCTCGCTCGCCGAGCGCGCGGGGCTGGCCGAGGACCAGCGGGCCGAGGCCATCGCGAAGCACTTCGTCGCCGTGTCCACGGCGCTCGACAAGGTCGCCGAGTTCGGCATCGACACCGACAACGCCTTCGGCTTCTGGAACTGGGTGGGCGGGCGCTACAGCGTCGACTCCGCGATCGGCACCTCGCTCGCGATCGTGCTGGGCCCCGAGGTCTTCGAGGAGCTCCTGGCGGGCTTCCACGCCATCGACGAGCACTTCCGGACCGCTCCGGCCGAGCAGAACGTCCCCCTGCTCATGGGGCTGCTGAACGTGTGGAACGTGAACTTCCTCGAGGCGGAGACCCATGCGGTCCTCCCCTACTCCCAGTACCTGCACCGCTTCCCCGCCTACCTGCAGCAGCTGACGATGGAGTCCAACGGCAAGTCGGTGCGCTGGGACGGATCCACGGTCACGACGGAGACCGGGGAGATCTTCTGGGGCGAGCCGGGCACCAACGGCCAGCACGCCTTCTACCAGCTGATCCACCAGGGCACCCGGATCATCCCGGCGGACTTCATCGCCTTCGCGAATCCCGCGCACCCGCTGCGCGACGGCGAGCAGGACGTGCATGAGCTCTTCCTCGCCAACTTCTTCGCGCAGACGAAGGCGCTCGCCTTCGGCAAGACCGCCGAGGAGGTCCGGGCCGAGGGCACCGAGGGCGCCCTCGTCGCGGCCCGGGAGTTCTCCGGCGACCGGCCCACCACCTCGATCATCGCCTCCGCGTTGACCCCGTCGGTGCTGGGCCAGCTGATCGGCCTGTACGAGCACATCACCTTCGTCCAGGGCGCCGTGTGGGGCATCAACTCCTTCGACCAGTGGGGCGTCGAGCTGGGCAAGCAGCTCGCCAAGGGCCTGGCTCCCGCCGTCGCCGGGGACGAGGACGCGATCGCCGCGGAGGACTCCTCCACCGCCGGGCTGATCCGCTACTACCGCGCCCACCGCACCGTCTGAGATGACGCACGAGAGGACGGGGAACGGGCGGGGCGGGGCCCTGTCCGTCCCCCGCCCCGCCCGTCCTCGGCGGTTCCGTCGGCTGCCGGTCGCCGCCGCGGCGCTGAGCGTGCTCGGGGCGCTCGCGATCCTCGTCGCGACCGGCGTCATCTGGCCGGGCCGGATCTTCGCCGCCCCCTACGAGGTCCGCGGTGTCGACGTGTCCTCCTACCAGGGCGGGATCGACTGGGAGCTGCTGGCCGGGGACGACCTCGAGTTCGCCTACATCAAGGCGACCGAGGGATCGTCCTCCGTGGATCGCCGCTTCGCCGCGAGCTGGGAGGGGGCACGCCGCACCGATCTGCTGGTCGGGGCCTACCACTTCCTGTCCTTCGAGAGTTCCGGCGAGGCGCAGGCCCGGCACGTCATCGAGACGGTCCCAGCCGATGCGACTCTCCCGATCGCCGTGGATGTCGAGTACTACGGGGACTACTTCGCACACCCGCCCTCGCGCGCCGAGGTCGACGCGATCCTCGCACCGCTGCTCGAGGAGCTCACGGCGCACTACGGCGCGCCCCCGGTCATCTACGCGACCCCGGCCGCCTATGACGCCTATATCGCCGGGGCCTACCCCGACAGCCCCATCTGGATCCGCTCCGTCGTGGTCCCGCCGCGACTGTCGGACGGCCGGGACTGGACCTTCTGGCAGTACTCCCACCGCGACCGACGCCCCGGATACGACGGCGAGGAACCATACATCGACATGAATGTCTATCGCGGCACACGGGCCCAGCTCACAGAGCTCACGGGCTGACCTGGCGCACATGCGGCCATAGGATGGCGCGCGAGCGCCCGCCGTCGTCGTATGGCGGGCGCTGCGTCGTTCCCGCCCCCCCCGAACCCGAGGACCGCCACCGTGACCTCCGCTCCCCCGTCCGCAGCCCGTCCCGCCGTCCGCCCGGAGGATGAGCGCCTGCCGCTGGGGCGCACGGTCCTGTTCGGGGCGCAGCACGTCCTGTCGATGTACGGCGGCGTGGTCGCCATCCCGCTGATCGTGGGCAGCGCGGCCGGTCTCCCGGAGCTGGAGGTCGGCCTGCTCGTCGCCTGCGCCCTGTTCGTCTCGGGCCTCGCGACCGTCCTGCAGTCGATCGGCGTCCCCGGATTCGGCGCGCAGCTGCCGCTCGTGCAGGGCACGACATTCGGCGCGGTCTCCACCATGGGGGTGATCATCGCCGACGGCGGCGGCCTCCCCGCGGTCTTCGGCTCCGTGATCGTCGCGAGCATCGTCGGTCTGCTGCTCGTGCCGCTGGTCACGCGCATGCAGCCGCTGTTCCCGCCCGTGGTGACCGGCACGATCATCGCCGCGATGGGGCTCTCGCTGCTGCCGGTCGCGGCCGGCTGGATCGTCGGGAACGACGGCACGCCCGGCCAGGGCGGGGCGCTGAACCTGGGCCTCGCGGCGATCACCCTCGTCGCCGTGCTGGTCCTCTCCCGGATCCGGGCCCTGTCCGGCGTCGCCATCATGCTGGGCATCCTCGTGGGGACCCTCGCCGCCGTCGCCGCGGGCGTCGCCGACTTCTCCGGCGTGCGAGGCGGTTCCGTGATCGCCCTCCCGCAGCCCTTCGCCTTCGGCGCCCCGACCTTCGAGCTCGCCGCGATCATCCCCATGGTGGTCGTCATCATCGTGACACTTATGGAGACCACCGCCAACCTGTTCGCCGTCACCAAGGTCGTCGGCACGGACCTTCCGCCCCGCCGCCTCGCCAACGGCCTGCGCGCCGACATGATCGCCTCCGCGGTCGCCCCGGTCGTCAACTCCTTCCCCGCGACCGCCTTCGCCCAGAACATCGGCCTCATCTCGGTCAGCCGCGTCCGCTCCCGCTACACGGTCGCCGCCGGCGGCGTGCTGCTGATCCTGCTGGGCCTCGTGCCGGTCCTCGGACGGGTCGTCGCCGCGATCCCCTCCCCCGTCCTCGGCGGCGCCGGGATCGTCCTGTTCGGCTCCGTCGCCGCAGCCGGCATCCGCACGATCTCCGAGGCGCCCCGCACCGACGAGCGCGACGCCGGGCACGACACCATGATCGTGGCCGTCTCCCTCGCCCTGGTCGTCATGCCGATCGCGGTCCCCGCCCTGTACGCGTCCCTGCCCCCGCTCGTGTCGATGGTGCTCAGCTCGGGCGTCAGCGCCGCCGCCTTCAGCGCGGTCACCCTGAACCTGCTGCTCAAGGGGCGGGGCGGCATCGAGCCCCGCGCACGCGACATCCTCTGACCCGGCGATCGCGAAACACGCCCGCACGGGCCCGGATCGACGGTGCTGATAATCTGCTCACGGTGTCCCGGGGGGTCGAGCAGAGCCGCCGCCCGTCCCTCCTCCACGGAAACGGTCGGAACGGATCCAGCTCAGGCCGCCTCCTCCGTCCCGGGCGCTCTCCGCACCGATCGAAGGGGTCTCCATGGAGCCGTTCCTGGGGCTGGGGCTCATCGTCCTGGTCGTCATCGTGCTGGTGGTGGTCATCGCGCTCATCGCGATCCTCCGCAGCTACCGCATCGCCGCGCCGAACGAGGCGCTCATCATCACCGGCCGCAGCAAGTCGGCCGGGGACGTCGACCTCGAATCGGGCAGCGCCCGTGTCGTGATCGGCAGCCGTGCCATCGTCCGTCCCATCCTGGACCGCGCCTTCGTGCTCAGCCTCTCCTCGCGGCAGATCCCGGTCGAGGTCGAGGGCTACTCGATGAACGGCATCTTCCTGCGCCTGCGCGGCGTCGCCCAGGTCAAGGTCGGCGGCAACGTCGACGACGTCCGCAAGGCGTCGCAGCGCTTCCTGGACCAGCAGAAGCAGATCGACCACTACACGCAGGAGATCCTCTCCGGCACGCTGCGCGCCGTCGTCGGCACCCTGACCGTGGAGCAGATCATCCGTGACCGCGCCTCCTTCGCCGCCCAGGTGCAGGCCGAGGCCGAGCATTCGATGAACAACCAGGGTCTGGTCATCGATACCTTCCAGATCTCCTCGATCGAGGACGACGGCTCCTATCTGCGCGACTGGGGCCGCCCCGAGGCCGCCCTCGTCGCCAAGCGCGCCGCGATCGCGGAGTCCGACGCGAACCGCGAGGCCACCCAGGCCAAGAACATCAACCTGCAGCAGGAGGCGGAGTCGAAGCAGGCCTTCGACATCCGCAATGCGGAGATCAAGGAGCAGACCGACGCCCGCCAGGCGGTCGCCGACGCCTCCGGCCCCCTCGCCCGTGCCGCGCAGCAGCAGCGGATCATCGAGCAGGAGGAGCTCATCGCGGTCCGCAACAACGACCTGCGCGAGAAGCAGCTGATCGCGGAGGTCCACAAGCCGGCGGAGGCCAAGCGCTACGCCGAGCAGCAGGACGCCGATTCGAAGAAGTACGCGCGCATCGCCGAGTCCGAGGCCCAGCTGGCCGATGAGCGCAACCGCGCCGAGTCCCGGAAGGTGTCCGCCGATGCGGAGGCCCACGCGATCGAGGCCCGCGGCCGCGCCGAGGCGGAGGTCGACCTCCAGCGCCGTTCGAAGGACGCCGAAGCCGTGCGGCTCGAGGGCCAGGCCCAGGCGGACTCCCTGCGTGCCAAGGGTGAGGCCGAGGCGGCAGCGATCCTCGCCCGCGGCGAGGCGGAGGCGGAGGCCACCCGTGCCAAGGCCGAGGCGTACAAGCAGTTCAACGACGCCGCCGTCCTCTCCCAGGTCCTCGAGGTCCTGCCTGCCGTCGCGAACGAGCTCGCCGCGCCGTACGGCAACATCGAGAAGCTGTCGGTGATCTCCTCCGACGGCGAGTCGAAGATCGGCCAGTCGATCTCGACCGGCCTTGCACAGGTGCTCGACATGGTGCAGGCGACCACGGGCGTCGATTTCCACGAGACCCTCGAGAAGGCCGCGTCCTCCGGCCGCGATGTCCGCGCCCGGGCGGAATCCGAGCCGGCGCCGCGACGCCGCGCCGCGGCCCCCGCCGCCGCGGCTCTTCCGGCGGAGTCCGACGAGGACGCGGCAGGCGCCGCCCCTGCGGAAGGCTGACCGGACGGCTCCACCCGCGAAGCGCCCCCTGCATCCGAGCTCCTCGGGGACAGGGGGCGCTTGCATGCCTGTCCACGACGCTGCGGAGGGACCTTCGCCCGGCAGGGACCCGGCTTCTCGTCCTAGGCTGGAGCCGACGCGCACACGCCGC
The DNA here is from genome assembly GCF_042434575.1 of Brachybacterium hainanense. Classification (NCBI taxonomy): domain Bacteria; kingdom Bacillati; phylum Actinomycetota; class Actinomycetes; order Micrococcales; family Dermabacteraceae; genus Brachybacterium; species Brachybacterium hainanense. Next base: position 69,072 of record NZ_JBHLSV010000029.1, read on the forward strand.
CCTGACGCGAGGAGAAGTCGACCATGAAGATCGGGATCCTGACCTCCGGGGGCGACTGCCCCGGTCTGAACGCCGTGATCCGCGGCGCGGTCCTGTACGGCGACGCCGTGCATGAGGACGAGTTCGTCGGATTCCGGGACGGCTGGCGCGGCGTCATCGAGGCCGACATCATGCCGCTGCCGCGGCGGCGGGTGCGCGGCATCGGGCGGATCGGCGGGACCATCCTCGGCACCTCCCGGGCGAACCCGTACCAGGACGGCCGCGACGGCGCGTCCCTCGTGGCGCGCGTGCTCGAGCAGCACGGGATCGACGCGATCCTGGCCATCGGCGGGGACGGAACCCTGTTCACCGCGAACCGGCTGGCGGAGGCGGGCTTGCCCGTGGTCGGCGTCCCGAAGACGGTCGACAACGACCTCGGCGCGACCGACTACACCTTCGGCTTCGACACGGCCGTCGAGATCGCGACGTCCTCCCTGGACCGCCTCCGGGTCACCGGCGACTCCCATCACCGGTGCATGATCGGTGAGGTCATGGGCCGCTCGGTCGGCTGGATCGCGCTGCAGGCGGGCATGGCCTCGGGGGCGCATGTCATCGGCATCCCCGAGTTCCCGCTCGGCATCGACGAGATCTGCGAGGAGGTCGCCTCGGCACGCGATCGGCGCCGGGCCCCACTCGTGGTCCTCGCCGAGGGCTTCGTCCCCCGCGACGCCCCTGCGGGCTTCATGGACTACGAGCTCGACGAGTTCGGGCGGCCCCGCTTCGGCGGGATCGCGGAGGCGCTCGCCCCCGTGATCGAGGAGCGCGTCGGCATCGAGACGCGGGCGACGGTGCTCGGGCACATCCAGCGCGGCGGCGAGCCGACCGCGTACGACCGGGTGCTCGCGACCCGCTTCGGGATCGGAGCGATCGGGCTGCTGCATCGCGGGGCGATGGGCCGGATGGTCGCGGTGCGCGGGACCGACATCATCGACGTTCCCCTGGCCGAGGCGATCGGCAACACCAAGGGCGTCCCGCGCGAGCGCTGGGACGAGGTCCGGGTGCTGTTCGGCTGATCCCGTCTCAGCCTGCCGGAGCCGTTCCGATCTCCCCCAGCAGGGCTCGCGCGTGGGAGGCGTGGACGGACTCCTCGTCGCTGGGGTGATACATGCCCGCGCGCACGTCCCGGGAGATCCGCTCCAGCTCGCTGCGGCGCGAGAAGTGGGCGCCGCCGCTCGCGCGCAGGACCTGGTCCACGGCGGCGATGGCCGCCTCGGTCGCGCGCGTCTTGACGCCGGAGAAGTGCAGGAACCAGCGGGGCCCGTGGTCCTGGAGCCCGGGGCCCGTGGTCCCGGCGCCCAGGGCGTCCAGGTCGGCGAGGAGCTTCTCGATCTGCAGGACCGCGCCGTCCACGCCGATCGCGGCCGCGGCCAGGCGACGGCGCACGTCGGGGTCGTCGGCGTGCTGGATCCCGCGGGTGAGGCTCCGGCGCGTCCGAGCCGTCTCGACGCCCAGCTGCACGGCCCGCTCGGCGATGCCCGTGTAGACGGACGCGATCAGCAGCTCGAAGCAGCCGAAGACGCCCATCACGAACGGGTCGGGATTGGGCCCGACGGGGGTGCGGGTGACGGTGCGCTCGGCGGGTGCGAAGGCTCCGTCCAGGATCGTGGTGCGGGACTGGGTCGCGCGCATCCCGTGGGTGTCCCAGTCGTCCAGGGTCCGCACCGCCGCGCCGCGATCCAGCACGGCGAAGACGAGGCTCGGCTCCTCCTCGCTCCCGGCTCCGGGATCCGCCTCACGACGGCCGTGCACGATGAGCCGGTCCCAGGCCGGGGCGAGCGACGTGAAGATCTTGGTGCCGGTGAACACGTGCCCCTGCCCCTCCGCCTGCTGGGCGGCGACGGGCGCTGCGCTGGTGGCGGCGTCGAAGAGCATCGCCTCGTTCCCGGGCTCGGAGATCCCGAAGGCGAACAGCCGGTCCTGTGCGGCGTCCTCGAGGATCCGACGAGCTCCCGGATGCCCGGCGGCTCCCGCCCGCCGCTGCGCGTGCAGCGCCGCTCCCGTGACCACGAGGTGCATGTTCATCGCGAGCGCGGTCGCCGGCGCGGCCTGGGCGAGGCGACGCTGGATCCGCCCGGCCTGCAGCAGGTCCGCGCCGAGCCCACCGCTCGAGACGGGCACCAGCAGGCGCAGGTAGCCCTGGTCCCGGAGCTGCTCGAGGTCCTCGTCGAAGAAGAGGTTCTCCCGGTCATAGCGGACGGCGCGCTCGCGCAGCTCGGCGAGCAGCGCATCGGGCAGGAGGCCCTCAGGGCTCCGCCCCGAGGGCTCGGGCACGGCCCTGCTCACTGCAGGCAGCCCGGCCCCAGCAGGGCCTTGAGCGAGGCGTACAGCGCTGCCGAGGGCGTCACCGACAAGCGCTTGTCCAGCTGCATGAGCGTGGTGCGCCCCGGCTCCTGCAGCTTGAGGCGCACCTCGCTGCCCCCCTGGTTGTCCTCGAGCACGCCGCGCAGCTCCTGGACCACCTTCTCCGTGGCCCGCATCGCCGGCAGCGAGATGGTGACCGGGCCGTCGCCGCCGCCGGTCGAGGTGTCCGGGATCGTCATCTCCATGACCCGCAGCTCCGGCATGCCCTTGGAGGTGTCCACCCGTCCCTTCATCGAGACGACGAGGTCCTCGGCGAGCTCGGTCGCGACGGTCTGGTAGGTGGAGGGGAACAGGAGGCAGTCGATCGAGCCCTCGAGGTCCTCGACCGTCGCGATCGCCCACATGTCGCCCTTCTTCGTGGTCTTGCGCTGCAGGCTCGTGATGAGCCCCGCGATCGTGACCATCGCCCCGTCCTCGACGGCGCCCTCGTCGGCGAGGGCGCTGATCGCGGTCGAGGAGTTCTGCGCGATCACGTGCTCGAGCCCGTACAGCGGATGGTCCGAGACGTACAGGCCCAGCATGTTCCGCTCGAACCCGAGGAGCTCCTTGCGGTCCCACTCCGGCAGGTCCGGGATGGTGATGGTCGCCGCGGACCCCGTGGCGACATCATCCCCGACCGCACCGAACACGTCCCCGAACAGGTCGTACTGTCCCTGGGCCTCCTTGCGCTTCACATCGACCACGGAGTCGACCGCGTCCTCGTGGACCAGCACGAGGCTGCGCCGGTTCGCGCCGAGGGAGTCGAAGGCGCCGCCCTTGATGAGGGACTCGATGGTGCGCTTGTTGCACACCGTCAGCGGCACCTTGTCCAGGAAGTCGGTGAAGGAGGTGAAGGCGCCCTTCTCCTCCCGGGTGCGGATGATCTCCTCGACGACGTTCGCGCCGACGTTGCGGATCGCGGACAGGCCGAAACGGATGTCCTCGCCCACGGCCGAGAAGTACAGATCGGACTCGTTCACGTCCGGGGGCAGCACCGTGATCCCGCGATGGCGGCAGTCACCCAGGTACAGCCCCAGCCGGTCGCGGTTCTCCTGCGTCGAGGTGAGCAGGGCCGCCATGTACTCGGTCGGATAGTTGGCCTTGAGGTACCCGGTCCAGTACGAGACCACGCCGTAGGCCGCGGAATGGGACTTGTTGAAGGCATAGTCCGCGAAGGGGAGAAGCGTCTCCCACAGGGCCTGGACCGCGGCATCGGAGTAGCCGTTCTCCTTCATGCCCGCCTCGAAGGAGACGTACTGCTTGTCCAGCTCCGCCTTCTTCTTCTTGCCCATGGCGCGGCGGAGGATGTCCGCTTCGCCGAGCGAGTAGCCCGCGACCTTCTGCGCGGTCTGCATGACCTGCTCCTGGTAGACCAGGACGCCGTAGGTCTCGCCGAGGATCTCCGCGAGCGGCTCCTCGAGCTCGGGATGGATCGGGGTGATGGGCTGCAGGCCGTTCTTGCGCAGCGCGTAGTTCGTGTGCGAGCCCATGCCCATCGGGCCGGGGCGGTACAGCGCGGAGACGGCGGTGATGTCGCCGAACTTGTCCGGCTTCATCTGCCGCAGCAGGGTGCGCATGCCGGAGCCGTCCAGCTGGAACACGCCCAGCGTGTCGCCGCGCTGGAGCAGCTCGTACGTCTTCGGGTCGTCGAAGGGAAGGGTCTCCAGGTCCGGCGGCGTCTTCCCGTTGCGCTCCATGTTGGTGATCGCGTCGGAGAGCACCGTGAGGTTCCGCAGCCCCAGGAAGTCCATCTTCAGCAGACCCAGGGTCTCGCAGGTGGGGTACTCGAACTGGGTGATGATCTGCCCATCCGAGGGGCGGCGCATCATGGGGATGATGTCGGTGAGGGTGTGGCTGGACATGATGACCGCGCAGGCGTGCACGCCCCAGCCTCGGGTGAGGCCCTCGACGCCCTTGGCGATCTCCACGACCTTCCTCACGTCCGGGTCCTCGTCGTGGATCCGGCGGAACTCGGTGGCCTCCGCATAGCGCTTGTGCTCGGGGTCGAAGATCCCCTTGATCGGGATGTCCTTGCCCATCACCGCCGGCGGCAGAGCCTTGGTGATCCGGTCCCCCATCGCGAAGGGGTAGTCGAGCACGCGCGCGGCGTCCTTGAGGGAGTTCTTCGTCTTCATGACGCCGTAGGTGACGACCTGGGCGACCTTGTCGTCGCCGTACTTCTGCTCCACGTACTCGATGACCTCGCCGCGGCGGCGATCATCGAAGTCGACGTCGAAGTCGGGCATCGAGACGCGGTCCGGGTTCAGGAACCGCTCGAACAGCAGGCCGTGCTCGAGCGGATCCAGATCCGTGATCCGCATGGCGTAGGCGACCATCGACCCGGCGCCGGAGCCACGGCCCGGACCCACGCGGATCCCCTGCTCCTTGGCCCACTTGATGTAGTCGGAGACGACCAGGAAGTAGCCGGGGAAGCCCATCTGGAGGATGACCCCGACCTCGTAGTCGGCGCGCTTCTGGACCTCGTCCGGGATGCCCGCGGGGTACCGGTACTCGAGACCGCGCTGGACCTCCTTGACGAACCAGGACTCCTCGTCCTCGCCGCCGGGCACCGGGAAGTGCGGCATGTAGTTCGCGCCCTCGTCGGTGGTGCGGAACTCGACCTGGCACATCTCCGCGATCCGCAGGGTGTTGTCGCAGGCCTCGGGGAACTCTCGGAACAGCTCCCGCATCTGCTGCGCGGACTTCAGGAAGTAGCCGGACCCCCCGAACTTGAAGCGATCGGGATCCGCCAGACGCGAGCCGGAGTTGATGCACAGCAGCACGTCCTGGATCGTCGCGTCCTGCTCGGTGACGTAGTGCAGATCGTTGGTCGCCACGAGCGGCGCCCCCACGGCCTTCGCCACCTCGAGCAGGTCCTTGGTCACGCGCTGCTCGATGTCGAGCCCGTGGTCCATCAGCTCCACGAAGTAGTTCTCCGCGCCGAACATGTCCTGGAACTCGCCGGCGGCCTTCACGGCCTCGTCGAACTGGCCCAGGCGCAGCCGGGTCTGGACCTCACCGGAGGGGCAGCCCGTGGTCGCGATGAGCCCCGGCGCGTAGGTCGAGAGGATCTCCCGGTCCATCCGGGGCCACTTGCCCATCTGCCCGTCCAGGGACGCCGCCGAGCCCAGACGGAACAGGTTGTGCATGCCCTCGGTCGACCGGGAGAGCAGCGTCATGTGCGTGTAGGCGCCGCGCGCGGAGACGTCATCGCCCGCCAGCTGCTGCTCGCGCGTGCCCCACTGGACGCGGGTGCGGTCATGGCGGCTGGTCCCCGGCGTCACGTACGCCTCGATGCCGATGATCGGCTTGATCCCCGCGCCGGTCGCGGCGCGGTAGAACTCGTAGGCGCCGAACAGGTAGCCGTGATCGGTGATCGCGACCGCCTGCTGCCCCAGCCGCGCCGTCTCCGCGACCAGCTTGTCGATCTTCGCCGCCCCGTCCAGGAGCGAGTAGTCGGTGTGGACGTGGAGGTGCACGAAGTCGTCGGCCATGCGATCCAGACTAGCCGCGCGGGCCGACGCGCGGAGTCCGCGGCCGGGTCGTCATGCTCACCCCGGCGCGTCGCAGGGCGATGTGCTCCGAGGATGTCCGATGCCGCACGGGCGGACGCGAGGGGCGTCCGGCTCCGTCACGGCAGGGGCTGCGCGACGTCCGCGTGGGTGCGCAGGATGCCCTCGGTCGTGCCGGCCGGGGCACGGCCGATCCCGCACTCCGTCGCGACGCCGAAGCTCCGCGACAGCACCGCGGTCGCCGCGGCGATCCGCCTGCAGGCGCCCTCCGTCCCGTCCTCGCGGTGCACGAGCCCCAGATAGAGCTCGGGGATCTGCGGCAGCTGCGCGAGCGGCGCGTAGTACGCCTCGTCGTCGCGGTCGATCGGGACCGGCAGATGCAGCCAGCTCAGCTCCCGCCGCGCGGCCTCGGTCGTCGCGCGCGCCACGCGCACCAGGTTCGCGGTGTCCGCCGGCTCGATGAAGTGCTTCTCGCCGGCGTCGCCGTAGCACAGGTGCAGGCCCACCTCGACGTCCGCGGGGACCGCGTCCACGAGCGCGCCGAGGCGCGCCGCGATGCCCTCGAGCACCCCGCCGCTCCACCAGCCCTCCATCGGGGAGCCGTAGCCCGCAGCGCCCTCGAGGATGCCCATCTCGCTGGCCACGTCCCACTGGATCGCGAGGTCCTCGTGGGGGATCGCCGCGAGGATCTGCTCGAGCTCGCCGAGCATCGCATCGGCGTAGACGGGTTCGATGATCGCCCGGTCCTCGCCGGAGAAGAAGGAGGAGACGACGGCGACCGGCGTGGGCAGGGAGACCTGGAAGCGGGTCCCGGGGCGGATCACGCCCTCCCGGCGCAGCCGCGCGAAGATCCGGTAGGAGTCCTCCGCCGCCGCGGCGTAGCCCAGCGGCGGCAGCTGCATGGTCTCCGGATCCGCGTCCTCGCGAAGGCGCAGCGGGCGCGCGTCGATCCCCGCCGGGAAGGGGATCGGCTCCTCCCCCACCCGCTCGATGCCCTCGGCCTGCCCCAGCACATCCGGCTGGAACATGATCCAGTGGAACCGCTTGCCGACCTCGCCGTCGGGCACGCGCCGCACGTGCGCGCCGAGGATCTCCGCGATCGTGCGCATCGTCGTCTCGGCGTCGTCGTAGTTCACGCTTCCGGTCAGGAGAGCGCCCTGCGGGCTGGTCTGCGTGGTGTCCATGGGCCCAGGATAGGCGCGTGGACGCCGCGCTCCGGGTGCCGTCCGCCGCTCAGCGCCCGTGCCCGGCGTCCTCCTCCGCCTCCTGCTCGCGGCGCATCTGCGCGAGCATCGTGCCCAGATAGTCGTGGACGTCCTCGTAGCTGAGAGAGCGCTCGTCCCGACGCGGCGGGATCCCGCCGACGAAGGCCCCGCCGTGCCAGGCGAGGGAGTCGTCCGGCAGGCTCGGGTCGTCGTCCCGCCACAGCTCGAGCGGCACGTCGTGGGCGACGAGGTCGCGGGCGATCTCATCGGCCGCCGCGGGATCCCCGGAGCGCTGGAGGACGGCGACCAGCAGCGACTGCGCCGCCCAGGCGGAGGCGTCGTCCGCCCCCGGCTCTGCGTGCTCCTGGGCGAGCGCGATGCAGCTCGCGGCGAGCTCGTCGTCCCCGGACTCGTAGTGGTCCTTCGCGACCCGCAGCGCCATCCTCGGGATCAGGGAGCCCACCTCCCACAGCACGGCCGCGCCGATCAGCGCCATGCCCACGCCCGTGGGGAAGTCGGGGTCCAGGGCGAGCGGGCCGGTCGGGACCCGGCCGGCCCGGCGCGCGTCATCGGCCTCCAGGTACGCGGCCGCGGCACGCCCGATCGCCTCTCGTGCCCGCTCGGGATCGCGCAGCGCGAGCTCCGCGTCCGCGGGGGCGATGCCCAGGCGCCGGGCCACCCGCGCGACAGGGAACTCGGGGCGCAGCAGCGCGCCGGCGCGGACGGGGTCGAGGGCGGTCCCGGAGACGGGCGGAGGAGTGTCGCTCATGCCCCGACCGTATCCGCTGCCGGCCGGAGCCGAGCGGATCATCCCTCCCGCAGGATGTCGAGGGCCGCGGCGAGGTCGGGCGGGAACGGGGAGGCGAACGTCACATGCTCCCGGGTGACCGGATGATCGAAGCCGAGCTCCGTCGCATGCAGCCACTGCCTCACCAGCCCCAGCCGCTCTGCGACGGTCGGGTCCGAGCCGTACAGGGGATCGCCCACGAGCGGATGCCGCATCGCGGAGAGATGGACGCGGATCTGGTGGGTGCGGCCCGTCTCCAGGTGGATCCGCAGCAGCGCGGCGGAGCGGAACATCTCCTCCACCTCGTAGTGGGTCACCGCGTGCTTCCCGCTGCTCATGACCGCGTACTTGTAGTCATGGTTCGGGGACCGGCCGATGGGCGCCTCGATCGTGCCGCTCAGCGGGTCCGGATGCCCCTGGCACACCGCGAAGTAGGTCTTGTCGACGATCCGTCGGCGGAAGGCGTCCTTGAGCACCGAGTAGGCCCGCTCCGACTTCGCGACCACCATGAGCCCGCTCGTCCCCACGTCCAGCCGCGAGACGATGCCCTTGCGCTCCGGGGCGCCCGAGGTGGAGATGCGGATGTTCGCGGCCGCGAGGTGGCCCAGCACGGTCGGTCCCGTCCACCCCACGCTCGGGTGGGCGGCGACGCCGACCGGCTTGTCGACCACGACGATGTGCTCGTCCTCGAAGACGATGCTCATACCCGGGGCGAGGCTCGCCCGCACCTCGACCGGCGGGCGGACCGGCGGGATGAGCACGCTCAGCATCGCGCCGGCCTCGAGCCGGGTCGAGCGGGCCGGGACCTCGCCGTCGACGGTCACCTCGCCGGCCATGACGAGCTCCGCCGCGCGGGTGCGGGACAGGCCGAAGAGGCGGGAGACCCCGACGTCCACGCGCTCCCCCGCGAGACCGTCCGGCACCGGCAGCATGCGCAGATCGCTCATGAGGCCTCCTCCTGGGCCTCCGCCGCCGGGTCCGCGCTCACGCCGAGCACGCTGAGCAGGACCAGCAGCACCGCGCCGGCGACCACGCCCATGTCGGCGACGTTGAAGACGGGCCAGTGCGGCAGCTGCAGGAAGTCGACGACCTCTCCGTGGAAGGGGCCGGGCGCCCGCAGCAGGCGATCGTGGATGTTGCCCAGCGCCCCGCCGATGATGAGGCCCAGCGAGATCGACCACCAGGGCGAGCGGACGGTGCGGACGGCGAAGACGAGCACGCCGACGCAGATCAGCATCTGCAGGGCGGTGACGATCGGCGTCGCCCCGGATCCCATCCCCCAGGCCGCCCCGGAGTTGTACAGCAGGAACAGCTGCAGGACCTCACCCAGCAGCGGGCGCCCCTCGTACGGCGGCAGGTTCGCCACCGCCCAGTTCTTGGTGATCTGGTCGACCACGGCGAGGACGATGCCGATCGCGAGGACGGTCGCGAGGACCGCGGACAGGGGGAAGGGACGGCGAACGCCGGACGCATCGCGTCCGGCGTTCAGCGGGTCCGTGGCGGAATGGCTCACAGACCGAAGGTCGCCTGCTTGTCCTGCGTCTCGCTCGTGTCGAGATCGCGCAGCTGGTTCTCCAGGTAGTTGCGCAGACGGTTGCGGTAGTCGCGCTCGAAGGTCCGCAGGCCCTCGATCGACTTCTCGAGCTCCGCCTTCGACTCCTCGAGAGCCGCGAGGGTGGTGCGGGACTTCTCCTCGGCCTCGCCGACGATGCGCTTGTGCTCCTCGTTGGCGGCGTTGATGAGGCGATCGCGCTCGTCCTCGCCGTTCTTCACGTACTCGTCGTGCAGACGGTTCGCGAGGGCGATGATGCCCGCAGCGGACTGATCCGGAGTCTGGGCGGCCTCGACGACGGGCTCCTCGGCGACCGGGGCCGGCTCCTCGACGACGACCTCCTCCGCCGGGGCGGCCTCGGGCTCCTCGGCCTCCGCGGCGACAGGAGCCGCCGGAGCCTGTGCGGCGGCGCTCTCGAGCTCCGCGATGCGGTTGCGCGCCTCCTCCAGCTCGCCGGTCAGGCGCGTGTTCTCGTCGATGAGCTCCTGCAGGCGCGGCAGGACGTCGTTGTCGAGGTAGTTGTCGACCTCGTCCATGTCATAGCCTTCGGAGAACCGCACCGGGGTGAAGCGCTTGTTCAGGAGGTCCTCGGGCATCAGGGCCATGGGGTCACCTTCTTGTCGGTCTGTGATGGTGGTGCGCCGATGACAGCGCGACTAGGCACAGCCTAGCTGAAACGGTCCGGATATCCGCATCGGACATCCCGGAACGGGCGTCAGGACGCGAGTCCGGCGAGCACCGACAGCAGGATGGATCCGGCCAGCAGAAGGATCATGAGGCTCAGGTCGAGGGCGACCGCCCCCAGCCGGATCGGCGGGATCAGTCGGCGCAGTCCCCGGACCGGCGGATCGGTCAGGGTGTAGACCAGCTCGAACAGCACGAGCATGAGCCCGCTCGGGCGGTAGTCCCGGGCGTATGCCTGGATCCACTCGAGGATCAGGCGGGCGACCAGCAGGATCATGTAGATCAGCAGCGCGATGTACGCCACCGACGCGACCAGCTGCACGGACGGCTCAGCTCTGGTTGTAGAAGCTGCTCTCCTCGGCCGACGCCTCGCCGTCCACCTGGATGAACTCCGGGGACAGGAGGAAGACCTTGGAGGTGACGCGCTCGATCGAGCCGCGCAGGCCGAACACCAGACCCGCGGAGAAGTCGACCATGCGCTTCGCGTCGCCGTCCTGCATGTCGGAGAGGTTCACGATCACGGGCACGCCGTCGCGGAACGACTCGCCGATGGCCTTGGCGTCGTTGTAGGACCGCGGGTGGATGGTCGTGATCCGCGCCATCGTCTCCTCCTGGGCAGGGCTCATCGCGACGACCTGGTTGCGCCGGATGGGCGTCACCTGCGCTTCGCGCTCCACATGGGGTTCCGGGGTGCGCTCGGTGCGCCGGGCGGCCGGCGCCTCGTCGCGGGCGTCCCGCTCGTCGTCGTAGTAGTCGTCGTCGACTTCGTTGGCGAGGCCGAGTGCGACCATCGCGTTGTGCCAGGCGCCCATGGGCAGGTCTCCCAGTTCTGTCATCATTCCGCTGTCGGGTCCCGGGGAAGCACGGGGCGTGCGTGGGGACCTTGTCATGGAACGTACCTGAGCACGGCTGGGAGCGCCGGGAGATCGGCGGCGTGTCGCGGCGTTTCGGGGCGGACGCGCCGCGGGGACGTGCTCACTGCAGGCGGATGACCCCGGCGATCCGGCCGGTCCGGGCCGCACGACGGTAGGAGAAGAATCGAGGATCCTCGCGGGTGCACGGCGCCTCGGCGAGGATCCCTTCCCGGACCAGCCCCGCGGCGAGCAGCGCCTGGACGGCGCCTGCCCGCAGGTCGAGCGCAGGGGTGCCCCACCCGGTGCGGGAGGAGGACGCCGGCAGCCTGGCCGCGGCATCGTCCTGCATCTCCTGCGGGACCTCGTAGCAGCGCCCGCAGATGCTCGGCCCGATGCTCGCACGGATCCGGCCCGGCACCGCGCCCTGCTCCTCCATGGCGCGGACCGTGTTCTCGAGGATCCCGTCGAGCAGGCCGCGCCGGCCGGCGTGCGCGGCGCCGATCACCGGGGTCTGCTCGTCCACGAGCAGGACCGGCAGGCAGTCGGCGACCATGATCATGAGGGCCGTATCGCGGCGGCGGGTGACCAACGCATCGGCCTGCACGAGCGGGAGCTCCCCCTGCGGCGGGAGGGTCGCCACGCGCGCCGAGTGCACCTGCTCGACGGCTGCCAGCGGGGCGCCCATGAGCTGCGCGATCCGCGCACGGTTCTGCAGGACGGTCCCCTCGTCGTCGCCCACGTGGAGGGCGAGGTTGAGGGTGTCGAAGGGCGCCTCCCCCACGCCGCCGTCCCGGGTGGTGAACAGGGCGCGGGCCCCGCGCAGATGCGGGGCCCGCAGGACGGCGGCGTCCGGGATCCTCACTTCAGGAAGGACGGCAGATCGAGATCGTCGTCATCCTCCTGCTCCTGGATGCGCGGCGGGCGCACTGGAGCGGGTCCCTGAGCCGGGTGGGCCGCCGGGGACGGGCTCGGCGCGGGCTCCGCCGACTCCACGTCCGCCGGGTCCAGGACCTCGGTCGCCGGCTCGGCAGGAGCCTGCGGGACCGCGGGCTGCTGCGCCGGGGAGGGGGAGAAGGTCTGCTGGGGCGTGCCCCAGGAGCCCGTGAAGGCGCCGGCGCCGCGGGAGTCCTGCTGCCCGCCGAGGGCGGGGCGGGGCTCGACGCGCCGCTGCTCCACGCGCCGGGCCTCGGTGCGGGCCGCGGGCTGTGCGGCCGGGCGGGGACCGCCCGACTCGAAGCCCGCGGCGATGACGGTCACGCGGACCTCGTCTCCCAGGGCGTCGTCGATCACGGATCCGAAGATGATGTTCGCGTCAGGGTGGGCGGCCTCCTGCACCAGCCGAGCCGCCTCCGAGACCTCGTACAGGCCGAGGTCACTGCCGCCCTGGATGGACAGCAGCACACCGTAGGCGCCGTCGATGGACGCCTCCAGCAGGGGGCTGGAGACGGCGAGCTCCGCGGCCTGGAGCGCGCGGTCGTCCCCGCGGGCGGAGCCGATGCCCATGAGCGCGCTGCCGGCGCCCTGCATGACCGACTTCACGTCCGCGAAGTCGAGGTTGATGAGACCGGGGGTGGTGATGAGGTCGGTGATGCCCTGGACGCCGGAGAGCAGGACCTGATCGGCGGACTTGAAGGCGTCCAGCATCGAGACCTGCTTGTCCGCGATCGAGAGCAGGCGGTCGTTGGGGATGACGATGAGGGTGTCGACCTCGGCCTGGAGGGCGGCGATGCCGGACTCGGCCTGGGTGGAACGGCGACGGCCCTCGAAGGTGAACGGGCGAGTGACCACGCCGATGGTCAGCGCGCCCAGGCTGCGGGCGATGCTCGCGACGACGGGCGCGCCGCCCGTGCCGGTGCCGCCGCCCTCGCCTGCGGTCACGAAGACCATGTCGGCCCCGCGCAGGACCTCCTCGATCTCCTCGGCGTGGTCCTCGGCGGCCTTCTTGCCGACCTCCGGGTCCGCGCCGGCACCGAGGCCGCGGGTGATCTCCTTGCCGACGTCGAGCTTGACGTCGGCATCCGACATGAGCAGGGCCTGCGCATCGGTGTTGATGGCGATGAACTCGACACCCTTGAGCCCCGACTCGATCATGCGGTTGACGGCGTTGACGCCACCGCCGCCGATGCCGACGACCTTGATGACTGCGAGGTAGTTCTGTGATCCGGTCACGTTCGGGTCCTTGCTCTCGATGTCTGTGCTGATGGGAGCGCCGCGGGCCTCCGCTGCAGCCACGCCCGAACCCTCGACCTCGACTTGAGGTTCAGGTTCAGGCACCCTCATCCGTGCTCTCGACGCTAGGGACGCGCCGCTCCCGGCGCAAACACCGCGCGCGCGTGTCGGGAAGATATCCCGAGGTCGCAGCGCCTGCGCGGGTCAGCGGGTGACGGGCGCGACGGGCGAGGACACGTCGATGACGGTCCCCGGCTGGTCGAGCAGCGCGGCGACCACCTGGGACTTGAGCTCCGAGTCCTGGACGTCGCCCCACACGACCGTCTTCTCCCCCTCCTCGAGGGACAGGACCAGAGTCACGTCGGAACGGGTCGAGGCGGTCACCGAGCTCGTCGCGCCGCGCAGATCCGGCGGCATCCGGTCGAGCACCTCGATCATGGCCTCGGTCGCGCCCTCGGGGTCCCCGGAGCCGGTCTCGACCACGAGCGGGGTCAGGCTCGCGCCCTCGGCCGCCGCGGCCGGCAGCTCGACCCCCTCGCCGTCGAGGATCGCGGTCGTGCCGTCCGCTGCGGTGACCGAGGCGATGGGCGTCCGCTCGGCGACGCGGACCCGCACCCCGTCGGGCCAGCTGCGCTCGACCTCGACCGAGCGCACCCCGGGGATGGTGCCGGCCGCCGCGCCGATCTCCGCGCGGGGGACGGTGAGGATGCTCCCGCCGAGCGCCGGGGCGGCCGCCTCCTCGACCGCGGCCGCATCGACGTACCCGGTGCCCGTGACCTGGATCTGGGAGACCTGGAACGGCGGTGCCAGCAGCAGCACGCCGAGCGCGAGCGCGGCGAGGCCCACGAGTCCGCCCGCCGTGGCGAGCAGCGCCCGGCGGCGGCGCAGCCACGGACGGGGGCTCACGAGGGCGCGGAAGCGGTCCGCGGCCGGGACCACGCGGCCCTCTCCGGTCGCCGGC
>NZ_JBHLSV010000030.1:0-45431 GCF_042434575.1 Brachybacterium hainanense
GTCGCCGCCCGTCCCGGGAGCGCCTGTCCCGGGCCGGCCGCCCGGACCGTCGCCGGGCCCCTCGCCCGGATCGCCCGGGCCGCCGTCGCCGTCGTCCGCGGGCGCGAGCACCAGATACGTGCCGCGGGAGGGGCCGGAGAACGTCAGCGCACCATCGGCCCAGGTGGCCGCGAGCGAGACCCGCGTGCCGTCCTCGAGGACCCGGACGACCGCGGAGCCCTCGGGCGCCGGCAGCACGATCTGCGCCTCGAGCACCGCGAACTCCGGCCGGTTCGACAGCGTCCAGGTGGCCCCGTCCTCTCCGGCGGAGCTGCTCGCGGTGAGCGCGTCGTCCGAGCGGAAGGTGCTCGTGGCGGAGACCTCTCCGTCGCGCAGCGTGACCTGCTTCAGCGCGACCGTCACGGCCGCGGTCCGCTCCACGCGCTGCTGTCCGGGCGCGGTCGCCACCAGGGTCACGGCGTTCTCACCCTCGACAAGGACCGTGCCCGGGGCGAGAGCGAGCTGCGCACCGTCCGCGGGCTCCCCGTCCGCGGTGACCGCGTAGGAGGCCAGCAGCTGCCGCCCCAGCGACGCCTGGTCGCCGAGCACCTCGCGGTGCACCTCCAGCACGGCCTGATCCGGGCCGGTGATCGCGAGCGTGTCCTCCGCGATCGCGAACGGCACGGTCCGCGCGGTCACGTTCCCCGCGAGATCCGTGGACTCCACGGTGAGGCTGTGCGCGCCAGCCGGGAGATCGGAGAGATCGACCCGCGCCTCCAGCTCCGTCTGCGCCGCGGAGAGCGCCGTGCCCTCCGCCGCCGCGGCCTCCGCCGCCGTGACCGGCTCCGCCGGGGCCTCCTCGGCCTCTTCGGCCGTCGCCGGCTGCTCGCCGCCCCCGTCGGAGGGCTGCGCCGCCTGCTCACCGCCCCCGTCCGAGGACTGCGCCGCCGGGGCGCGCGCGGCATCGGAGCTCGTGTCGGAGCCCGCGCCCGCGGGCTCCTCCGCGGCATCGCCGCCGAGATCACGGGTGTCGAAGAGGACGTCCTCGACGGAGACCTCCTCGAGGGCGAGCTCGGTGTCCTGCTCGGAGACGACCTCGCCGTCCACGCTCACGCGCAGGGCCGCGAGGTTCTCGTCGCTGGCCCGCGCCGTCACCGCTCGCTCCGCAGGGACCGTCTCCTGCGCCGCCAGACCCTCGATCCCCAGCTCCGGAGCGATCGCGTCCAGGACCACCGGGATCACGCCGAGGAGCGTGTTGCCGTTCATGTCGTCCAGACGGACCAGGAGCATGTCGCCGTCGGCGACCCGCAGCTCCGTCTCGAAGCTGCGCCGGTTGGAGTCCGGGCCGAGCCCGGTGCCCTCGTAGACCTCCGCGACCACCGACTCGTTCAGGGCGAAGGCATAGCCCCAGCCGTCGTCCTCCGCGGTGCCGGCGAAGCGGACGTCCTCGTGGGCGGTGAACAGGGTGCCGCCGCGCAGCACCGGCTCGTCGACCTGCAGGGTCGGTGCGACGGCGTCGGAGTAGAAGGCGAGCCCGGTGTCGAGGACCGTGGTGCCGTCCTCCGCGGTCGCCACCAGCCGCACATGCGTCTGTCCCGTCGCCACCGGGAAGGTCACCGCGAAGGTGCCGTCCGCGGCGATGTCCGCGGCGATCTCCTTCCGCTCGGCCCAGCCGCCCTCCTCGGCCGTGGTCCGGGCCGGGCTGAGGACGATCGAGGTCACGGAGGGATCGGCCGTGCCGCGCAGGGTGAACCCGGTGCCCTCCGCATCCAGGTCCGGGCTGTCCCCGGCGATGAAGCAGGCCCGTGCCGCGTCGAGGCAGTCGACGTTCGTGAGCTGCACGCCGGGGTCGGTGCTCCCGGTCGCCTGGCGGCCCTCGATCGGCAGGGTCAGCGTGCCTCCGGTCGCGCCGTCGCTCGCCTCGAGGACGATGACGGACTGCTCCGCGGACGGCGTGATCGTGGTGGAGAAGACCCCCTCCGCATCCAGCGGCACCTCCTCGCCGTCGGCGCGCAGCGACAGCGGCGCTCCGGGGCGCTCATCGGCCACGGTGCCGGACAGGGTGACCGAGCCGGAGTCGTCCAGCGCGACCGTCCCCTGCGCGCCCACGATCCCGTCGGCGAGCGTGATCCGCGGCGCGGTCGCGTCATAGGTCAGCGAGAGCGTGGTCCGGGCGAGCTCGGTCCCCTCGGCGCTGCGGGCGACCAGCACGATGCTGTTCGCGCCCTCGGCGAGCTCGACCTCCGCCGCGAAGCTGCCGTCCTCCAGGGCGGCTTCCTCGCCCGCGACCTCGACCGAGGCGACATCGGCCGCCGCGAAGCCGCGCAGCGACAGCACTCCGTCGGTGATCAGGTCCGAGGACTCGCCGAGCACCGCGCCGGGCGCCGTCAGCGCCGCCTCGTCCTCGAGCACGAGTGGCGAGGCGGAGAGGACGCGCGTGGCCGTGCCCGTGTTCAGACCCAGGTCCGAGGCGCTCACGGTCACGTACGGGATGCTTCCCGGGTCCTCGACCTGCACGGTGTAGCGGCCCGCGGACACCTCCGCGACCGGCAGCGCCGTGCCGTCGGCCGCGACGGCCTCCACGCCGCCCAGCAGCCCCGAGCCGGTCTCCTCGACCGTCACCGGCAGCACGGTCCCCTCGAGGGCTCCGATGCTCACCGTCGGGGCGGTCGCGTCGATGCGGAAGGGCAGGTCGGTGCTCTGCCACGCGTAGTCCTCGGCGAGCCGCGCCGAGACCCGGTAGACATAGTCGCCGTCGGGCAGGACCGCGAAGTCCGCCGCCTGGGCGTCCCAGACGGTGCCGTCGAAGGTCGCCCCCGTCCACGTCTCCGCCTGCGGGTCCGCGGCCGCGAGATAGTCGCCGAGCGTCGTGCGGTACGCGTTCTGCTCCATCCCGAGGGTCTTCACGCGCGAGCCGTCGGCGCGCACGATCTCGTAGCGGAGGTCCGCGGCGTTGCGCTGGAGCGCGAGCTGCGGCGAGATCGCGTCCAGCGCGCCGTCCTCGTTCGGCGACAGAGCGAGGCGGAAGCCCTCCTGCTGCAGCGGATAGGTCGCCCCGTCGGCCGAGCCGACCAGCTGCGTGCTCACGCCGAGGCCCTCGACGAGCTCCTCCCCGTCCGGGGTCACGATCTGCTCGGCGTTCCAGTCGCCATGGAAGCCCAGGTACGGGATCGCCAGGTCCGGTTCGTCCGGGGTCGCGGCCGTGAGGCTCGCCCAGCCGCCCAGGAAGTGGTCCGCCCCGCCCTCGGGGGTCAGCGTGAAGGTGACCTCCGCGGAGCCGTGGGCGGGCACGTGCACGGTGGAGGCATCGGCCGAGAGGGTCCCGGAGGTCACGCGCACCGCGGTCGGCTCCCCCGCCGCGTTCGTCTCCGCGAGGACCTTCTGTCCCGCGGGGACCGTGTAGTCGCGATCCTCGTCGCCGGTGTTGCTGAGGGTCACCGTGAAGCTGCGCTCCCCCGAGATCTCGCGCAGGGCGACGGAGGCCTTCCCGTCCACGGTCGCGAGGACCTCGGTGTCCAGCGCCCGGTCCACGCGGGCGAGCCCGGCGCCGACCTGCCGGGGCGAGGCCGGCACGCCGGAGGCGTCCACCGGCACCTGCGCCGTGTTCATGAGCGAGACCTGGACCGCGTCCACGCGCTCGGGACCGTCGAGCCCCGCATCGGCCTCGCGCTGCTTCTCGACCATGAGCGCGGACATGCCGGCCACGTTCGGCGCGGCCATGGAGGTGCCGCTCTTGGTGCCGTAGCGATCATCGTTCAGCGTGGAGTAGACGCTGCCGCCGATGCCCGCGACGTCCGGCTCGAAGTCCAGGTTCGAGGTGGTGCCCCAGGAGGTGAAGGAGGAGGGCTGCAGCGCCGTGTCCAGCTGCGAGACCACGACCTCCTCGGTCACGCGGATCGTGGAGGGCCCTGCGGCGACGGAGGCGCGCACCGCGAGCCCGTCGCTGTGGGTCATGACGATGCCGGGCAGGCTGAACTCCTCCACGCCCGCCATGCCGAAGACGACGTCCCCTCCCTCGGCGGAGTTGAAGACGACGACTCCGCCGGCGCCATGGTCGATCGCGTTCTGATACTTCTCCGTGAAGGCGATCTCGCCGCGCTCGATCAGCGCCCATGCGCCGCCCAGGTCCTGGCCGGCCGAGTAGTCCTCGACCCGGCCGAGACCCACGTCCACGAGCGGATGCTCGGCGTCGTCGAAGGTGCCGGTGGCCGCCTCGTAGGGCACGTCCTGCACCCCGTCCGGGCCCGTCACCTTCGTCACGAAGCTGGTCTGGACGGAGTTGTCGATCGAGGCGATCGTGAAGGCGCTGCCCTGCGTCCCCGGCGCGCCGACCGTGCCGTCGTCGAGCAGTCCCAGGTAGTCGTCGTCCTCGCCCGTGAGCGAGAAGTTCTGGCCGTCGTTCCCGGCGGAGACGACCGTGATCACGCCGGCGTCGCGCGCCGCCTCGATCGCCCGCGCCGTGCCGTCCGAGGCGTTCTTGAAGCCGTTCGGCGAGCCGAGCGACATGTTGATGACGTCGGCGTCGAGCTTCACCGAATCCTCGATCGCCGCGATGATGTCGGAGTCGCGCGCGCCCGGGTCGCCGGTGTTGGAGAACACCTTCATCGCGAGCAGCTGTGCGTTCGGGGCGACCCCGTCGACGCGTCCGGTCTCGACCACGTCGGAGGGGTCCTCGCCCTCGGAGCCGTTGGCGGCGACGATGCCGGCCACGTGCATGCCGTGCTGCGAGGAGGTCAGGTCCTTGACGACCATGTTCTCGTCGGCGTAGTTGTACCCGGTGGGGACCTTGCAGGAGAACTCCGACTCCGGCGAGGGATCGATCTCCTGGATCTTCGCGTCCGCGCAGTCGTCCAGGCGCATGTCCTGATGGCTCGGATCGATCCCCGAGTCGATGATCGCCACCACCGTGCCGGTCCCGTCGGCGCCGTGCTCCGCGAAGGCGGTCGGCACGCCCTCGAGCTGCCGGGCGCTGTGCTCAGCAGGCTCGTAGATGCGCTCGCGCCGCACCGAGGCGACCTCTGGCTGCGTCGACAGCAGCGTGATCTGATCCGCCGGCATCGTCGCGGAGAACCCGTTGACGAGATAGCCGAACTGGGAGTCCAGCTCGATCCCGTAGGTCTGCGTCCACGAGGACAGCAGCTGGTCCTGGGCGGCGAGGTTGCGCTTCTCCTCGTCGCTGCCGGGAGCATCGGGCTGATGCTTCATCATGACGATCACGGGAACCCGCGGCGAGGCCGGCTGCGCGCCGGGCTCTGCGGGAGCGTCGGCCGATGTCCCGGGGTCGTCGTCGCCGGGATCGGCGAGGGCCGCGGGGCCCACCAGACCGACCGCGGCGAGGAGGAGCGCACCGGTCAGAGCACCGGCGCGACGGAAGGGATGGGGGGTCACGGAAGCTCCCTGCATGAGGGTGACACGGGCTTCCGCAGGCTATCCGAATCCCAGCCCCTGCACAGGGGAACACGAGCTTCTGTCACGGATCGTGACCTCGCCCCCGGTCCGGGCGCCGGAGACGCGGAACGGACCGCCCCGCGTGAGCGGGACGGCCCGTGATCGAAGAGCTCCGGCCGTGGCCGGTACCTCCGACGCCGATGCCGAGGGCGGTCATGCCCCCGGCGAGAGGGTCACTTGATGGTGACGGTGGCGCCGGCGCCCTCGAGCTGCTCCTTGGCCTTCTCGGCCGCGTCCTTCGCCACCTTCTCGACGATCGCCTTGGGGGCGCCGTCGACGAGCTCCTTGGCCTCCTTCAGGCCGAGGCTCGTGAGGGCGCGCACCTCCTTGATGACGGCGATCTTCGCGGAGCCGGCCGACTCGAGGATGACGTCGAACTCGGTCTGCTCCTCCTCGGCGGCGGCGGCCTCGCCACCGGCGGCACCGGCCGCGGCGACCGCGACGGGGGCAGCGGCGGTCACGTCGAAGACCTCCTCGAACTGCTTGATGAAGTCGGACAGCTCGATGAGGGAGAGCTCCTTGAAAGCCTCGATGAGCTCGTCGTTGCTGAGCTTCGCCATGATGACGTTCCTTCCTGTTCAGGGCGTGTCGCCCCGGGGGCTTGTGTGCGGCGCGGGGAGCGCCTGGTCCTGCCGGTCCGCCGCATGGGCGGGCGGACCGTGTTCAGCGCTGACGCGCTGAGCGGGGAAGCGTGATGCTCCGAGCCGAAGCTCAGGCCTCCTGCTTCTCCCGCAGCGCGTCCACGGTGCGCACCGTCTTCGACAGCGGCGCCTGGAACACGGCGGCAGCCTTGGACAGGTTCGCCTTGAGGGCGCCTGCGACCTTGGCCAGCAGCACCTCGCGGGACTCGAGGTCCGCGAGCTTCTTGACGTCGTCCTCGGTGAGGGCCTTGCCCTCGAAGTACCCGGACTTGACGACGAGCTGGTTGTTCTCCTTGGCGAAGTCACGCAGGGCCTTGGCCGGGGTGACCGGCTCGCCCTTGATGAAGGCGATGGCCGTGGGACCGGCCAGCTTGCCCTCGAACGCGTCGATGCCGGCCTCGCGGGCGGCGATCTCCGTGAGCGTGTTCTTCACCACGGCGTAGGTGGTATCGGCTCCCAGTGCACGACGCAGCGTCTTCAGCTGCTGCACGGAGAGACCGCGGTACTCGGTGAGCACCGCTGCGTCGGACTCACGGAACAGGTCCGTGAGCTCGGCAACGGCGGACACCTTCTCGGGCTTCGCCATGGCCCTCCTTCCAGAGGTCTCGGTCGCCGGCTGGAAGAGGCCCCGCGCATCTGCATGCGCATGACGAAAGAGCCCGGACGCGCAGGCGCCCGGGCTCCGATCGCGGCCGCATGCCACCCCCGGGAGGGGCGGAGCGGACCGCGGGGGTCCTTGGTTCACCTGCGCAGGCTCTCCCGTACGGGATTCTTCGGTCGGCCTCGGTGGCGAGGACGACGACCGGCGGTCTTCGGTAGGTCCAGAGTACCGGGAGCCGGTGCCCCGGTCCACGCGGGAGGGCGCGGGATGCGTCACAGCCCGCGCTGCGCACGGCCGGTGTCCGGGCATCGTCGACCAGCCGTGAAGGTGGCGACGGTGTCCGGACGCCGACGTGGGCATGCAGCCCGCGTCGCGCGGGACCTGCCCAGCTGGCACGGGAGGGACGGGACACGGCAGCGCCCCGCCCACCGTGCGGTGGGCGGGGCGCTGATCCGCGGGAGCCTGGGGTCCGGCCCGCGCGGTCCGGGGAACCCGGAGGCGTGAGATCAGGCCTCGTCGGTGTCCTCGGTCAGGTTGCGGGTGCGGTTGACATCGACGGGGATGCCGGGGCCCATGGTGGTGGACACCGTGATCTTGGTGATGTAGCGGCCCTTCGAGGAGGACGGCTTCAGTCGCAGGATCTCGTCGAGGGCGGCCACGTAGTTCTCCACCAGCTGCGCATCGGTGAACGAGGTCTTGCCGATGAGGTAGTGGAGGTTCGCCGCGCGGTCCGTGCGGAACTCGATCTTGCCGCCCTTGATGTCGTTCACAGCCTTGGTGACGTCCATCGTGACGGTGCCGGTCTTCGGGTTCGGCATGAGGCCGCGGGGGCCGAGCACGCGTCCCAGCTTGCCGACCTTGCCCATGAGGTTCGGCGTGGCCACGGCCGCGTCGAAGTCGGTCCAGCCGCCGGCGACCTTCTCGATGAGCTCGTCGTCGCCGACCTCGTCCGCACCGGCGGCGACGGCGGCCTCAGCCTGCGCGCCGACGGCGAAGACGATCACACGGGCCGTCTTGCCGGTGCCGTTGGGCAGGTTGACGGTGCCGCGGACCATCTGGTCCGCCTTGCGGGGGTCGACGCCCAGGCGCATCGCGACCTCGACGGACGCGTCGAACTTCGCCGGGGACGTCTTCTGCGCCAGACGCAGAGCGTCGAGCGGGGAGTACAGGCGGCCGGCCTCGATCTTGGCGGCGCCGTCCTGGTAAGCCTTGCTGCGGAATGCCATTGTCGTCAGTCCTCCACCGTGATGCCCATGGAACGAGCGGTGCCGGCGACGATCTTCGCCGCGGCCTCGATGTCGTTCGCGTTCAGATCAGGCATCTTGGTCTCCGCGATCTCGCGGACCTGCGCCTGGGTGACCTTGCCGACCTTGTCGGTGTGGGGGGTCGCCGAGCCCTTCTGGAGGCCGGCGGCCTTCTTGATGAGCTGCGCGGCCGGCGGGGTCTTCGTGATGAACGTGAACGAGCGATCCTCGTACACGGTGATCTCGACCGGGATGATATTGCCGCGCTGGTCGGCGGTCCGGTCGTTGTACGCCTTGACGAACTCCATCATGTTGACGCCGGCGGCGCCGAGCGCCGGACCCACGGGCGGCGCAGGCGTGGCCTGGCCGGCCTGGATCTGGAGCTTGATGATGCTCGCGATCTTCTTCTTGGGAGCCATCTGCTCCTCCTTCGTTCTGTCGTGGTTCGGGCGGAGCTCATCAGTGCTCCTCCCACGGGCGGCGCCTCACGGCGCCGGAGCCGGGGCTCCGATCAGATCTTGGCGACCTGGTCGAAGCCCAGCTCCACCGGGGTCTCGCGTCCGAAGATGGACACGAGGACCCGGAGCTTCTGATGCACCGGATCGATCTCGGAGATCGAGGCGGGCATGGTCTCGAACGGACCGTCCATGACGGTCACGGACTCGCCCACCTCGAAGGCCGGCATCTTCTGCTCGGCCTTCTTCGCGGCGGAGGACGAGGAGCGCTTCTTCTCCGGCAGACCCAGCGAGGGCACCAGGAGCGAGTAGATCTCGTCGAAGGTCAGGGGGGTCGGATCGGTCGCGTTGCCCACGAAGCCGGTCACGCCCGGAGTGTCGCGGACCACGCGCCAGGACTCGTCGGTCAGGTCCATGCGCACCAGGACGTACCCGGGGACGCGGACGCGACGGACGATCTTCTTCTGACCATTCTTGATCTCCGCGGCATCCTCCATGGGGACCTCGATCTGGAAGATGAAGTCCTCCATGTTCTGGGTCTCGATACGGGTGGTGAGCTGCGACTTCACGCGGTTCTCATGACCCGA
The DNA here is from genome assembly GCF_042434575.1 of Brachybacterium hainanense. Classification (NCBI taxonomy): domain Bacteria; kingdom Bacillati; phylum Actinomycetota; class Actinomycetes; order Micrococcales; family Dermabacteraceae; genus Brachybacterium; species Brachybacterium hainanense. The sequence goes on from NZ_JBHLSV010000030.1 coordinate 8,956, forward strand.
GTAGGAGTGCACGACGTACCACTCGCCGATCGCGGAGCGCAGCTGGCGCTTCAGCGCGAGGGCGGGGTCCTCGGCCTCGGGCTCCTCGAGGGCCTCGGCGGCGGGCTCGTCCTCGTCGGAGACGTCCTCCGCCGCGGGTGCGTCCTGGACGTCCGCGTCCTCGGGCGCATCCTCGAGGGAGGGTCCGTCGACCTCGTCCTCGCCGGAGACCTCGATGTCCTCGACCTCGGCGGCATCCGCGTCGAGGGAGCGCTCATCGGTCGCCGGAGCGGACGACGAGAAGGCGAGGGTGTCGTCGACGTCGTCGTAGGAGTCCTGCTGCGAGTCAGTGGACTGCTCGTTCGCCACCGTGAACCTGCTTTCCTTCTGGCTGTGGATCGGGCCCGGCCCCTCCTGCCCGATCACGCCCGGCGCGGACTCACTGATCCGGGGCCACGAAGGCGATCCGCGCGAGGGCGCCGAAGACGTAATCCAGGCCGAAGATCAGAATGATCATCGCGAACACGAAGCCGAGCACGGTGATCGAGTACACGATCAGCTCCGTGCGCGTCGGGACGACGACCTTCTTGAGCTCGGCGATGACCTGACGGATGAACAGCCCGATAGCCAGGATGGGGTTCGAGGAACCCTGATCCGGACCGCGCTCGGCGGTCTCGGGATGCTGCTGGCTGGCACTCACGTGTGGACTGTCCGATCTCGTCGTGGTCATCCGCATCCGACCAGGGCCACCTGATCGGACGAGCAGGGCAGACAGGGCTCGAACCTGCAACCTGCGGTTTTGGAGACCGCTGCGCTACCAATTGCGCCACTGCCCTCCACCGGACCGGGATCCGGCGAGGAGCCCCTCGCATCCCGCCGCCCCTACCGGAGCAGCGGCCCGCGCTGGGCCGACGACCAGCATACCCACGCCGAGCGTCCGGTGCGAATCCGTCGACCGCGGATCACGGCGCACATCACATTCCCGCCTCGCGCCGACCGCCCGGCTCCCCCGGAGCCGGGCACAGCCCCTCCACGTCCCCTCCCGTCCCTTCACACGGAACACCTGGCACGGCGCCCGGCGCTCTGAGACGATAGCTCCCGTGACCGACAACACCGCTGCCGCCAGCCCCTCGCCCTCCTCCGCGTCCTCCGCTCCCCGCGCCCGCGTCTCGCGCCGCATCGGATCGATCTCCGAGTCGGCGACGCTCGCCGTGGACGCGAAGGCGAAGGCGCTCAAGGCCGCCGGACGTCCCGTCATCGGCTTCGGCGCCGGGGAGCCCGACTTCCCCACGCCCGCGCACATCGTCGCGGCGGCCCAGGAGGCCGCGGCCGATCCCCGCAACCACCGCTACTCCCCCGCCGCGGGCCTCCCCGAGCTGCGTGCCGCGATCGCCGAGGCCACCTCGCGCACGGACGGCTGGACTCCCGAGCCCGCCCAGGTGCTCGTCACCAACGGCGGCAAGCAGGCCGTCTACCAGACCTTCGCGACGCTGCTGGACCCCGGCGACGAGGTCATCCTCCCCGCGCCGTACTGGACGACCTACCCCGAGGCGATCCGCCTCGCCGGCGCGGTCGACGTCCCGGTCCTCGCCGGCGCGGACCAGGACTACCTGCCCACCCTGGAACAGCTCGAGGCCGCCCGCACCGAGCGGACCAAGGCGATCCTGCTGTGCTCGCCCTCGAATCCGACGGGCTCGGTGATGAGCGCCGCCCAGATCGAGGAGCTCGGCAGGTGGGCGCTCGAGCACGGCATCTGGGTGATCTCCGACGAGATCTACCAGCACCTCACCTACGACGGCGTGCTCTTCACCTCCATCCTGTCCGTGGTCCCGGAGCTCGCCGATCAGACCGTGCTGCTCAACGGCGTGGCCAAGACCTTCGCGATGACCGGCTGGCGGGTGGGCTGGATGATCGGGCCCCGCGACGTCATCGCCGCCGCCGCCAATCTGCAGTCGCATCTCACCTCGAACGTCTCGAACGTGTCCCAGCGCGCGGCCCTCGCCGCCCTCAGCGGGCCGATGGACGAGGTCGTGGCCATGCGCGAGGCCTTCGACCGGCGCCGGAGGCTGATCCTCGAGAAGCTCTCCGCGATCGAGGGCTTCGCCGTCCCCACCCCGACCGGGGCCTTCTACGCCTTCCCGGACGTCACCGGTGCGCTGGGACGCGAGATCCGCGGCACCCGGGTGGAGACCTCCGCGGAGCTCGCGGCCGCGGTCCTCGAGCACGCCGAGGTCGCGGCCGTGCCCGGCGAGGCCTTCGGCGCCCCCGGGCACCTGCGCTTCTCCTACGCCCTGGCCGATGCCGACCTCGTCGAGGGCGTCGACCGCCTCGCCGCCCTGCTGGCCGAGTGAGGCGCCCATCCCCCTCCGGCACGTGAGCATCCCCCGCGCCGTGGCAGGAGCGGGGAGGTCGGACGTCGGGTCGCCCGGCACGGCGGCTCCCGGGCGCGACCTCGCCGCCCTGCCCAAGGCGCATCTGCACCTGCACTTCACCGGGTCGATGCGGATCAGCACCCTGCGGGAGATGGCTCGGGCCCGCGGCCTCCGCCTGCCCGCGAGCCTCGTCGACGACCAGGCGCTGCACGTCGAGCCGACCCGTCGCGGCTGGTTCCGCTTCCAGCGCCAGTACGACACCGCGCGGGCGGTCGTCGACTCCGAGGAGGCGATGCGCAGGATCGTCCGCGAAGCCGCCGAGGACGACGCCGCCGAGGGCTCCGGTCGGCTCGAGCTGCAGATCGACCCCACCAGCTACGCCCCCTTCGTCGGCGGCCTGACCCCAGCGCTGGAGATCGTCCTGGACGAGGCCGCGGCCGCGGAGCGCGCCACGGGCGTGAGCATCGGCGTCATCGTCGCCGCCTCCCGCACCCGGCACCCCCTGGACGCCCGCACCCTCGCGCGCCTCGCCGCCCGCAGCACCGGCCGCGTGATCGGCTTCGGCCTCTCCAACGACGAGCGGCGCGGCACGACCTCCGACTTCGCCCCCGCCTTCCGCATCGCCCGTGAGGCCGGTCTCGGATCGTTCCCGCACGGCGGCGAGCTGCTGGGGCCCGATCACGTCGCCGAGGCGATCGCGCACCTGCGCCCCGACCGGCTGGGCCACGGCGTGCGCAGCGCCGAGGATCCGCGCATGCTCGCGCGGATCGCGGAGGCCGGGATCGGGCTCGAGGTCTGTCCGGCATCGAATGCATCGCTCGGCGTGTGCCCTCGACCGGAGGACGTTCCGCTGCGCCGCCTCGTGGAGGCCGGGGTGCAGGTCGCCCTGGGGGCCGATGACCCGCTGCTGTTCGGCTCCCGGCTGCTGGACCAGTACGAGACGGCGCGCCGGATCGGTTTCGACGACGCGGAGCTCGCAGCCCTCGCCGCCTCCTCCATCCGGATCAGCCGCGCGGATCAGGCCACCCGGGATCGTCTTCTGGCCGGCGTGGCCGCCTGGCTCGACGCCCCGCCCTGAGCCGGCGCGGCCCGCGGACCCCAGGAAGGACGGAGCAGAGGGCGAGGACCGACCGGTGGTCTCCCTCGCTCCGACCCGGGCACGGAACCGGCCGACCTGAGGATCAGACCTCGGGGCCGGCGCCGGCGGAGGGGAGGGCCAGGAAGAACACGGGCGCGGCGAGGCCCTGCTCGACGAAGGCGGCCTCGATCGCGGCCGCGACGTCCAGCGCGGCATCGGCCTCGACCAGCGCGATCGTGGAGCCCCCGAAGCCGCCGCCGGTCATGCGCGCGCCGTGGGCTCCCGCCGCCCGGGCGGCGTCGACGGCGACGTCGAGCTGCGGCACCGTGACCTCGTAGTCCTCGCGCAGCGAGTCGTGCGAGGCGTTCAGCAGCTCTCCCAGCCGCGCGACGTTCTCGCGGACGCCGCCGGAGGCGAGGACGCGGTCGAACTCGCGGACCCGCTCGATCTCCGTGAGCACGTGGCGCGCACGACGGCGGATCGTCGCGTCGTCGATGCGGGCCAGGAGGTCGGCGAGCTGCTCGGGCCCGGCGTGCTCTGCATCGCGCAGGGTGGGGACGCCCAGCAGGCGCGCGGCCGTCTCGCTGTCCCGGCGGCGGGCCACGTACTCGCCGTCGACATGGGAGTGCTCTGCCCGCGTGTCGGTGATCAGCAGCGCGAGACCCTGGCCCGCGAGGTCCCACGGCACCGGACGAGTCGAGAAGTCGCGGCAGTCCAGGAGCAGGGCGTGCCCCGCCTGGCACAGCACCGAGGCGGACTGGTCCAGGCCTCCGGTCGAGGCGCCCGCATAGTCGGTCTCCGCGGTGATGCAGGCGCGGACCCGCTCGAGCGGCGTCGTCCCCAGGTCCAGCAGGGCCGTGACCGCCTCGGCGACCGCGCACTCGAGGGAGGCCGAGCTCGACAGCCCCGCCCCCAGGGGCACGTAGCCGTCGACGACGAGGTCGAGCCCCGCGCCGCTGGTCCCCTCGGTCTCGGCGATCCGCGCGGCGAGAGCCCAGACGACACCCTCGACGTAGGCGGTCCAGCCGCCCGCCCGCGCCGGGTCCAGCTCCGCGATCGGGACCTCGAGCACGCCCTCGGCCTGCGCAGAGCGCATGCGCAGCAGTCCCGTGGAGGTCCGGGCCGCGGCGACGAAGCAGCGATGCGAGATCGCCATCGGCAGGCACAGCCCGTCCTGGTAGTCGACGTGCTCGCCGATGATGTTGACGCGGCCGGGCGCCGAGAACACGCCGTCGGGAGCCGAGCCGAAGGTCTCCTCGAACAGCGTGCGGACCCGGGCGAGCGCGTCGGCCCGCTCCGGGGCGGCGGAGAGGAGGTCGGGGCGGGGGGTGGCGTGCGCGCTCATCGGGGTCCTTCCGGGACGAGAGGGGGGCGACGGCACGGCGTCAGCGGCCGTGCCGAGGCGGGCGGGCCCGGCCGGGGCTCCGGTCGGGGCGGGCAGGGGCCGCACCGGGCAGCTCCCCTGTCCTCCAGTATGTCGCGGACGCGGTCAGCGGTGCTGGGGCGGCTGGTCCGCGGACGGGCCCGAGGCCTCCGCCGTCCCGTCCTCAGGGCGCCTGCCGGGCGGCCGGGGCTCCCAGCCCTGTCCGGGCGCCGGAGTCGTGCGGACGGCGTGCTCGGGCGGATCGAGGTCGGCCTCGAGGGCATCGGCGATCTCCGGGGGCAGACTGGTCATCTCCCCCGTCATGGTCGAGGGCTCGACGCTGATCTCCGGGGCGGTGCGCAGGCGCCGACGGCGCGGCACCATCGACAGGCGGCGCCGACGCAGGGTCGTGAACGGCGCCGCGATCACCGGGGTGAAGGACACGGCGGAGCGGGTGCGCGGGCGCAGCAGGCGGGAGGCCAGCAGCTGGCCCAGCACGGCCCCGCCGGCGATGGCGATCGCGATCCCGGCCGCGCTCATCAGCTCGACGGATCCCTCCACCACATCGCTCCCCAGGCCCTGCAGCCCGCGGTAGATGCGGCTGCCCGGGACCAGGGGGACCACGCCGGCCATCACGAACAGCAGCGCCGGGGCCCGCAGGCGACGGGCGAGGATCACCGAGATCACGCCCACCACCAGCGAGGCCGCCGCGACCGACCACACCCGGTCGATGCCGAGGCCCACGATCCCGTGCGAGATCACCGAGGAGGCGGCCGCCCCGGCCGCGCCCCAGCCCAGCAGCCGCAGCGGCACGTACGTCGCCACCCCGAAGCCGAGGCCCATCACGGCACCGGAGACGAGCACCATGAGCGCCGAGGTCAGCGTCACGGGCATCGCCGTGGTCACGGAGAGGTCCGCGCCCATGAGGTCCGTGAGCACCATGCCCGCGCGCACGCCGATCACCACGCCGACCGTGAGCATGATCGTCTCGAGGATGCGGGCCGAGGCGGTCACGTACCAGCCCGTGATCGCGTCCTGCATGGCGCCAATGGAGGTCAGGCCCGCGAGCAGGACGATGATGCAGGCGACGGTGACGACGGACGAGTTCACGCCCGGATGGACGAAGGAGACGACCGCGGCCACGAGCATGCCGACCAGGGCGCCGGCGGCCTGCCCGTAGAACAGCGGCAGCCGCAGCCGGGAGAGGCGGTCCACGACGACGGTCAGCAGACCGGCGGCGAGGGTCGCGAAGAGGATGACGACCAGGTCGGTGCCGAAGCTCAGCGCCGCTCCCCCGCCCATGACGGCGAAACCCGCGGCGACCAGCAGGAACGGGTAATGCGGCTTCTCCAGCGGGATCGCCGCGACCCGGGCGCGCGCCTCCTCGAGAGGGATGTCCCCGGCGACGTACCCCTCGGTGACCTCCTCGAAGGCGGTGAGGCGGGCGAAGTCCTGGGCGCGGTGTCCGGCGGCGCGGATCCTGGTGAAGGGCGTCGAGCGGTCATCGGGCAAATAGGAGATCGAGACCTCGTCGAAGGTCACCTGCACGGCCACGCTGCGCAGGCCGGCGGCGCTGGTCACGCGCAGCACGGTCGAGGTGACCTCGGAGGCGGCCGCGCCGTTGGACAGCATCCCCTCGCCGATCCTCATCGCGAGATCGAAGACGGCGTGGAGTCGGGCGATGTCGGTGGACACGGCTGAGATCGTGTCACATCGGCGCCGCCTCCCGGAACCCGGACGGGGGCCCGCGGGGCAGCGCCCTCCGACGGCTTCGTCACACCCGCGCGGAGGGCCGCGAGGGTCTAGAGGTTCGGCGCACCCGAGACGACCGCGACGCCCGCCGCGAGCAGGCCCAGCACGGCCACGTCCGTCACCCGGCCCCGCACCGCGAGCGCGCCGACCACGGCGGTGGGCGCGACAGCGCGCAGGAGCGCCAGGACGCCCAGCAGCAGGGCGAGCAGCAGCCCGGCCAGCGGCGCCCGGCCGCTCGCGCCGACCGCGACGACCACGGCGAGCGCGAGCAGCGCGAGCACGAGGACCGTCTGACGGCGCAGGGCCGCACGCAGGGTGTAGGGCGAGCGCGGGGTGGTCACAGGGCCAGCCTACGGCGCCTTCCCGGGGACGCTAGGCTGGCGGGCGTCACCAGCGTTGTCGACATCCTCACCAGGAGACTCCCCGCGATGAGCATCCCCTCGTCCGCCCCCGCCGCGTTCCGCACCGAGCACGATCTGCTCGGCGACCGCGACGTCCCCGCCGATGCCTACTACGGCATCCAGACCCTGCGCGCGCAGGAGAACTTCCACATCACGGGCGTGACCATCGCCCACTTCCCCGAGCTGATCGTCGCCCTCGCGCACGTCAAGCGCGCCGCCGCGATCGCGAACCGGCGCCTGGGCGCGCTGGATGCTCGGCTCGCCGATGCGATCGAGCAGGCCTGCGTCGAGATCGCGGACGGCGCCCTGCACGAGCACTTCGTCGTGGACATGATCCAGGGCGGCGCCGGGACCAGCACGAACATGAACGCGAACGAGGTGATCGCGAACCGCGCGCTGGAGATCCTGGGCCACGAGAAGGGCCAGTACGAGCATCTGCACCCCAACAACCACGTGAATCTGGGCCAGTCGACGAACGACGTGTACCCGACCGCGGTGCGGCTGGCGATGATGCTGTCGTTCCCGGCCCTGGCCGACGCGATGGACACCCTCATCGGGGCGCTGCGCGAGAAGTCGGAGGAGTTCACGGACGTGCTGAAGATGGGTCGGACCCAGATGCAGGACGCGGTGCCGATGACGCTGGGCCAGGAGTTCGCGGCCTGGGCGACGACGATCTCCGAGGACGTGGAGCGCCTGACCCGCACCGCGAAGCTGTTCCAGGAGATCAACCTGGGAGCGACCGCGATCGGCACCGGCATCACCTCCGATCCCCGGTACGCGCAGATGGCGACCGCGGAGCTCTCCCGCATCACCGGCAGCCGCTTCATCGTGGCCGCCGATCTGGTCGAGGCCACGAGCGACACCGGCGCCTTCGTCACCTTCTCCGGCGTGCTCAAGCGCATCGCCGTGAAGATCTCCAAGATCTGCAACGACCTGCGCCTGCTGTCCTCGGGACCGCGCGCCGGCTTCTCCGAGATCGTGCTGCCGGCCGTGCAGCCGGGCAGCTCGATCATGCCCGGCAAGGTGAACCCGGTGATCCCCGAGGTCGTCAACCAGGTCGCCTTCGAGGTGATCGGCAACGACCTGACGGTCACCTTCGCAGCGGAGGCCGGGCAGCTGCAGCTGAACGCGTTCGAGCCCGTGATCTGCTACAACATCCTCGAGTCGACGCAGGTGATGACCACGGCGATGACGACCCTCGCCGAGCGCTGCATCCGCGGCATCACCGCGAACCGGGACGTGCTCGACGGCTACGTGCGGCGCTCGATCGGCGTGGTGACCGCGCTCGTGCCGGTGATCGGCTACGGCGCCTCCACCGAGATCGCCCGCCGGGCCCTGGAGACCGGACGCCCGGTCGCGGACCTCGTGCTCGAGGCCGGGCTGCTGGACGCCGCGCATCTGGAGGCGGTCCTGTCGCCGGCGAGCATGACCTCCCCGCATCGGGCGACCCGCACCGGCACCATCCCGGTGATCGCGGACCCCGCCACCGAGTCCGGGGAGATGTCGCATCTGGTCCTGGATGATCTGAGCGACCCGGACGGCACCGTCTGAGCTGCCGCGGCAGCCCGTCCCGGACCGCCGCTCCATCGCGCCGGTGGGAGTCCGCGCCCGCCCGACCCTCCCGCTGCCCCCCGGCAGCCTCCCTCCCGGCCCCCGCCCCGACTCCCTGCGGAGGCATGTCGCCTTGCATCGGGCCCGGGAGAGGGGGGTAGCGTGGGAGGTCTGGATCGACAACCTCCGAGGGGGATGGCAGTGAGTCAGCATGCAGGGGGCGGACGGCATGAGCGCGGCCCGTCGCGTCGTGGACTGGTGATCGGGGTGACCGGGGCCCTGGTGGTGGTCGGCGCCGCCGGCGCCGTCGGAGTCGGCGCGCTGATGGACGGGGGCGACGGTCCGCTGTCGGGGCTGCTCGGGGGCTCCGGCTCGGGCGGGAGCGACGGCGGCGGGAAGGGCGGCGCGGCCGAGGATCCCCCCGCCCCGGATCCGACCGGCGACCTGCGCGCGCTCGTCGGCGCGCTGCCCGATCAGGCCGCTCATGTGCCCGAGGCCTCCGTCCTGGACCTCTCCGGGCCGATCGAGCGCACGATCTCCGTGCCGCTCGCGCCGGGGGCACGCGGCCTGAACGAGGCCGTGGACGTGTGCGTGAACAAGCTCCTGCGCGAGGCGCTGTACGCGGGCGATCCCGCGGCTCTGACGGTCACGGGACGGATCGTCGCCGCGGGCGCCGGGGTGCTGGGCATCCTCCTGGACGTGACCGACGCCGCCGGCTCCTCGACGGCGCTGATCTGGTATCGGGCCGAGGGCGACCGCGCGCTCGCCTCCCCCGCCCTCATCGCCCCGGAGAAGTGGCAGGCGTTCGAAGGCCTCGTCGATGCCGCCGCGACCGCAGCGGGCCTGGACCCCGCCGCGACCGCCGAGCAGCTCCAGCAGCAGCCGCGCCCCTGGGGCAACGGCCCCGCCCTGCTCCCGGCGCAGGACGGGTCCCTGCAGGTGCTGATGCCTGCGGCGACCATCGGCGAGAAGCGGGCCGAGGCGCTGCTGACCATCCCCGCGGCCGATGCCGAGCCGCTGTGGTCGGACTTCGGCACGGCCGTCGCCCAGGCCGTCGCCTCCCCCGCCGACTTCGACCGGGCCGCGGTCGCGGTGCCCGGCGGCGAGGAGACCTCCGGGAAGAAGGAGTTCGAGCTGCCCGACGTGATCACGCAGGGCCAGGCCGCCCGGGAGAGCGACGGCGCCGGTCCCGTCTCGCAGCTGGCGCCCCTGTCCGGACCGGGCGTGCGTCCCGCGACCGCTGTCGCCCCCGACGCGGGCCGGCTGAAGGCCGTCGCCCTCACCTTCGACGATGGCCCCGCCCCTGAGCTCAACGAGCGTCTCCGCGAGGAGCTGCTGAAGACCCGGGACACCGCGACCTTCTTCCTGATCGGACAGTCCGTCGCGGAGTGGCCCGACCTGGTCTCGAAGACGGCGGCGGACGGCTACGAGGTCGGCTCGCACTCCTGGTCCCACCCGCAGCTGACCCGGCAGAGCCCGGAGAAGCTCGCCAGCCAGCTGTCCCGGCCCGCCGAGGCGATCGCCGGGGCGAGCGGTCGCCGCCCCTACGTCATGCGTCCCCCCTACGGTGCGCGCAGCAAGAAGACGGATCTCGCCTGCGGCGCCGAGGGCGAGAGCGTGCACATCTGGGACGTCGACAGCCTGGACTGGCAGAACAAGGACCGCGACAAGAACATCGAGCTGGTCACCTCGACGACGCGCCGGGGCTCGATCATCCTCATGCACGAGATCCATGCGCCGACGATCGACGCGGTCCCCGCGATCCTCGAATGGTTCGGCCAGCAGGAGATGACCACGCTGACCTGCTCGGAGCTGGGCCAGAACCAGATGTTCGCCGGCAAGCACTACATGACCGGCCCGGTCACCGCGGAGACCGAGCTGCGCGAGCCGGTCGCCCCCGAAGGGCAGGCCTCCGACGGCGGCGGTGCCGAGGACGAGGATGCAGGCTCCGCCGGGGACGGCAACGGCTGACCGCCGATGAGGCAGAGGCCTGTCCCGGTCATCCGCTGACCGCGGATGAGGCAGAAACCCCACAATCTGCATCATCCCCGGGCACCCCTGCCCCACAACCGCCACCACTGACCGCGGATGAGGCAGAGACCCACACGATCTGCACCATCCCCGGTCACCCCTGCCCCGTCACCGCTGGCCACTGACCGCGGATGAGGCAGAGACCCACCCTGGCCATTCATTGACCGCGGATGAGGCAGAAGCCCCGCAATCTGCTCCATCCCCGGTCGCCTCCGCCCCGTCACCGCTGGCCGCTGACCGCGGATGAGGCAGAGGCCCATAGTCTGCACCGTCTCCGGTCAGCCCGTCCCCCGACCGCTGACCGCCGATGAGGCAGAGGCCCGCCCCGGTCATCCGCTGACCGTGGATGGAGCAGAAACCCCCGCAATCTGCGCCATCCCCGGTCACCCCCGCCCCATCACCGCCACCGCTGACCGCCGATGAAGCAGAAGCCCCACGAGCTGCTTCATCGGCGGTCAGCTCTGCCCCCACCACCACCGCCGCTGACCGCGGATGAGCCAGAAGCGGGCGGGGTGGACGATGGCCGGGGCCGGGACGTCCGCTGAGACGGCGACACGGGCTGCAGCGGGAGCGCGGTGAGCCACGGCACGGTCGCGCAGCGCTTCCCCGGCCTCGGCCCCGAACCACCCCGCGCGGATCCGGCCCGCATCCGCCGGTCCGTGCTCGATCAGCAGGCGGAGCCCGGCCGCCCGCGGTTCGGGCCGGGGCGGCCGGTGGGCGGGGTCAGGCCCCTGAAGCCCGGGGCGGACTCGCCTGGTTCCTCCGCGCCGCCGTCCGCACGGCCAGGCCCGTGACACCCGGGGGCGGAGGACCGGCGGCCCGGCGAGGACGGCTGATCCCCACCCGGCCGCGGGTCCGGCGCCCGGAGGGCCGGACCTACTCGTCCGCCTCCTCGGCCTTGCCGCGCATGACCAGCTTCGGGTCCGGGGTGCCGACCACCTCGTGGTCCTTGTCCTCGTACTCGAACTGGGACAGGAAGTAGCGCATCGCGTTGATGCGGGCGCGCTTCTTGTCGTTGGAGCGGATGATCGTCCACGGCGCGTACTTCTTGTCCGTGCGGCGGAACATCTCCTCCTTCGCGTTCGTGTAGGCCTCCCAGCGGTCCAGGGACTCGAGGTCCATCGGCGAGAGCTTCCACCGGCGCACCGGATCCAGCTGCCGGATCGCGAAACGGGTGCGCTGCTCCTTCTGGGAGACGGAGAACCAGAGCTTGGTGACGTGGATGCCCGAGTCCACGAGCATCCGCTCGAAATGCGGCACCTGGCTCATGAAGGTCTCGTACTCGCTGTCGCTCGCGAAGCCCATGACGCGCTCGACGCCCGCGCGGTTGTACCAGGATCGGTCGAACAGCACCATCTCCCCTTCGGTGGGCAGATGCTGGATGTAGCGCTGGAAATACCACTGGCCGCGCTCGCGGTCGCTCGGCTTGTTCAGCGCGACCGTCCGGGCAGTGCGCGGGTTCAGATGCTCGGTGAAGCGCTTGATGGTGCCGCCCTTGCCCGCGGCGTCCCGCCCCTCGAAGATGATGATCGCCTTCTGATCGTTGTCCTCGAGCCAGTACTGGAACTTCAGCAGCTCGACCTGAAGCTTGTACTTCTCGAGCTCGTAGTCCTCGCGGTCCATACGGGTGTCGTAGGGATACCCCTCCTGCCACGTGTACACCGGATTGCCCTGCGGATCGATGAGATCGGGGTCGGGCGTATGGCCGTCCTGGACGGTGTAGCCCTCCTCCCGCAGATGCTCGATGTACTCCCGGAGGCTCTGGTTGTCGGGGATCTTCACGGTGCGTTCTCCTCGGGGGGCTGGGAACGGCGATGGGTCGCCCCAGGGGCGACCCATCGCTGCCATCTGTCGGAATCAGACTACGGTGCGCAGATGACTCGGGGGTGAACTCCGCCATTCCGCGTCATGCCGCTCTCCGGCTCAGTGCGCGAAGTGACGCGTCCCCGTGAGATACAGGGTGACCCCGGCGGCGCGGCAGGCCTCGAGGACCTCCTCGTCGCGGATCGAGCCGCCCGGCTGCACGACAGCGCGCACGCCCGCGTCGATGAGGATCTGCACCCCGTCGGCGAAGGGGAAGAAGGCGTCCGATGCCGCGACCGCTCCGCGGGCGCGCTCGGGAGCGGTCTCGCCCTCGCCGTGCTCCCCGAGGGTGTTGGCCCGGGACACCGCCAGGCGGCAGGAGTCGAGGCGGTTGACCTGGCCCATGCCGATGCCGACCGCGGCGCCGCCCGAGGCCAGCAGGATCGCGTTGGACTTCACCGCGCGGATCGCGCGCCAGGCGAAGGCGAGATCCGCGAGGGTCGCCTCATCGGCGGCCTCGCCGGCGGCGAGGGTCCAGTTCTCGGGCGCGTCTCCCTCGGCGTCGATCGCGTCGGCGTCCTGGATGAGGGTGCCTCCCCAGATCTCCCGCAGCTCGAGGGGACGACGGTACTCGCCCTGCAGCCGCAGGATGCGGAGGTTCTTCTTGGTGCGCAGCAGCTCGAGGGCCTCGTCCTCGTAGCCCGGGGCGAGGATGACCTCGGTGAAGATCGGCTTGACCTGCTGGGCCATCGCGAGGGTGACGGTCCGGTTGACGGCGATGACGCCGCCGTAGGCGGAGACCGGGTCGGTGCCGTGGGCGCGGGCGTGCGCGAGCGCGATGTCCTCGTCCTCGCCGACCACTGCGATGCCGCAGGGGTTGTTGTGCTTGACCACCGCGACGCAGGGCAGCTGGTGGTCGAAGGCGGCGCGTGCCGCCGCATCGGCGTCGACGTAGTTGTTGTAGCTCATGGCCTTGCCGCCGAGCTGCTCGGCGCCGGCGATGCCCGGCTCCTCGTCGTCCAGGACGCTCACACGGGCTCGCTGGTGCGGGTTCTCGCCGTAGCGCAGGGTCCGCAGGCCCAGCTCCTCCGCGTCGTCGTCGTCGAGGTCGAGGATGTCGGTCTCGGGGATCTCCTCGTCCTGGCCGACCAGGTCCTCGTCGTCGAGCTCCGCGAGCTGGTCGAGCATCCAGTCGCTGATGGCGGCGTCGTACTCGGCGGTGCGGGTGAAGGCGACGGTGGCGAGCTCCTGGCGCTCGGCGAGGCTGAAGCCGCCCGCGACCGCGGCCTCCGCAGCGGTGCGGTAGTCCTCGGGATCCACGACCACGGCCACGGAGGCGAAGTTCTTCGCGGCGCCGCGAACCATCGAAGGCCCGCCGATGTCGATCTTCTCGATGATCTCCGCGAAGGTGCCGCCGGCCTCGACGGTCTCCTCGAACGGGTACAGGTTCACCACGACCAGGTCGAAGGGGGCGATGTCGTGCTCTTCGAGCTGGGCGACGTGGTCCTCGAGCCGGCGGTCGGCGAGGATGCCGCCGTGGATGCGGGGGTGGAGGGTCTTCACGCGGCCGTCGAGCATCTCCGGGGACCCGGTCACGGAGGCGACGTCGGTCACCTCGATGCCCTGGGCGCGGATCGTCGCGGCGGTCGAACCGGTCGAGACGATCTCGACGCCGGCATCGGACAGGGCCTGGGCGAGCTCCGGCAGGCCGGTCTTGTCGTAGACGGAGACGAGGGCGCGGCGGATGGGCTGCTTGTCGGACACGATGCTCCTTGCGGGGGTGGGCTGGGCGGAGGGGGTCACGGGATGGATCAGCGGGTCAGCTGCTCGACGACGTCCACGAGCATGCGGCGCTCGATGGCCTTGATGCGCTCGTGGAGGGAGGTCTCGTCGTCCTCCGGCAGGATCGTGAGCGCCTCCTGGGCGAGGATCCGGCCAGTGTCGATCCCGGCGTCGACGACGAAGACGGTGGCACCGGTGACCCGGACGCCGTAGGCGAGCGCATCGCGCACCCCGTGCGCTCCCGGGAAGGAGGGCAGCAGCGCGGGGTGGGTGTTGATGATGCGGTCGGGATAGGCCTCCAGCAGCTCGGGGCCGAACAGCTTCATGAAGCCGGCGAGCACGATCAGCTGCGGGGCGAAGCGGTCGACCGCGAGGCGCACGCCGTGGTTCCAGGCGTCCCGGTCCGGGAAGTCCTTCAGCCGCACGACCTCGGTGGGGATGCCGGCGTTCCGGGCATGGGCGAGGCCCGCCGCCTCCCGGTCGGCGATCACCCCGACGATCTCGTAGCTGCTGCCCTCCGCGCGGGACGCGTCGAGCAGGGCAGCGAGGTTGCTGCCTGTTCCGGAGATGAGGACGACGATGGGTGCTGGTGCCACCGGTCCAGACTAGTCGAGGGGTCCGCGCCCTCGCGCCCGGGGCCGACGGCTGGTCGGGGCCGTCCCGCATCGTGGAAGGGGGCGGGAATCTGCTGGTGTCGCCGCGACGCGGCTCGCAGAGGGAACCGGTGCCGTTCCCGCGGGGCGACAGGAGATGCGCCCGGCGGTCAGCCGCCGAGCAGGCCGCCGATCCACTGGGCGACCGATTCCTGGCTCTGCTGGTCGCACGCGGCGCGGGCCTGCGAGGTGATCGCCTGGGACCGGCACTCCTGCAGCTCGATCATGGGACCGTAGAAGAGCGCGCTGATCACGGTGGAGAGCACCATGAGCGCGACCGCGGGGACCCCGAAGAGCGCGGCCACCACGACGGTCCCCCGGCGTCCGCGCCGCCAGGATCCGATCACGACGCGCACCAGGAAGTATCCGGCGACCACAGCGGTCGCCCCGGTCGCGAGCGAGTACGGCAGCGGGGAGAGCATCAGCAGCCAGGAGGCCAGCAGGCTGAGCGCCAGCCCGACCCGGGCGCGCCGGAACGAGGTCTCGGCGCCTTCAGGGGCGGGGGACGGGGAGGGCGCGGGGGTCTGCATGGTCACCGGCCCATTGTGCCCTGGTCGGATCCGATCCGCCTGGGCGACGCGGAGGGGCGGGCCCCGTGCGGGGAGGAAGGCTCCGGGCGCCCGGAGCCCGGTGCATCCGTCTCCCGGGAGACCCTTCGACGGGAGGAGGGCTCAGCGCGGGCGCTCGTCGCGGTCGGAGGGTCCGGCATCCGCGGACCCGGTGCCGGTCGGCTCGGTGCCGGTCGGCTCGGCGTCCTCGGCGTCGCCCGCGATCGGCTCGGCATCGTCTGCGGCCTGCGCGGTGTCCCTCTGCTCGTCCCCTCCGGACGGGTCCGCGTCGGACCCGCCGTCCGAGGATCCGTCGTGCGCGGGCCCGGCCTCCGCCGGATCCTCGGTGCCGGTCGGGACACCGGCCTCCTTCGCCTCCGCGGCCTCGATCATCTGCCGCATACCCGCCATGCCGCGGCGGAGGGCCGGGATCAGTCCGCTCGCGAGGACGCCGAGCACGAGCGCCGTCGCCCCGGCCGTGATCCCCAGCAGCGGCCAGATCAGCTCGCGGACCTGCGGTCCCAGGTGCGCGAGCCGGCCGTCGCCGATCCCGCCGGTCGCGAGGCCCGCCGCGAGCAGCACCCCGAGCACGACCACGACCGGGTAGGAGAAGAAGGCGAGGAGCCGTTCGCGCAGCGGCTCCCCCGCCATGTCCCGGGCCAGGCGCACCGCGCCCAGGCCGACGGCGAGCGCCGGCAGCGCCATGAGGGCGAGCAGGCCCGCGGGTGCCCGTCCCGGCTCGGGCAGCGCTCCCAGCAGCGGCACGAGCGGCATCACCCCGGTGTCGAACCCGCCGAGCGACAGGGCCGTGCCGGTGCCGAGCGTGACCGAGCCGCCCAGCAGCACCACGAGCGCCCAGACGGCTGCGAGCGGCAGCAGCGCCAGCTGCAGCAGGGTGAGCACGATCCCTCCCCCGATGCCCGGTTCGAGCTGCGCGAACAGGTTCGCGACCGCGCTGAGGCGCAGGCAGATCATCGCGACCACGGCCAGCAGCCCCAGTCCGCCCAGGCTCAGCAGCGCGATGAGGCCCGCCCGTGCGATGGCGTCGAAGGGCCGGGGGAACAGGTCGACGATCCGGACCGGGGCAGTGCCGTCGGAGCCGTCGCGACGCACCGCGAGGGCGAGCCCCCCGAGCCCGCCGAGCGTCGCCACGAGCGCCCCGGAGACCACGGCGCTCGGCACGACGGGCGCCATCTCGGTGCTGCGGCCGAGCGCGGCCAGCAGCCCCAGCCCTCCCGCGTACACCGCGATCTGGGCGCCGAGCGCCGCGGCCGCATCGCGCACGGCGCGGGTCCGCAGGCTGCCCGAGGCCTCCACCAGCTCGAGGCGGCGCCCCACGCGACGCATCCCGCCGCAGGTCAGCGCGATGAACACGAGCATCAGGCCGAGCGGGGTGAGGGTGAAGGCGCCGCTGATCACGCCGGTGTCGAGCACCGAGCTCCCGCCATGGCCGATGACCAGGACGTTCAGGGCGATGAGCACGGCCTCGAGCACGCCCATGCTCGAACGGGTCGCGGCGAGCTGACCGATCAGCGCGGGCACGACCACGACCGCCAGCGCGCTGCCGAGGGCGAGGAGGCCGGCGACGGCACCGGTCATCACCGGCGTGAGGGTGCGGTGGCGAAGGCTGCTCACGGGCGTCACGTCCTGGTCGGGAGATCGGGGAAGGCGGGGAGGTCTCCGCGGCCGCGACCCGGGTCCCGGTCCCGGCGAGGCCGCGTCCATCGTCGCACCCGGCCCCGCCCGCGGCGGGGAGGCCGAGCTGTGGGCTGCGCCGCGCGGCCCGTCCTCCGCCCGGATTCGTGGCGCATAATGACGGGGATGTCCACGATCGAGCTCACCTCCGTCCCCGGCGCACGCGAGGTCGCGCTGTCCGTGCGCACCGTCCGGCTCGACGACCCGGTCGACCTCGTCCAGCGCATCCCCACGGCCGCGAGCGCCGTCTGGCTGCACCACGGCCAGGGCATGGTCGCGCTCGGGGAGGCGGTGCGGGTCCGCACCGCGGGACCCGACCGCTTCACCCGCGCGAACGCGATCCTGCGGGAGCTCGCGGAGCATGCGGTGGTCGAGGATGAGGTGCTCGTGCGCGGCAGCGGGCTGCTCGCCTTCGGCTCCTTCTCCTACGGCGACTCCTCGCCGCGGCCCTCGCAGCTGCTGATCCCCCGGCTCGTGCTGGGGAGCGTCGACGGCGATGCCTTCCTCACCCGCATCCGCATCGGCGCCCCGGCGGAGGACCCGTCGGCGCCGGAGGAGGAGATGCCCGATTGGAGGGGCCTGTTCGCGACCGTCCCGCTCGCGCCGCCCGTGCCCTTCGAGCTCGATCCCGATCATGCCCCCGAGGAGTATCAGCGCCTGGTCGCGCGCGCGGTCGCGCACGTCCGCGCCGGCGACGCCCGGAAGATCGTGCTGTCGGAATCCTCCACCGCCCGCACCCGGACCCCCGTCGACACGGCGAGCCTGCTGCGCCGGCTTGCCGCCCGCTACCCCTCGACCTGGGTGTATCGGGTCTCCGATGTGATCGGGGCGAGCCCGGAGATGCTCGCGCAGACCGAGAACGGCCGCGTCTTCAGCCGCGTCCTGGCCGGCTCGCGGCCGGTCGCCGAGGGCGAGGAGCTGCCGGAGCAGGACCGGCAGGCCTTCCGCACGGATGCGAAGGAGGTCGAGGAGCACCGGTTCGCGATCGACTCCGTCACCGAGCGCCTGGCGGGCCTTGCCGGGGAGCTGACCGCCTCCCCCGAGCCCTTCGTCCTGCGCCTGCCCGGGATCGAGCATCTGGCCTCCGACGTCTCAGCCCGCCTGCATCCGGGCGTGACCAGTCTCGACGTCGCGGCGCGGCTGCATCCCTCCGCGGCCGTCTCCGGAACTCCGCGGGAGGCGGCCGATGCGCTGATCGGCCAGCTCGAGCCCCGCGACCGCGGCGGCTACGCCTCGCCGGTCGGCTGGATGACCGCCGACGGCGACGGGCAGTGGGCGATCGCCCTGCGGATGGCGCATCTGGTGGACCCGTGCACCGTCCGGGTCCAGGCCGGCGGCGGGCTCGTGGCCGCCTCCGACCCGGTCACCGAGCATGCCGAGGTCCTCGCGAAGTACCGGCCGATGCTCTCCGCGCTCCGCGGAGTCTGATCGGGGGAGCTCCGGCCGGAGGACCCGCGAGGAACGAGCGGGCCCGCAGGACGGTGCGACCCCGATCGGACCATGGGCACAGTCTGAGCAGGAGAGCTCCGGCCGGAGGACCCGCGAGGAACGAGCGGGCCCGCAGGACGGTGCGACCCCGATCGGACCATGGGCACAGTCTGAGGGATCTCAGGCGGCCGCGCCCAGGACGACCTGAGTCTCGAGCTCCTCGCCGTCCCGCAGGAAGCGGACCGGGTAGCTCTCCCCCACCACGAGGCCGCGCACCACGCCGGTGAGCGCCGCGGCTCCGCCGACCGGCACCCCGTCGATCTCCGTGATGAGATCGCCCTCGCGCAGCCCCGCATCCGCCGCGGCGGAGCCGGGCTCGACCGAGACGACCTTCGAGCCCGTCGAGGTCACGCCGTCCATCGTGGCGGAGCCGTCCTGGGTCGTCACGCCGAGGAAGGCGTGCTGGGCGCTGCCGTGCTCGATCAGCTGGTCCGCGATCAGCTTCGCCGTGTTCGAGGGGATCGCGAAGCCGAGCCCGATGCTCCCGGCCGTCCCCGACTCCTCGGTCGCGAGACCGGCGATCGAGGAGTTGATGCCGATCACCTGGCCGGAGGCGTTCACGAGCGGGCCCCCGGAGTTGCCGGGGTTGATCGCCGCGTCGGTCTGCAGGGCCGAGGTGTAGGTGGCGTCGGCGCTCGTCTGCTCGCTGCTGCGTCCGGGCATGCCGGGCAGCTGCTCCTGCTCCCGGTTCTGCTCCCCGGCGGTGGTCACGGGTCGGTTGACGGCGGAGATGATGCCGGTGGTGACCGTGTTCTCGAGGCCCAGCGGCGTGCCCACGGCCATGACGCCCTCGCCGACGGCCACGTCCTCCGAATCGCCCAGCTGGGCGGGCTGCAGGTCGTCGGGCGGGGAGTCCAGGCGGATCACGGCGATGTCGGTCGAGGGGTCGGTGCCGACGATGCTCGCGGCATGGATGCTGCCGTCCGTCAGCGCGACCTGGATCTGCGTCCCACCGGCGACCACGTGGTTGTTGGTGATGATCGTGCCGTCGGCGGCATAGATG
The DNA here is from genome assembly GCF_042434575.1 of Brachybacterium hainanense. Lineage (NCBI taxonomy): Bacteria > Bacillati > Actinomycetota > Actinomycetes > Micrococcales > Dermabacteraceae > Brachybacterium > Brachybacterium hainanense. Next base: position 28,455 of record NZ_JBHLSV010000030.1, read on the forward strand.
ACGCCCGTTCCCTCGGCGGTGCCGGAGGAGTTCGCGACCGTGATCGCGACGGTGCTCGGGGACACGGCGGCCGCGACGGCCTCCCAGTCGGGCCCGCCGCGCGTGCTCGAGACGGGCACGGCCGCGGTCTCCTGGTCGGTGCGGGAGGAGGCCACAGGACCGGGGACGGCGGGATCGGGGCTCAGCAGGGAGTCGTAGGCGATGACGCCGCCGAGGGTCGCCCCGGAGCTGAGGACCGCGCCGGCCAGGACGAGACCGACCACGCCCGCCCAGCCGGGTCCGCGACGCGCGGCGGGTGCGGGTGCGGGTGAGGGTGAGGGACGATCGTCCGGGCCTCCGGGGGCGGCCGGCGGCGCTCCCGGCGAGGACGCGGGGAGCGGCGTCGCGGGCTGCTGCGGCCGGTCCGGATCCGCCGAGGACCAGGGGGCGGCCGGCTCCTCCGGGCGGGGCCCGGGGCCGGTGGGGGCATCGTCTGGGTTCCACATGCCGGTCATCACACCACCGGATCCCCAGCGTCCGATGCGATCCCGCTGTGCCTCTGCTGTGCGACGAGGACGCGGCGCCGGCCGAGGTCCTCCGCGAGCGCGGCGGGCAGCTCCTCGGGGGCGACGGCGCGGCTGCGGACGCCGAGGGCGCGGGCGGCTCCGGCGATGTCCGCGCCGTGCGGGGTCGTGAAGAAGCGGCGCAGCAGGGCGGGCGGGGCGGCGGCGTGCTCGAGGCCCGTGAAGATCCGTCCCCCCTCGTCGTCGACGACGATCACGTCGAGCGCGGGCTCCTCCTCCTCGGGGCCGATGAGCAGCCCAGTCAGGTCGTGCAGCGCCGTGAGGTCGCCCAGCAGCAGGCGCACCCGGCCGGGTGCGCCGCGGCGGGCGAGCGCGCAGCCGCTCGCGGTCGAGATCATCCCGTCGATCCCGGCGAGGCCCCGGTTGGCGATCACCGTGCCCCGCATCGGGCCGGCATGCTGCTCGAGGTCCCGCACGAGGCTCGAGGAGCCCAGCACGAGCACGTCCTGCTCCCGGGTCGCCTCCCAGACGGCGAGCGCGGCCCGGGTCTGCCAGGGGAGCTCCGCCGGGGCGGGAGCCGCGAGCGCGCGGGCGGCCTCGTGCCAGGCGGCGAGGTAGGCGCCGTCCTCCGCCGCGGGGTCGGGGCTGCTCTCCGCGGCGCGGATCGCGGGCACCACGAGCCCCGCGCGACGGGCGGCATCGGCCCAGCGATCGGTCGCATCGACGACGACGACCTCGACGTCGTCCGCGCCGAGGAGGGCGCCGACCACGGGACGGGACAGGGTCGGGTGCCCCATCACGACCGCCTGCCGCGGGCGCAGCGGATGAGCGGGGTCGGCCATCACCCGGTCGAGCAGGGCGGGATAGCCGGGCACGAGGCAGTCGCCCTCGCGGGCTCCGGAGCTGGGCTCGGCCAGGAGAGGGAGCCGATGCGCCGCGGCGAGCTCCCGGGCCGCCGGTCCCGCTCCGTCGCCCGCGACGACCACGGTGCGCTCGGGCAGCGGCACCGGGACCGGCTCCGGGGCGGGCGCGGGCGGGCGGCGGGAGAGGACGATCCGCTCGTGCTCCTCGGCATCCTGCGACGGGACGGAGCCTCCGCGGGGGACGAGCGGGTCGCGGAAGCCGAGGTTCACGTGGACCGGGCCCGCATCGGGGCCGGTCGCGATCGCGAGGGCGCGGGCTAGCGTGCTCGCGGCGGTGCGCAGCGCGAGCGGGCTCGCACATCCGCGGTCGGGCGCCGGCAGGTCCGCCCGGAAGCGGACCGCCTCCCCGTACAGGTCGTCCTGCCGGGTGGTCTGGTTCGCCCCGGTGCCGCGCAGCTCCGCGGGCCGGTCCGCGGTGAGCACGAGCAGCGGGACGCGGGAGTGATGCGCCTCCAGGACGGCGGCGTGCAGATGCGCGGTCGCCGTGCCGGAGGTGGTCACGACGACCCCGGGGTGCGCGGGATCCGCCCGGGAGATGCCGAGCGCGGTGAAGGCGGCGGCCCTCTCGTCGATCCGCACGTGTGCGCGGATCCCGGCGGCGACCTGCGGATCGGCGAGGGCGTAGACGAGCGGGGCGGAGCGGGATCCCGGCGACAGCACCACCTCGCGCACGCCCAGGGCCGCGAGCGTCCGCCAGATGACGACGGCCTCGTCGACGGCGCCGGATCCGGTGGGAGCGGGCGCCTCCACCCGGGACGGACCCGGGATCCCGGGCGCTGCGGCTGCGGGCGCCGCAGGCGCGGGGATCGGAGGCGCAGGGATCGGAGGCGCAGGATTCCGGGGCGCTGAGCTCATGCTCACCAGGGTAGGACCTGGGCGGACGGGGGCTCCCCGGCCCCTGGGCCGAGGAGCCGGTCGGAGCACTCCTCGAGCCGCTCCTGCCAGGCGCGGGCCCGCCCGGCGGTCGCGGCCGCCGTCTCGAGGCGCTCCTCGTCGACCTCGGGCCGCTCGGCCGGGATGCTGCCCTCCCGGGACCGCAGGGTCCTCGCCGTCACATCGGCCGTGAGCAGGGAGGCGGTCGCGAGGCCGCAGGCGTGCGGCAGCTGCGGGAGAGCAGCCGCCAGGCCGAGGCCCGCGCTGATGCCGACGCTGGTCTCGAGGGCGCTGGAGACCACCACGGGCAGCCCCGCCCGCTCGGCGAGCTCGAGGCAGCGCCGCACCCCGCCGAGCGGCTGGACCTTCATGACCAGCAGGTCCGCGGCACCTGCCCGTGCCACCCGCAGCGGGTCCTCGGCGCGGCGGACCAGCTCGTCCGCGGCGAGCGGGACCTGCACGCGGCGTCGCAGGGCGGCGAGGTCCTCGAGGGACGCGACCGGCTGCTCGGCGTACTCGAGGCCGCCCGCGGCCCGGTCCAGCACGGGGATCGCCGCGATCGCCTGCTCGAGGGACCAGGCGGCGTTGGCGTCGATGCGGATCCGGCCCGCAGGGCCCAGCGCCTCGCGGACCGCCTCGAGGCGCTCGGCGTCCGCGGCGAGGCTCGAGCCCGGATCGGCGACCTTGACCTTCGCCGTGCCCGCACCGATCGTGCGGGCGATCTCCCGTGCCTGCGCGGGAGCCACCACGGGGATCGTCGCGTTCACCGGGATCCGCGCGCGCCGGGCCGCGGGCCGCGGGAGGGTCGCGTCCTCGAGGGCGCAGGCGAGCCAGGCCGCGGACTCGGCCGCGTCGTAGTCCCAGAAGGGCGAGAACTCCGCCCAGCCCTCCGGGCCGCGCAGCAGCACCCCGTCGCGCACCGTGATCCGGCGGAAGCGGGTCGTCATCGGAATCGACCAGACCCGGGCCTCCTCGATGCCGCGCTCGCGCAGCGCGGCCGGGACGACCAGGCGGGAGGAGCGGGGCTCGGCGGCGGGGGACGTCACCGTTCCAGGGTACGGGCGCGTCGCCTGCCCTGCGCCAGCACGATCACGGCACGATCACGGCGGGCCTGCGGGGCGGGGCCCGCCCCGGCGTCACGACGTAGGCTGAGCCCATGCGCGAGATCCAGCAGGCCATCATCGAGGAGATGGGCGTCAGGCCCGTCATCGACCCCGCCCAGGAGGTCCGCGACCGCGTCGCGTTCCTCATCGACTATCTCGAGGCGACCGGCTGCGGCGGCTACGTCCTGGGCATCTCCGGCGGCGTCGACTCCACCCTCGCCGGCCGCCTGGCCCAGCTCGCGATCGAGGAGCTCGCCTCCCGCGGCGTGGAGAAGGAGTTCCTCGCCGTCCGCCTGCCCTATGCCGTGCAGCGGGACGAGGCCGATGCGCAGGCCGCGATGGACTGGATCGCCGCGAGGACCGAGCGGACCATCGACATCGCCCCCGCGACCGATGCGCTCGCGGCCCAGGTCTCCGAGGCCCAGGGCTCGCCGATCCGCGACTTCGACAAGGGCAACGTGAAGGCGCGCATGCGCATGGTCGCCCAGTACGCCCTCGCCGGCGGGCAGAACCTGCTCGTTGTGGGCACCGACCACGCCGCCGAGTCGACGACCGGCTTCTTCACCAAGTTCGGGGACGGCGGGGCCGATGTGCTGCCGCTGTTCGGCCTGGACAAGCGGCAGATCCGCGCCCTGCTGCAGCACCTGGGCGCCCCCGAGCCGCTGTGGGCGAAGATGCCCACCGCGGATCTGCTGGACGGCGTCCCGGGCCGCGCGGACGAGGACGAGCTGGGCATCTCCTACGACCACATCGACGACTATCTCGAGGGCCGCGAGATCCCGGAGGAGGTCGCCGCGGCGCTCGAGCGGCGGCATCGGCTCTCGCGGCACAAGCGCACCACCCCGGTGAGCATCCTCGACTCCTGGTGGAGGAGCTGAGGATGCGCGGCATGCCCGCGGACCTGCCCGCACCCGTCTCAACCGGCTTCGACCCGTCGCGCTGGCGGGACATCGGCGAGACGGAGCTGGGCGGCCCCGCCTTCACCGACATCACCTACCACCGGGCCGTGGACCGCTCCGATCCGGCCGCCGCCACGGACCTGCCCTGCGTGCGGATCGCCTTCGACCGGCCCGAGGTCCGCAACGCCTTCCGCCCCGCCACCGTGGACGAGCTGTACCGCGCCCTGGACCACGCGCGCCTCGACCCCGGGGTCGGCGTGATCCTGCTGACCGGCAACGGTCCCTCGCCCAAGGACGGCGGTCACGCCTTCTGCTCCGGCGGGGACCAGCGCATCCGCGGCCGCGGCGGCTACGAGTACGCCGAGGCCGAGGACTCCGCCGCCGCCCGCGCCGGCCATGCCGGACGCCTGCACATCCTCGAGGTGCAGCGGCTGATCCGCACCATGGGCAAGGTCGTCATCGCCGTCGTGAACGGCTGGGCCGCCGGCGGCGGGCACTCCCTCCACGTGGTCGCGGACCTGTCGATCGCCTCCGCCGAGCACGCCCGGTTCAAGCAGACCGATGCGGATGTGGGCTCCTTCGACGGCGGCTACGGCTCCGCCTATCTCGCGAGGCAGGTGGGGCAGAAGCGTGCTCGGGAGATCTTCTTCCTCGCCGAGGAGTACTCGGCCCAGGACGCCTTCGACTGGGGCGCCGTCAACCGGGTCGTCCCGCATGCGCGGCTCGAGGAGGAGGCCCTCGCGATGGCCGCCACCATCGCGACCAAGTCGCCGCAGGCGATCCGCATGCTCAAGTTCGCCTTCAACCTGGCCGACGACGGGCTCATGGGCCAGCAGGTCTTCGCCGGGGAGGCGACGCGCCTGGCCTACATGACCGATGAGGCCGTCGAGGGCCGCGACGCCTTCCTCGAGCGCCGCGCCCCCGACTGGTCGGCCTTCCCGCACCCGCAGGGATGAGCGGTCCCGTCCGCTGGCTGCGGCCCCGACCCTTCGACGGCTCCTCCGCCTCGTTCGCGGAGCACACGGAGGCGATCGGCCGCATCATGGCCCGGCCGACCGACGGACCGCCGGAGCGGCTGTGGCTGGGCCCCTTCGAGCCGCCCGAGCAGCTGCCCCCGCGGCTCGAGCGGACCGTCCTCGTCGTGCCGACCTCCGGCTCCACCGGGGCCGCGAAGGCCGTCGCCCTCGACCGGGAGGCGCTGCTCGCCTCCCAGGACGCGACCGCCGCCCTGCTCGGCGGACCGGCCGGCGCTCTGTCCGGGCACGGCTTCTGGCTCCCGCTGCTGCCGCCCACCCATATCGCCGGCATCCAGGTGATCGCCCGCGCCCATCGGACCGCGCAGCTGCGGGATCTGGCCGCCGCCGCGCTCCCGGACCCGCTGCCGGATCTCTCGACCGGCTTCGGCACCGAGATGTTCCGCCGCGCGGCCCGCACCGCCCTCGTGCGCGCCGAGGCGGCCGGGCTCCCGGCTCTGACGTCCCTCGTGCCCACCCAGCTGGTGAGGATCCTCGCCGATGCCGAGGCGACGGCTCTGCTGGCCCGTTTCGCGGGCGTGCTCGTGGGCGGCGCCGCGACGGCGCCGGCGGATCTGACCGCCGCCCGGGCGGCCGGGGTCGCGGTGCGCACCACCTACGGTTCCTCCGAGACGGCGGGCGGCTGCGTCTACGACGGCGTCCCGCTGCCGGGGGTGCACCTCCTCCTCGAGGACGGGGAGGCGGGGACGGGCCGGCTGCGGATCTCCTCGCCGACCCTCGCGCTCGGCTACCTGCGCCGGGACGGCACGGCCGAGGACGGCGGCGCCTTCTCCCCCGCCTCCTCGGAGCCGGACCGCTGCCCCAGCTTCCTCACGAGCGACCTCGCCCGGCTCGAGGACGGCCGCCTGCGGATCCTCGGCCGCGCCGATGACGTGATCATCACCGGCGGCCGCAAGGTCCTTCCCCAGGACGTGGAGGCCGCGATCCTCGCCCACCCCGCGCTCGCGCGGCAGGTGCAGGCCGTGGTGGTGGTCGGCGTCCCCGACGCCGAATGGGGACAGCGGATCACCGCGCTGGTCGTGCCTCATCCCGTCACGAGTCGGGACGGTGCAGGCCACGACGGCACGGGCCAGGAGGACAGGGGCCAGGAGAACAGGGGCCGGGAGGACACGGTCCGAGACGACACGGCATCGGCGGTCGACGCCGGAGCCGCCGTCCCCTCGGCCGTGCTCGCCGCGCGCCTGCGCACCGCCCTCCGCGACGGGCCCCTCCCGGCCCACGCGGTCCCCAAGGCCGTCCTCGCCGTCGCCGCGCTGCCCCTCCTGGGCATCGGTAAGATCGACCGGGCCGCCGCGCGCCGCATCGCCGAGGCAGCCCTCCCCCTCCCGTCCTGAGGGGCCCCGCCGTCGAAAGGTCTGTCCGTGGCCACGCTCCAGCAATGGGTCCAGGGCTCGCGCCCGCGCACCCTCCCCGCCGCCTTCGCCCCGGTCGCCGCCGGCACGGGCGCCGCGATCCATCTGACCGGGCTGTACTGGGAGCACGTGGTGCCCCGGTCCCTGCTCGCGCTCGCGGTCGCCCTGTCCCTGCAGGTCGGCGTGAACTTCGCGAACGACTACTCCGATGGCATCCGCGGCACCGACGACGAGCGCGTGGGCCCCTTCCGCCTGGTCGGCTCCGGGGCGGCGTCCCCGCGGACGGTCAAGCGAGCCGCGTTCCTGGCTCTGGGGCTGGGCGGACTGCTCGGGATCGTGCTCGTGGCGCTCTCCGGGATCTGGTGGATGCTGCTGGCCGGGGCCGCCGCGATCCTCGCCGCCTGGTTCTACACGGGCGGGAAGCGGCCCTACGGGTATCTCGGACTGGGCGAGGTGTTCGTGTTCGTGTTCTTCGGCCTCGTCGCCGTGTGCGGCACGAGCTACGCGATCACCGGCGAGCTGACCGGCCTGTCCGTGCTGATCGCCTGTGCGATCGGCCTGCTCGCGGTGGCGATCATGCTCACCAACAACCTGCGCGACATCCCCACCGACCGCGAGTCGGGCAAGACGACCCTGGCGGTGCGGCTGGGCGATCGCCGTACCCGGATCCTCTTCGCCGCGGTCACGCTCGCGCCCTTCGTGCTGCTCGTACCGGTCATGGTGCAGGTGCCGTGGACGGCGCTCGTGCTGCTCGCGCTGCCGCTCGCGATCCTGCCCGCGCGCGTCGTGCTGCGCGGCGCCTCCGGGGCCGGCCTCATCCCGGTGCTGGGCGCGGCGGGACGCCTCGAGCTGATCTTCTCAATCCTGCTGCTGCTCGGCTTCGTCCTCGGCTCCGCGGCCTGAGGCCCCGGCTCCGCCATCCGAGGCCTCGGCCCCGCCGTCTGGACGATCCGGCCCGGTGCCGTGCCGGGGGCGGGGAGCCCCCTGCCGGGGCACCATGCTCGCGGACGCCGGACCGTGCTCGGCGGAGCCCCGATGCTCGGCCTCGTCGACGAGGGCGTCCTCCTCGGCGGCGTCGGCCTCGGACTCGGGGACCTGCTCGGCCCGACGGGCGCGGCGTGCCTCATCGGCCGCCTGCCAGCGCAGCGCCGCACCGTTGCGGGAACGGCCCAGGAACAGGATCGACAGCAGCATCGTGATCAGCGCCGCGAACGCGCCGGCCAGCAGGTAGTGCATGCCGCCCAGGTAGATGAGCAGCAGCCATACGGCGGCGAACATGCCCAGGCGCAGCACCGAGTACAGGAGGAGGTCTCGCATCCTCCCAGGGTATCGGGGGCCCCTGGAAGCCCGCCCCGCAGCAGGAGCAGCAAGGGCGCAGCGCCCCGCCCGAGCCCGCCCGGAGGCCGATCCCGCCGTGACCTGTCCCTCAGCGCGCTCCCCGGGGAAGCATGCACAATCGAGCCATGAACCTCGTCCCCTCCCAGCTGTCTGCGAACGCCGTCGACGCCGTCCGCGCCCTCGCCGGTCCGGAGGCCGACGCCCTCGACGTCGATGCGATGCTCAAGCAGATCCAGCGCACCTTCGTCTCCTTCCGCCTCGAGTACAAGTTCGGGCTGGACGAGGTGAGCACGAAGGTCGCGATCCTGCGCGAGCAGTTCGACCAGACGGAGGACCACTCCCCCATCGAGCACGTGAAGACGCGGCTGAAGTCGATCGACTCGATGCTCGAGAAGACCGTGCGCCGCGGCTGCGAGCCGAGCCTCGAGTCGATCCGCGCGAACATCCTCGACATCGCGGGGATGCGGGTGACCTGCCCGTACGTCGAGGACGTCTACCTGGTCGCGGGGGCGCTGCGTCGCCAGGAGGACCTCACGATCCTGCAGGTCAAGGACTACATCGCAGATCCCAAGCCCAACGGGTACCGCTCGCTGCACCTCGTGGTCGCCGTTCCGGTGTATCTCGCCGACCGCACCCTCCAGGTGCCGGTCGAGGTCCAGATCCGCACGATCGCGATGGACTTCTGGGCCAGCGCCGAGCACGAGCTGCGCTACAAGTTCGCCGGCGAGGTGCCCGAGGAGCTCTCCCGCACCATGGGCGAGATCGCGCTCACCGCGCGGAACCTGGACGAGCAGATGACGGGTCTGCGCACCGCCCTCGCCCCGCATGCCGGGCGCGCGTCCGGCCCCTCCTGACCGTCTCCGGCTGCGGAGCCCCTCGCCCTCGTGGCGGGACCGGCATCCGGACCGCGCTCTCATCCCGGACGCCTACACTCGGGGCATGCCTCGCGTGCTCATCGCCCTCGTCTCCATCGGCCTGTCGATCTTCGCCCTCGCGGACTGCATCCAGACCGAGGACGAGAACGTGCGCGGCATCCCGAAGTGGGCGTGGATCGTGCTGATCGTGCTGATCCCGTGGGTGGGTCCGATCACCTGGCTGCTCGTGGGCAAGGACCGCTCCAGCGCCTCCGGGTCGAAGGGGCTCGCCGGGGCTTTCGGCCCCCGTGGTGCGGACGGGAACGGCGGCGCGCGTCGCGGTCGGCCCCTCGCCCCCGACGAGGATCCCGAGTTCCTGCGCAAGCTCGACGAGGACATCCGTCGCGAGCGCCGGGAGCGCGAGCAGCGGTCCCGGCGCGAGGACGGCGGCGGCGATCCCGCCCCCGGCTCTTCCCCCGCTCCCTGACCCCTTCTCTCCCGACCCAGACCGCCCCGTCCAGCCTCCCGGCGCCGTCCCCCGCCACCCGGTCCCGGCCAATCGCCGCCCTGACGATATGAGCCTGGCGAACCGAGATCCGCAGATCTCGGCTCGCCAGGCTCATGTGCTCGGGCCCGCGCGAGGGATGGTGGCCGAGACGGGGATGGGCAGGGCCGAGGGAAGGGTCAGGTCAGAGCCCCGAGTACGAGTGCAGGCCGTTGATGACCGTGTTGACGATCGTGTAGTTGAAGATCACGCAGAGGAAGCCGGCGAGGGCGAACCAGGCGGCCTTGCCGCCGCGGAACCCGCGGGTCGCGCGGGCATGCAGATAGCAGGCGTAGACGACCCAGGTGATGAAGGTCCACACCTCCTTGGGGTCCCAGTTCCAGAAGCGCCCCCAGGCCTGGCTGGCCCAGATCGCGCCGAAGATGAGCGTGAAGGTCCAGCCCACGAAGGCGATCGCGTGGATCCGATAGCTGAGGCCCTCGAGCTGCTTCGCGCTGGGCAGGCGCTCCAGGACGGCCCCGGCACGGCCCCATACGTGCAGGTCGCCGCCGTCCGCGGCGCGCCGCGCGAGGAGGGTCTCGTGCCGGCCCTGGAGCAGCTGCAGGATCGCGATGAGCGCGCCCAGGGCGAACATGCCCGTGGACAGGATCGCGATCACGACGTGGATGACCAGCCAGTGGGAGTTCTGCAGGCTGGGGGTGGTCTCCGCGGCGGGGACGATCCAGAACGTCTGGGCGATCAGCATGACCACGAGAGCGGGCAGCAGCACGAAGGTGCCCAGCAGCCGCAGATCCCTGCGGCGCACGGAGATCGCGAGGAACAGCAGCACGAGCACCGCGGCGCCGCTCATGGAGAACTCGTACATGTTGGCCCACGGGACGCGCCCGGTGATGACGCCGCGCAGCACCATGCCGGATCCGTGCAGGAGCACCGCCACGACCGTCATGGCGTAGGCGAAGCCCCGGGCTCCGACGGTGCGGGGCGGGGTCGGCTGCGAGAGCGGTCCGCCGGATGGCGCACCCGTCCCGGTCGCGTCCGACGCGGCACCGGCGATCACGGCTCCTGCGCCGGAACCGCCCGCGACGGCGCCGACGGAGGCCAGCTGCATCGCTGCACCCTCCTGCTCCTTCCGCGCCAGCCGTTCATCGCTGCTCCGCTGGGTGGCGGCGGCGAGGTCGGCGGAGAAGCCGATCAGGCCCAGCACATAGACCACGATCGACACCACGATCAGGAGGTTCGAGACCTCGGCCAGCTGCTCGTTCACGGGTTCTTCTCCTGTGCATCGGGGTGCGCCGCCGGCGGCGGCGCGGTGTCGGCGAGACGCTCCGCGAGATCGCGGATGTCCTCCTCCAGGCGGGGATCGTCGCTGCGGGCGAGACCGGCCACCTCCAGGATCGCACCATCGGCCCCGGGCGTCACCCGCACCCACACGCGCCGGCGCGGCACGAAGAGGGACAGGATCAGGCCGGCCGTCGCGGACAACGCCATGACCAGGGTGAACGTCTGGAAGGGGTCGTGCTTGATATCGAAGGCGGCGTAGCGGCGCACCCCGTCGAAGGAGATCGTGGAGCCGTCCTCGAGCGCGTACTCCTGCCCCGGATAGAGACGGATCAGCACGGGAGCGCCGTCCTCGCCGGCGACCGCCTGCAGGCGGCCCACGTCGATCTGATAGGCGTTCTGGGGCACGCCGTCGTCCAGACCCAGGTCGCCCGTGTACACGGTCATCGCGAGCTGCGGGTCGATCAGCGCCGGGAACTGCGAGTGAGGCCCGTTCTCGTCGATCACGCCGGTCGGCAGGAAATAGCCGACGACCGCCATCTGCTCCGGCTTCGCATCGGGCATCTTCAGCACGAGCGAGGAGGTGTAGCCCATGTCGCCGCTCGGGATCGTGATGATCGGGCCCTCGGCGACGACCGCGCCGGTGCTGTCGCGCACGGTGATCTCCGGGGCGTAGCCGTTGCCGAGGAGGTAGATGTTCGCGCCCGGGACCGACAGCGGCTGGTTGACGCGGACGGTGCGCGGCTGGGTCTCCTCGCCCGGGGAGGTCACGGAGATGTCCGCCTCGAAGCTCGTGGGCTGGCCGAACTGGTGCTCGTTCTGCGCGGTCGAGTACTCGGCGCGGAACTCGTCGAGGGTGAAGCGGAACTCGGGCAGGTCCTCCCGGTCGACCCAGGGACCGGAGTCGAAGGAGTCGTACTGGGTCAGCGAGTTGGAGAACCCCTCCCCCTCGATGACCGTGATCTGCCCATGGGAAGAGGTCAGGTGCCCGCCGGCGACGCCGATGAGCACGCCCAGCAGGGCGGCGTGGAAGAGGAGGTTCCCGGTCTCCCGCAGGTAGCCCCGCTCGCTGCTGACGGAGCGGGAGCCCTTCTGCTCCTGGAGGACGGTCCGGTAGCGGCGGCGGCGCAGGATGCGGCGGGCCTGCTCGAGGAGCGCCTCCGGATCGGCCCCGGGGAGCTCGCGGCGCGTATGGCCGACGAAGCGGGTCAGGCGCGACGGGGTGCGCGGCGGCTGCTCGCGCAGATGCCGCAGGTGCACCAGCAGACGCGGGATCACGCAGCCGATGAGGGAGATGAACAGCAGCAGATAGATCGCGCTGAACCACGGCGAGGAGTACACGTCGAACATGCCGAGCGCATCGAGGATCTTCCCCGAGGTGCCGTGCTCCTCGAGGTACGCGGCGGTGTCGCTCGCGTTGACGTTCCGCTGCGGGTACAGCGACCCGGGGACGGCGGCGACCGCGAGCAGGAGCAGCAGGACGAGCGCCGTCTGCATGCTGGTGAGCTGCCGCCACAGGAACAGCAGCGTGCCGCGCAGGCCCAGGCGCGGCAGGACGGGCGCGCCTCCCGGCCCGTCCGGGGACGGCGCGGCGGGCGCGCTCCCGGTCCTCGGTGTCCTCGCCATCAGACCACCGGCTCGAATCCGGCGAGGGCGACCTGCAGGGAGGACATCCACACGGTCCACTGGCCGGTCATGAGCAGAACTCCGATCGCGATGAGCAGGGCGCCGCTGACGAGGCCGATGCCGCGGCGGTGCCGGGAGAGGACGCGGCTCGCGCCGAGCGCCTTCTGGAACAGCAGGGCGAACAGCACGAAGGGGATGCCCAGCCCGAGCGAGTAGGCCAGCGCCAGGATCGCGCCGCGCAGGGCGGAGCCGCCGTCGAGGCTGAGGGCGACCACGGCCGCATAGGTGGGGCCGATGCAGGGCGTCCAGGAGAGCCCGAAGACCATCCCCATCAGCGGGGCCCCCCACAGCCCGGCATCGGGCCGTCGCGCGAGGCGCCGCTCCCCGCTCAGGGAGGGGAAGAGGCCGAGGAAGACGAGGCCCATGAGGATCACGAGGGCTCCGCTGATCCGGTTGACCCAGACCTGGTGCCCCTGCAGCAGGTAGCCGAGCGCGCCGACGAAGCCGCCGAGCACCATGAAGACCGCTGCGAACCCGGCGACGAACAGGAGGCTGCCCAGCAGCATGCGGCGTGCGGGAGGCGCGGCCCCGGCCGGCCGGGGCCCGGCGACCGCGCCGAGGCGTCCCGTGCCCCCACCGGCGGGGGCGGCGCTCTGGGCGCCGAGGCCGGAGACGTACCCCAGGTAGCCCGGGACGACCGGGAGCACGCAGGGAGAGAGGAAGGCGACCAGGCCCGCGGCGGCGGCGACGGCGACGGCGACCCACAGCGAGCCGCCCGTCACGGCGGCGCTGAAGGCCTGCCCGATCTCGCTGAAGCTCATCCGGCGAGCACCGTGTCGATCATGGCGCGCAGCACGGAGGGATCCGCCGCGCCGGAGATGCGAGCGGCGACCCGGCCCTCGGGATCGACCACGAGGGTCGAGGGCACGGCGTTCGGGGCGACCTGTCCCCGCAGCGCGTACATGATCTCCGCGGACAGATCCGGGATCGAGGGGTAGGGGATCTGGTAGGTGTCCTCGAACGCGCGGGCGGGCCCGGCCTCGTCGCGCACGTTGATGCCCAGGAATCGCACGCCCTTCTCGGCGTACTCCTCCGCGATGGCCCTGAGGTCCGGGGCCTCGGCACGGCAGGGCGGGCAGGAGGCGTACCAGATGTTCAGGACGAGGACGTTCCCGCGCGCATCGGCGCTCGCGAACGCCTCGCCGTCGTAGGTGGTTCCGGAGAAGTCGAGGGGCTCGCCGCGGTCGGCCGCGGGGATCTCCGCGGTCGTGCCGTTGCCGGAGACGTATCCGGCGTCCTCGTCGCCGCCCTGGTAGCGGCCCGAGACGTCGGAGGAGCCGCAGGCGGCCAGTAGGGTCGCGCCGGCGAGGGCGCCGGCCGCGGCGAGGGCGGCCCGGCGGCTGGGGAGCCCGCGGGAGGACCGCGTCTGCGAGGGCGTCATACGAGCTTTCCTCCGGTGGCGTCGAGAGCGCCGGCGGCGAGGTCCCCGGCAGGTTCGGCGTAGCTGACGCCGCGCAGGCGCGCATCGTCGAAATGCAGGCTCGTCACGGAGCACAGGGAGCATTCACGCCGCCCGGGGTGATGCCACAGCGGCCTGCCCTCGGCGCTGCGGCGGGTCAGCCAGATGGGCAGCTGGTGCAGCACGAGGACCGCCTCGTGGCCCTCCGCCTGCGCACGGGCGTCCTGGACGGCGGCGATCACGCGGGCGGCCTGCTCGGCGTACGGCTCGCCCCAGGAGGGGCGGAAGGGGTTCACGAAGCGACGCCAGTTGCGAGGGTCGGTGAAGCGCGCGGACCCGTGGCCCATGCGCTGGCCCTCGAAGACGTTCCCGGATTCGATGAGCCGCTGATCGGCGGCGACCTCGAGGCCGTGGGCGGCGGCGATGGGCGCGGCGGTCTGCTGCGCGCGCAGCAGCGGGGAGGCGCGCACGAGGGTGACGTCGGCGCCTGCGAGGTGCTCGCCGACGCGGGCCGCCATCTGCTGGCCGCGCTCGCTCAGCCGATAGCCGGGCAGGCGCCCGTAGAGGATCTTCTCCGGGTTGTGGACCTCGCCGTGGCGGACCAGGTGAACGGTCGTCGTGCTCATGCGCCTGCGATCCTTCCTGCACCTCGCACGGGGCCCTGCAGCCCTCGCCGGCCCTCGGGCCGAGGACCGGCTCACGGTACCAATCCAACCTCCGAATCCTCCGGGCTCGTGCCCAGGCTCACGGGCGCGCCATCGGGCAGGGTGCGGGCGAGGATCCGGCCCAGCTCGAGCAGGTCGTCGTGTCCGATGACGTCGAGCAGGTGCTCGCGCACGGAGGCCACGTGGACGGGCGCGGCGCGCACGAGCAGCGCGCTGCCCTCCTCGGTCAGCTGGGCCTCGCGCCCGCGCCCGTCGGCCACGCAGCGGACCCGCGCGAGGATGCCGCGCTTCTCGAGGCGGGCGACCGTATGGGTGAGGCGGCTGCGGGAGTGCACGACCTGGTCGGCGAGGTCCGACATGCGCATCCGGCGATCGGGGGCCTCGGACAGCCGCACCAGGATCTCGTACTCCCCCATCGTGAGGTCGATGTCCGGCGCCTGTTCGAGGGCGGCGCCCAGCCTGCCCTGCAGCAGGTTCACGCCGTACAGGAAGCTGCGCCAAGCCTCCTGCTCCTCGGTGCTGAGCCAGCGCGGCTCCACCGACCTGCCATCCGTCGACTCCATCGTGTTCTCCCTCACACATGCCATGTTCCGGCTCGGACCCTTGCATCCGACCCACTTTTAGTTTAGCTTTCAAGCATCGACCTGGCGAGCCGAAGGGCCCGCCGCGCCGCGCACATCACGCAACCGCACTCATCACGCAGGAGCACCATCATGACCGCATTCACCGGCCTCACCCCCGGAACCTGGACCCTCGACGCGAGCCACACCGCCGCCGGCTTCACCGTCCGCCACGCCGGGATCTCCAAGGTCCGCGGCTCGTTCAGCGAGGTCGAGGGCACCCTCGTCGTCAGCGCGGACGCCACGGATCTCGCCGTCGACGCGACCCTCCGGACGGCATCGATCACCACCGGCAACACCGACCGCGACAACCACCTGCGCTCCGGCGACTTCTTCGACGCCGAGGCCTTCCCGGAGATCCGCTTCGTCTCCACCGCGATCAACGGCGACGAGGTCGTGGGCGACCTGACGATCCGCGGCACCACCCGCTCCGTGACGCTGAGCTTCTCCTACGAGGGCGCCGCGACCGATCCCTTCGGCGTCTACCGCGCGGGCTTCACCGCCGAGACCCGGATCTCCCGCAAGGACTTCGGCCTCACCTGGAACGCCGCCCTCGAGGCCGGCGGCGTGCTGGTCTCCGACGAGGTCCGCATCTCGATCGAGGCCGAGTTCGTGGCCCCCGCCGCGTCCTGATCGGACGCCCTCCCACCGACCTCCGGACGGCCCCGGGACGCCTCGCGCGTCCCGGGGCCGTCGCCGTCCCGGGGCGGCGATACGCTTCACCGGTGACCTCCTCGACTCCTGCCGCCCCCTCCTCCGACGCCCGCATCCTGTACCTGACGCGGGAGGGCTGCCACCTGTGCGAGGTGGCCCTGCCGCTGGTCCGCGCGGAGGCGGTCCGCGCCGGAGCCGAGCTCGAGGTGCGCGACATCGACGAGGATCCCGCGCTCGTGCGGGACTGGAACGATGACGTCCCGGTCGTCTTCGTCGACGGGCAGCTCCACGCCCGCTACGAGGTCGACCCCGCACGGCTGCGCGCCTGCCTCGCCCCGCTCCCGTGGTGGCGGCGCCTCCTGCCCCGGCGCTGACCGGCACCGGGCCTCGCCCCTCGTCCCCTCCACGCCGACATCCCCGCCTCCTGCCGCGGGTCCCCCGACTCCTATCGCAGGTCCTCCGCCTCCTGCCGCGAGTCCCCCGGCTCCGACCGGATCGGCCCGGATGCACGAAGCCCCCGGTCGGCGGTGCCGGTCCGGGGGCTCGAGGTCACTTCTTGTTGCGACGCTGGTGGCGCGTCTTGCGAAGCAGCTTGCGGTGCTTCTTCTTCGACATGCGCTTGCGACGCTTCTTGATGACAGAACCCATCGATGCCTCAGTTCTGCAGGCACGGGCCTGCGGGTGGTGCTGGTTGATCGGATGCACGCGACGGAGAGTCCGTGCCACAGTCAGCGCCCTATTTTACACGGCCGCGCTGATGGCTCGGACCCCGCGTGCCGCATGCCACGTCGAGGTCGGCGTCCACGGCTGCCGCCCGGGCGAGCATCGCCTCGACCGGCTCGCGCACGAGCTCCGTCCCGACCGCCCGGACCCGGCGGGCCAGCAGACGCCGGGCACGGCGGCGATGCGCCGCCCCGACGAGCGCCGCGACCCCGGTGCCGGCGGCCGAGAGCAGCAGCCCCGCCGCCACGCCGAGCACGATCAGCGCGGTCGGCAGCGGCACGGGCACCGGCAGGTCCTCCAGCATCGGCACCGGCAGGGCCGGCAGCCCCAGGAAGGCGAGCCCCGCGTTCGCGGCCAGCCAGCCCAGCCCCACGACCCAGGTCGCGAGCGCGAGCCACTGCAGGGCCCCGAGCACCGGCCACCACCACGCACGGCCGCGCGCCCGCAGATCCGCGCCCGCCACCGCCTGGTCCAGCGCCGCGGGCAGCTCCTCCTCCCGGGACCGGGCCGCCCCGCGCACCGCGGAGCGCCACGGATCGCTGCCCCCGCGTGAGGAGGCGTCGGCCAG
>NZ_JBHLSV010000031.1:0-41185 GCF_042434575.1 Brachybacterium hainanense
CGGCGCCGTGCCCCGCGGGCCCGGACGGCGGCGGCGCACCGGGATGCGCGGAGGACGGCCCGGGGGGCGGGGCCGATGCGGCAACCCGGCGCTCGCGCTCCTCCTGCGCCTCCCGTGCTTCCCGCTGGAGCTGCCGCTCGGCCTCGCGCGCGGTCTCGACCCAGCGTTCGGCGACGCGGACGATCGCCTCCGTCGCCGCCTCCCAGGACGCCTCCTGCTGACGGTGCGGCCCCGTCGCGAGGGACAGGACCACGCCGGCCGCGCGCAGGGCGAGCTCGGTCGGATCGACGCGGCGGGCGAAGACCCGATGCCACGTGCCGATCGCCTCCTCGACCTTCGCCTGCGTCGAGGCGGAGATGCGGCCGCTGCTGCCGTAGTCCGCGAGGACGCTCAGATGCGCGAGCAGGCAGGCGAGGTCGTCGGCCCGCCGGCCCGGCCCCACGGTGTCGATGTCCAGGACGCCGACGACCGCTCCCTCGTGCACGAACAGCTGCGCCTCGTAGAAGTCGCCGTGGACCACGTCGTGCGGACGCAGGTCCACGCGTCGCCCCACGGCGGCGAGACCGTCGCGGATCCCGCGCACCAGGGTCTCGATGCGCGGTCCGAGCGCCGGCACGGAGGAGCTCACGACCCCGGCGTAGAAGTCCGCGGACTCGGTCCACGGGGCACGCAGAGGGAGCGTGTAGAGAGAGGCCGGGAGCCGGTCGAGGGTGGCCACGAGCTCCTCGGCCCGGCAGGCCTCGGATCCCTCCTCGACCACCGCATGGGCGAGCGGCCGGCCCGGGAGCTCCTCCATGACGACGAGCCCCTGGGAGTGGGCGATGACCTGCGGGACGGGCACGCCGGCGGCGAGCAGCCTCTCGTGCCGGTCGACGATCTCGCCGCTCTTGTGCGGCTGCATGATCTTGAGGAACACGGCCCGGTCGGCCAGGCGCGCTCGCAGGACCGCGCGGCGTCCGGGACGGTAGGAGACGACCTCGATCGGCACCGGGAGGGACGGGTCCGTGCCGGTGTCGACCCCGAGCTCGGCGAGGGTCGTGCCGAGGACGTCGGGGTAGCACACGCGCGGCAGCATCGGCAGCCACGGATCGTGGGGGTAGCGCCAGACCCGCACGTTGATGTCGCCGTCGGTCATCACGAGGGACTGCTCGGCCCCGGCGACGTGGCGCTCGGCCTCGCCGATGTGGGCGCTCGCGCCGAACAGCTCCTCGCGGGCGGGAGCGGCGGGCCCGTCCAGCTCAGGCCAGGCGACCGTGGTCCGGTACAGCGCCTTCGTGGAGCGGCCGGGCCGATGGTCGACGTGGTCCAGCTCCCACGAGCGCAGCACGCCCCCGGCATTGCTGACAGCGGAGTTCAGCAGGCCGCCGGCATCGGGCCCCGTGAGCAGCTCGGAGCCGTCCCGTGAAACAGACATGCGACGTTTCTACCAGCTGGCGGCGCTCGCGGCGAGGCGGACGCGGGACCCGTAGCATGCCGTCATGGCTGAGAACACCCTGCCCGTCGCCGCGAACAATCTGCTGGGGATCCCCCCGACCCTCCTCCCGGAGGACCACCCGGACACCGAGGTCTCCTCCGGCCTCGAGGCCGGGACGGATCTCCGCGAGCTGGCGGCGCGCTTCCCCTCCTCGTCCCTGGTCTGGGCGGAGCTCGCCCGGGAGGCGCTCGAGGACGAGGACGTCATCGCCGCCTACGCCTTCGCGCGCACCGGCTACCACCGCGGCCTCGACGCGCTGCGCCGCGCGGGCTGGCGCGGCCAGGGCCCGATCCCCGCCTCGCACGCCCCGAACCGCGGCTTCCTCCACGCGCTGGCCCTGCTCGGGGAGACCTCCTCGCGGATCGGCGACGAGGAGGAGGCTGAGCGCGTGCGCTCCTTCCTCGCCGAGGCGGACCCCACGCTGCTCGCCTGAGCGAGCATCCCGCGCCGGCCCGGGCGGGGACAGCGGTCGGCCCTCCCGGTCTGGACGCGGCGCGGAGACGCGCTTGGTAGGATCGCGCCGGTCTCCTGCTTCCAGGAGGTCGGCCGGCGCCCCGGACGCCGACCCGTCCGGCCGGCGGCTCGCGCCCGCTCGTCCCCGTTCTTCCTAGGAGTCGCCATGCCTGCCGTCGTGATCGTCGGAGCCCAGTGGGGCGACGAGGGGAAGGGCAAGGCCACGGATCTTCTGGGCGAGAGGGTCGACTACGTCGTCAAGCCCAATGGCGGCAACAACGCCGGGCACACCGTGGTGGTGCACGGCGAGAAGTTCGAGCTCAAGCTCCTCCCCGCCGGCATCCTGTCCCCGCAGGTCACCCCGGTGATCGGCAACGGCGTCGTGGTCAACCTCGAGGCGCTCTTCGACGAGATCGGCGTGCTCGAGTCCCGCGGCGTGGACACGGCGCGGCTGCGCGTGAGCGCGAACGCCCACGTCGTCGCCCCGTACCACCAGACCCTCGACAAGGTCACCGAGCGCTTCCTGGGCAAGCGGGCCATCGGCACGACCGGCCGCGGCATCGGCCCGGCGTACATGGACAAGATCGGCCGCCTCGGCATCCGTGTCCAGGACCTCTTCGACGAGTCGATCCTGCGGCAGAAGGTCGAGGCCTCCCTGCGGCAGAAGAACGAGCTGCTGGTCAAGGTGTACAACCGTCGCACCGTCGAGGTGGAGGAGATCACGCAGATCCTGCTCTCCTACGCGGAGCGCCTGCGGCCGATGGTCGTGGACACGACCGAGCTGCTGAACTCTGCCCTGGATCGCGGCGAGGTCGTCCTCATGGAGGGCGGCCAGGCCACCTACCTGGACGTCGACCACGGCACCTACCCGTTCGTCACGAGCTCGAACCCGACCGCGGGCGGTGCCTGCACGGGCACGGGGATCGGCCCCACCCGCATCGACCGCGTGATCGGGATCGTCAAGGCGTACACCACCCGTGTGGGCGCGGGCCCCTTCCCCTCCGAGCTGTTCGACAAATGGGGCGAGTTCCTGCAGACCACCGGCCATGAGGTGGGCGTGAACACGGGCCGCCCGCGCCGCTGCGGCTGGTACGACGCGCTCATGATCCGTCATGCCGTGCGGATCAACGGCTTCACGGACATCGTGCTGACCAAGCTCGACGTGCTCACCGGCATCGAGGAGGTGCCGATCTGCACCGCCTACGACGTGGACGGCGTGCTCCACCGCGAGATGCCGATGACGCAGACCGAGTTCCATCACGCCGTCCCCGTGTACGAGACCCTGCCCGGCTGGACCGAGGACATCTCGACCTGCCGACGCGTCGAGGACCTCCCGGAGAACGCGCGCCGCTACGTCGAGCGGCTCGAGGAGCTCGCCGGCTGCCGGATCAGCGCGATCGGCGTGGGCCCGGACCGCGAGGACACCATCGCGGTGCATGACCTCCTGCCGGAGACCGTCTGATCGTGTCGCCCACCCGCCGCACCGATCCCGTCGCAGGCCAGGAGGCGCTCGAGGCCTGGGCGCGGGACCCTGCCGCCGCCGCGTCCGCGGGCCGCCGCGTCCTCGCACCGGCCGTGCGCCACACGCTCGAGCTGCTCGCGGAGGAGAACCCGGGCGGCGCGGTCGAGCTGCGCGTTCCCCCCTATGCCGCCGTGCAGGCGATCGCCGGGACCCGCCACACCCGCGGCACCCCTCCCGCGGTCGTCGAGACGGATCCGCTGACCTGGCTGGGCCTCGTCTGCGGCGACGTGACCTTCGCGCAGGCGCGCGCATCCGGCGCCCTGCACGCGAGCGGGGAGCGCTCGGACATCTCCGCGCTGCTGCCGCTTCCTGGCCCGCGCCGCCTCGCCGCGGCCGCCCGGGCCGCCGCAGGCACCCCCGACCCGGAGGAGGGCCGATGAGCCTCGCCGTCGAGATCACCGTCGAGGACCTGGCGGGCCTCGAGATCGCCGCCCGTGCGGGCGCCGACCGCATCGAGCTCGCGAGCGACCTCGACCACGGCGGCATCACCCCGGGCCCGGCCCTGGTCGAGGAGGCCGTGTCCCGCAGCCGTGCGCTCGTGGGCGCGCACGAGGCGAGAGCCCACTTCGGCGTGCACGCCCTGATCCGTCCGACGGCGAGCACCGGGGACTTCCTGGGGCGCCCGGAGGAGTTCGCGGCCGACCCCCGCCTCGTGGAGCGGATGGCCCGCGAAGCCGCCGCCGTCGTCGAGGCCGGTGCCGCCGGCGTCGTGATCGGCGTGCTCACCGAGGACGGGGAGCTCGACGTCCCCGCGCTCACGCAGATCCGCGACGCCGCGCTGGGCGCCGCCTCCCGCGCGATGCGCGGCATCGACGTGACCCTGCACCGCGCGGTCGATGCGATGGCCGGCCGCGAGCAGCGCGTCGAGGCGACTCGGCTCGCGCTCACCCTCGGCTTCGCCCGCATCCTGACCTCCGGCGGGGCCGCCCGCGCCCTCGACGGGGCGGAGGACCTCGCGGCGATGGTCGAGGCTGCCGAGGGCGTCGTCGAGATCATGGCGGGCTCCGGCGTCCGTCCCGTGGACATCCCCGACCTCGCACGGCGCGCCCGCGTCGATGCCGTGCACACCTCGGCCCGCAGCCGCGCGCAGGATCCCCAGGCGCCGGCCCTCACCCGCACGGACGCCGCGATCGCGCAGGCGGCCGTCGACGCAGCAGGAGCACTGTGATCACCCCGCCCGAGAACGACCAGCCGACCCCGTCTGCGCCGGCCGACGACGCCGCACCCCTCGAGGCCGACCCCTCCCCGGCAGGGTCGGCCCCAGATGCCGAGGACCCCGCGGCGGATCCGGTCCCGGTCCCCGAGGGCACCGTCCTGCTGGTGCGTCGCGAGCGCGCGCCCACCCTCGGCTTCTGGGTCGTCCTGGCCATGATGGTCGCCGCCGGGATCGGCGTGATCGCCGCGGTCGTGACCGACACCCTCTTCGTGTCGGGGATCCTGCGCTTCGCCGCCACGAGCGCGGTGTTCATCGGCCTCCCGCTCGCGGCGATCGCCGCCGTGGCCGACTCCGTGCGCCATCGCCGCCGGGAGCGTCGCCGCTGAGCGGATCGGGACCGCCCATGCCTCCTTCACCGGCTCCCGCGGCCGCCCGGAACGCCCGGCCCGGCCCACCGGTGCTGTGGCATGATGAACCGGTGGCACGCGGCGGACGACTCACCCCCGACCTCCCGCCTCGCCGGGACGCTCCCCAGGACCCGCGCGGCGGCCTCGCCCGCGGCACGAGCGCCCTCCCGCCGGCTCCCGGCCCGCCCCGGACGCGGCGGCGTCGCCCCCGCGGCGCCGAAGGACCCGCCTCCCCGAGCAGCCTGCGCCACCGCAGAGCGCCCGCCCTGTCGCACCCCGTCGTGCCCCACCCCGAGAAGAACGAGGTCCCCGCGTGAGCGCACCCGCCCCCCAGCCGATCACCTACGCCTCCGCCGGCGTCGACACCCATGCCGGCGACAAGGCCGTCGAGCTCATGAAGGAGGCCGTCGCCGCGACCCACGGCCCTGAGATCCTGGGCGGGGTCGGCGCCTTCGCGGGCCTGCTGGACGTGTCCGCCCTCAAGGACTACGAGCGCCCCCTGCTGGCCTCGAGCACGGACGGCGTCGGCACCAAGATCGCGATCGCGCAGGCGCTCGACGTGCACGACACGATCGGCCAGGACCTCGTGGCCATGGTCGTGGACGACATCGTCGTGCTGGGCGCGAAGCCGCTCGCGATGACGGACTACATCGCCTGCGGGAAGGTGGTCCCCGAGCGCATCGCCGACATCGTCCGCGGCATCGCCGAGGGCTGCCGCCTGGCGGGCTGCGCCCTCGTGGGCGGGGAGACCGCCGAGCACCCCGGGCTCATGGGCGAGCACGACTACGACGTCGCCGGAGCGGCCGTCGGCGTCGTCGAGGCCTCGCGCGTCCTGGGCCCGGAGCGCGTCCGTGCGGGCGACGTCGTGATCGGCATGGACTCCTCCGGGCTGCATTCCAACGGATACTCCCTCGTGCGCGCCGTGATCGCGAACGCGGGTCTGGGCTGGGACGCGCACGTCGAGGAGCTGGGCCGCACCCTGGGCGAGGAGGCCCTCGAGCCCACCCGCATCTACACCCGCGACCTGCTGGACCTGCTCGAGACCCCGGCCGGCGAGGGCGTCCACGCCCTGTGCCATGTGACCGGGGGAGGGCTCGCCGCCAACCTCGCGCGCGTCGTTCCCGGCGGGCTCGGGGTGCGCGTGGACCGCGGGACCTGGGAGCCCGCGCCGATCTTCGAGCGCGTCCGCAGCTGGGGCGCTGTCCCGCTGTCGGACCTCGAGGCGACCCTGAACATGGGCCTGGGCATGGTGGCGGTCGTCGCGGCGGAGGCGGCGGAGGCGGTCATCGCGCAGCTGAGCGGCTCCGGCCTGCCCGCGCGCGCCATCGGCGAGGTGCTCGCGGCCGATGCGCTGCCGCAGCCGCGGGTCGGCTCCGCGGATGTGCTCGTGGCCGGGACCAAGGGCGTCGACGGCGGCGCCGTCCTCATGACCGGCATGCACCCCGGCTGGAGCGCCTGACCGGGGCCCGGACATGACGAAGGCGGCCCCTGCAGGGGCCGCCTTCGTCATGCGGTGCCTGTGCGGCGGATGTCGCCTCCGCCGTGCGGTGCGCCGGGAGCCGTGGGCGAGGAGGCGCGGGCGTCAGCGCCGGTGCGCCTTCGCGGGCTCGTCGTCGGCCCAGTCGTCGCTCGCCTCGTCGTCCCAGTCGCCGGGCGCCTCGTCGGCGGAGGCCTGCGACTGGAGCTCCCGCTGGAGGGCGGAGAGGTCGGTGGGCGGACTGTAGTACTTCAGGTCTCGAGCCACCTTGGTCTGCTTGGCTTTCTGTCGGCCACGACCCATGGATCTGACCCCCTGTGCGTCGGGTACGGGCGATTCGGGCCCGGAAGATGGCAGTGTTTTCGGATCCCGATCCTACATCGATCCCGCGAGAGGGCGGTAACCGGCCCGGCGTGAGGTCGCGCTCACGTCCACGGTGCGGGACGGGATCGTCTCAGCGGAGTGCTGGGCGTCGAACCCGCTGCGACCAGGCCCCTCCCCGCCGCAGGACGGGCGTGCAGATCGGACCCGCGGCCGGTCGCCGCGCCCGTCGGCAAGCGTCATCCCGAGGCGTAGACGCCCTCTCTCCGACGCGGCCCCCTGTGGCTAGGCTGAACCGGAACCCAGGCTGCGAACAGAGAGAGGGGTCCACCCCGATGGCTGCACCCGTGGAACGACGCACCGTGGAGACGGCGACGGCCGGGGGTCTCATGACCCCGGCGGAGGTCGCGAAGCTCTTCCGCGTGGACCCCAAGACGGTCACCCGCTGGGCGCAGTCCGGGAAGCTGTCCTCGCTGCGCACCCTCGGCGGGCACCGCCGCTACCGCCGTGACGAGGTCGAGCGGCTCCTGCGCGCGAACCTGCAGGCAGAAAGCGTCTGACATCCCTGTGGTCCGGCGCCCGGCGCCGCCTGCGCGATGAGCACCCGGCGCTGGCATCCGGACGTCCTGGGGGAGGGGTTCCGGGGCCGGATCCTCGACCTCGGACGTGACGAGGAGGGGCCGGTGCGGGCGGTCGCGATCCGCTGCGTCCCGGGGCCTCCCTCGGAGCCGGTCCCGGCGGAGCTGGACCGGCGCGTGCCGCTCCTGCTCGTCCACGGCTGGTCCGACTACGTCCTCGACGGCGATGTGATGCGGCGCTTCTTCGCGCTCGGACTGGATGTCTGGGGCGTCGACCTGCGCAAGCACGGACGCAGCATGCTGCCGGGGCAGACTCCCACCGCCGTGCGGGACCTCGACGAGTACGACGCGGAGATCACCGCCATGCTCGAGCTGATCGGCCCCCGCCGGAAGCCGATCATCCTCGCTCACTCCACCGGCGGCCTGACCGCGGTCCGCTGGGCCCAGCGGAGGCCGGGAACCGTCCGCGCGCTCGTGCTGAACTCCCCCTGGCTCGAGTTCCAGGGCGGCGCGGCCCTGCGCCGGGCGCTCGCGCCCGCGGTGCGCGGGCGCGCCGAGCGGGCCCCGACCTCGCGCATCCTCCCGCATGGCCAGGACCACTATGCGCGCACGACGCATGCCCTCTACGGAGGCGAGGCGGACTACTCGCTGCGCTGGAAGCCGCCGGGCGGCCATGCGTTCCCGGCCTGCACGATGCACGCCGTGCTCGAGGCGCAGGCGAAGCTGCGCAGCGGCGGGCTGCTCACCGTCCCCACTCTCGTCCTGCACTCCGACCGCACCCGCTTCTCGCTGCTGCGCTTCCATCCGGGCATGGCGCGCGCGGACACGGTGCTGAGCGTCCGCTCGATCGCCTCCGCGGCCCGCCGCCTGGGGCCGATGGTCCGCGACGTGGCGGTCCCCGGCGCCCGCCACGACGTGTTCCTGTCCGAGGCCCCCGCCCGCACGCGCGCTCTCGCGCTGGTCACGGACTGGTTGAGGCAGCTCCCGGACGTGGGCCCTACCATGGCCGCGCAGGGCCCCGAGGACGAGAGGGCCACGGCGCAGGACGGTGCGGAGCGTACCGGGCGGGACCCGGCGCAGGGCGACGAGGTGAGGAGCGACGGCGATGGGCGCTGGAGGGCCGGAGACGGCGCTGCGTGAGCTCGCCGCCGCCCAGGGACGGGCGGCGGACCGCATCACCCTGCTCCGCCTGCGGCTCGCGCGGGTGCTGTCCTCCGCGGCGGCGACCGGGCCGGAGGGCGGTCGTCTCCAGGCGGACTGGCTGCATCGCGTGTACCCGCGCCTCGGGGAGCTGTCGCGGGCTCTGCGGGTCTCGCAGGAGGACCTGCGCCGTCATGCGGACCGCCTCGAGCGGGGCCGGGGGCGGCGACTGGGCGGGTACGCCGGGGCCGGGTTCCTGGGACGCGGGGACCGAGCGCGGGAGCAGGTGCGGCAGGTCGCCGCGGACGGCGGATTCCGCGGGCACAGCCTCGGGGCGAGCATCGGCGGCTACCCGCTGGGGGCCGCGCGCGTCCGCCCGGCTCTGCCGCACCCCTCGGAGGCCCTCGGCGTGGGCACCCCCGTCTACGAGGACGAGGACGGCCCGTCCGAGGAGCGCTGAGGCCGCAGAGCTCCCGCCGCCGCGGCGATCCCTCCGCCGAGCACGGGGACGAGCAGCGTCGAGACCATGAGCAGGAGGGTGGCGGCGGCGGCATCGGCCCCCGGCACGCCCAGGGCGACGAGGCCTGCGGCGCTCACGGCCTCGGTGATCCCGGCACCGCCCGGGGTGAGCGGCACGAGCGCGAGCATCCGCCCGAGCGCGAAGACCGCGACCACCACGGCGAGGGGGACGTCCGCGCCCAGGGACCGCAGCGCGGCGAGGAGCACGAGGAGCTGCAGGAGCCGGGACGCGACGAGCAGGCCCAGCAGACCGGCGCCGCGGCGGCGCAGCAGGCCCATCAGCGCGTCCCGGATCCCCAGGGCGGAGGCGGCGGCGGGGATGAGCGGGGCGAGGCGCTCGATGACCGAGGCCAGCACCGGACGGGAGAGCACGAGCGCGATCCCGCCGACGACCGCGGCCGCTCCCAGCACCGCGACCGCACCCGCCGCCAGGGTCCCGGGCAGCTCGAGCCGCGCGCCGGCGAGGACGTAGGCGACCAGGCCCGCGAGCGGCACGAGCACGGAGGAGACCGCCATGTCGGCGAGGGAGAAGCCCAGCAGCCCGATGATGATCGTGCTCGCGGCGAGACCCTCCCGCCGCAGCCACCAGCCCAGCAGGCCGGTGCCCAGCAGACCGCCGCCGGGGACGGCGAGGCCGAGCGCGGTCGCCGCGGCGCCGGCCGGGGCGATGCGGAGCAGGCGGCTGCCCGGGAGCATGAGGTGGAGCCCGGCCGCCTCGGCGGCGAGGGACAGGAGCCCGAGCAGCACGGCGAGCAGCACGAGGGGTGCGCCCAGACGCGAGAGCGCGGCGAGGATCTGGGCCCAGTCCGCGCCGGCGAGCAGCGGCAGCCCCGCGCCGATGAGGACGAGCAGCAGGACGAGGGACGCGAGGGCCCCGGCGATGCGACGCCGGCCCGGCCGCGGCCGGCTCTCGAGCCGACGGGCGAGGTCCTCGGGGAGCGCGGGCTCCGCGGGACGGGCGGGTTCGGGCATGCCTGTGATTCTCGCACGCGGATGCGCCGGGAGCCGGCCCGGGACCGTGATCCTCCAGCTCCGGCACGTAAGCTGACACCATGTCAGCTCTGATCGGGATCCTCGTCGTCCTCCACATCCTCTGCTGGGCCACCACCTTCGGCGTGTGGGTCGCGGCCGCCAAGACCAAGGAGCCCAGCAAGGGCATCTTCCACGCCGCCGCGGGCGCCGTCGTGATCGGCCTCGTCCTCATGGGCCTGGGCATGGCGACCGGAGGGGGCGGCCACCTCTGGTACACCCTCAAGCTCGTCTTCGCCCTCGTCGTCGCGGCCGCGTCCTTCATCGCGATGCGCAAGGGCCCGCATACCCCGGCGGCGGTCTGGTACGCGATCCCCGCGGGCATCGCGATCAACGTGGTCGTGGCCGTCTTCGGCATCGGATTCTGATCCCTCGCACCGGGCCCGGCGGACGCCGCTCCGCCGGGACCCGCGCCTCGCGGACGTCCTCGCGGGGCCTCGTCCGTCCCTCGCCCCGCGTACCCTGAGGGGGCCATGAACACGCTGTTCGACGATTTCTCGCTGCCCGATGCCTTCCGCCGTCTGGACGGTGTCCGCGCCGACCCCTCCGACCCCCGTCCGGGCGCCGCCCTCGCCGCGGACGAGCTCCCTCCGCCCGAGGACGACCTCGCCCCGCCGGAGGACCATCTGGCCCCGCCCCCGGAGGACGAGCTGCCCCCGCCGCCCGAGGACGCGTGGGATCGGCCTGCGCCGAAGGACGTCGCCTTCCCGTCCGGCGCGCGGCAGGGCTCGTGGGCCGGCGGTCCGTCCGGACCGCGCGGGGCATCGGCCGCGGACCTCGCCGGACTCGCGGAGCTGGTCGACGGTCTGAACCCGCCCCAGCGCGAGGCGGTCGAGCACCGCGGCAGCCCGCTGCTCATCGTCGCCGGCGCCGGCTCCGGCAAGACCCGCGTCCTCACCCGGCGCATCGCGCACCTGCTGCGCTCGCGGGAGGCGCTGCCCGGCGAGATCCTCGCGATCACCTTCACCAACAAGGCCGCGGCGGAGATGAAGGAGCGCGTGGGCGAGCTGGTGGGTCCCGTCGCCCGCAGCATGTGGGTCTCGACGTTCCACTCGGCCTGCGTGCGGATCCTGCGCCGCGACGCCCAGGCCGCCGGGCTGAAGAGCTCCTTCACGATCTACGACTCCGCGGACTCGCTGCGTCTGATCACGAACATCGCCAAGGACTTCGAGCTCGACGTCAAGAAGAATCCGCCGCGCGGCATCGCCAGCCGGATCTCGACGCTCAAGAACGAGCTCACCGACCCGATCGACTTCGCCGATCAGGCGGAGACCTCGAAGAACCCGTGGGACCGCTCGATCGCCCAGATCTACACCGCCTACACGGAGCGCCTGCGCCAGGCCAACGCCGTCGACTTCGACGACATCATCGGCCTCACCGTGGCCCTGCTGCGTGAGAACCCGGCGATCCGCGAAGGCTACCGGCGTCGCTTCCGCCACGTGCTCGTGGACGAGTACCAGGACACCAACCCCGCCCAGTACGCGCTCGTGCAGGAGCTGGTGGGCGAGGACCCGCATGCGGACCTCACCGTCGTGGGCGACTCCGACCAGTCGATCTATGCCTTCCGCGGCGCGACCATCCGCAACATCGTCGAGTTCGAGCAGGACTTCCCGACCGCGCGGACCATCGTCCTCGAGCAGAACTACCGCTCGACCCAGAACATCCTCACGGCAGCGAACGCCGTCATCGAGGAGAACCAGGGGCGGCGCAGGAAGAACCTGTGGACCGACCACGGCGAGGGCGAGAAGATCACCCTCTACGTCGCGGATGACGAGCAGTCCGAGGCCCGATACATCGGCCGGCAGATCGACGCGCTCGTGGACGCGGGCCGCACGGCCGGGGACATCGCGATCTTCTACCGCGCCAACGCCCAGTCCCGGGCGCTCGAGGACCAGCTGATCCGCGTGGGGCTGCCCTACCGGGTCATCGGAGGGACCCGCTTCTACGAGCGGCGCGAGATCAAGGACGCGATCGCCTACCTCCGGGTGCTCACCAACCCGGCCGACGAGATCAACCTGCGCCGCATCCTCAACGTGCCCAAGCGCGGGATCGGCGACCGGGCGGAGGCGGCGATCGCGCTGCTGGCCGAGCAGGACCGGATCAGCTTCGGCGAGGCGCTGCGCCGGGCCGAGGACGCTCCCGGCATCGCCACCCGCTCGCTGTCGGCGGTGCGCCGCTTCGTGGACATGCTCGAGGAGCTGGGTGCGGTCCTCGCCGGCGGCGCCGGTCCCGCCGAGGTCATCGAGGCCATCCTGCAGAAGTCCGGATACTACGAGGAGCTGCAGAAGAGCGACGA
This sequence comes from Brachybacterium hainanense, assembly GCF_042434575.1. Taxonomy (NCBI): domain Bacteria; kingdom Bacillati; phylum Actinomycetota; class Actinomycetes; order Micrococcales; family Dermabacteraceae; genus Brachybacterium; species Brachybacterium hainanense. Next base: position 12,373 of record NZ_JBHLSV010000031.1, read on the forward strand.
CCCGCAGGACGAGTCGCGGCTGGAGAACCTCGCGGAGCTCGTGAGCGTCGCCGCCGAGTTCGAGGCCCAGATGGAGGCCGTCGCCGCCGCGGGCAGCGAGTTCGAGGACGTGGAGGCGGACCGGATCGAGGACCCCGATGCGCCCGGGAGGCCCGCGCAGGCGGATCGGCCCGGGACCGCTGCCGGGACGGCGACGGGAGGGTCCGCGGCTCCGCCTGCTGCAGGCAGCGACATCGCCGCCGATGCCGCGCTGCTCGCGGACGACGACCCCGAGGGCACCCTCGTGGACCAGTTCCTCGAGAAGGTGTCGCTGGTCGCCGACGCCGATCAGCTCCCCGACGGGGAGGACCAGTTCGTGACGCTCATGACCCTCCACACCGCCAAGGGCCTCGAGTTCCCGGTCGTGTTCCTCACCGGTCTCGAGGACGGGACGTTCCCGCATCAGCGGACCCTCACCGATCCCGAGCAGCTCGAGGAGGAGCGGCGCCTGGCGTACGTGGGGATCACGCGCGCCCGCGAGAAGCTGTACATCACACGGGCGCAGATGCGCGCGACCTGGGGTGCTCCGCAGTTCTTCCCCGGCAGCCGCTTCCTGGACGAGATCCCGGAGCAGACCCTCGACGTGGCGCGCGCGGGGTCGACCCTCTCCGGCGCCGGGTACTCCGGCAGCGGCGGCGGGTATGGGGGCTCGGGCTACGGGGGCTCCGGGTACGGGGGCGGTCGGCGCGGTCCCTCGGTCACCGGGATCGGCGTCGGCGGGGGCCGGCGGGATGTCAACCGCCCCTCCCTCGGCTCCGGCCGGACGCCGACGCCCACCGCGAAGCTGCCCTCCCTGGCCGTGGGAGACCGCGTCACCCACGACTCCTTCGGCCTGGGCACCGTCACCGAGGTCTCCGGGAGCGAGGAGAAGACTCAGGTCGAGGTGCAGTTCAAGGAGCCGCACGGCCGCAAGCGCCTGCTCCTGCGCTACGCCCCGATCACCAAGCTCTGATCCTCGTCGGCTCCTCCCCGGCCGCCGCGGGTCCGGCACGCGGCGGCCCGGGCGGGGCGTGCCCGGCGGCGCCTCGGCCGGCACGTCCCCGGCCGCCGAAGACGTCGGGAGCCTGAGGGGCGACACGCCGATCCTGCTCCGGCAGACGTCCCTGAGGCTCCGGAAGTCTTCGCTCCACAACCGGCGGGCTGCCGGGGCTGCTGCGCCTGCCGGGGGATTCCACGTCCGTCGGGGCCGCCGGGATCAGACGGAAGCGACGACCTCGACCTCGAAGCCCTCCGCGTTCTCGGCGTACCAGGCGATGTGCTCCGGCCCGCCGGCATGGGGGTAGGCGGCGGGGAACAGCTCGGACCAGCCGTGTGCCGCGCCATCCTGACGAAGCCGGTCCAGCGCCTCCCGGTCCGTGCAGGTCAGCGCCACATGGTTCATGCCCGGCGCGAGCCGGTCATGCCGGTCGCCGTGCCCGTCCGCGGACTGCTCGAGCACCAGGTAGAGCCCGCTGCCATGGCGCCAGATGCGTCCCAGCGGCCAGCCGTCGACGCGCTCAGCCGACCAGCCCAGCTCGCCGAGCAGCCAGCCGAAGGACGGCTCGGAGACGGCGAGGTCATGGGTCCACAGCTCGAGGTGATGGATACCGGTGCCGGTGGACGCCCTGCCCGGGGCCGGGGGCGTCATCGGCGGCGGCTCCGCCGAGAGCCGTCCGCCCGGGTCCCCGCGTGCTCGCCCGCAGCCCGGTGCTCGCCGGCATCCTCGACCTCGGCGACCTCGTCCTGCGTCCCGTTCTCGTCGCGGTTCTCGTCGCGCAGGGCCCGGAGGTCCTCGAGCAGCACCCAGCCGAAGCGGACCGCCATCACCACGAGCACCACCACCAGCACGGCCTGCACCGGGATCTTCACGCCGGTGGCCGAGACGATCATCCAGATCACGAAGATCGACAGACCCATGAGCAGCGCGTCGCGCAGCGCGGCGAGCAGGCGCCGCCCCAGGTTCGCACCGCGGATCCGCCGCTGCGCGACCACCGCGTAGGCGGCGGCATCCCGGCGCGCGTTCGTGCGGGACTCCCGGGTCCCCTCGTCGAGCGCTCGACCGGCGGCCCGGGCATAGTCGCCCGCGCGTGCGGTGCTGCGGCGCGTGGACTCCTTCGCCTGCCGCGCCAGATCAGGCGCCTGCTTCCGAGCGGTGTTCTGCGCCGCCTTGACGTAGGTCTTCCAGTCAGCCATGGTCTCCTCCGGGGCCTGCGGCGATGCCGGGAATCGGCTCAGCGGCGCGCATCGTCGTCACGCCAGCGGATGTCCCCGCCGCCGCGCGGAGGCGGGACGGGCCGGGAGGCCTTGTGGTCGGCGTAGTACGACAGCGCCACGTTCAGGCCGATCGTGATGACGAGCGAGAGGACGAAGCCCGGGATCGTCGCCTTGAGCCCGACCAGCTTCAGCAGCATGAACACGACCAGCAGCGTGACGAGGCTGAAGCCGATCTGGTCACGGATGCGCTGGGCGAGGCTGCGGGGTCGTCGGGGCACCCGCACATGGTAGCCGTGCCGGATCGGGTGCGCCTGGGCGCCCGCCGCGGACACCGCCCGCCGGTGCCCGGCCGATCAGGGGGCGACGACCAGCAGCGCCATCGCCCCGCGCTCCATCGCGGCCATGTCGTGGTCCACGATCGTGTACGTGCCCGGCTCCGGGAGCACCATCTCCACGAAACCGCCCTGGGCGGGGGAGAGCGACAGGGCCTGGGCGCCGCCGGCGGTGACTGCATCGGGCCGCAGCAGGTGCTCTCCCTCACGGAACACGGTGTCGAACACGGCCCCGACCACATGCAGCGACAGAGGCCGCGAGGGGCCCGCGGCCACCGCCCAGATCCGCACCCGATCACCGGCCCGCGCCGTGAGCGGCGCGTGACGGTACTGGGTGGCGTGACCGTTGAACACCGTGAAGTCGGGGCTGCCCGCCGCGATCTTCTCGCCGCTGACGGCATGCGCCGCGGTCCCGTCGCCGGGCTCGAGGTGGATGTCGGAGGCGACCAGGACGTACTCCCGCTGCACGGGCGCGAGGTCCGGGGGCGGCACGATCAGGGCCCCGAACATGCCGGCGCTCAGATGGTGCGTCATGGGCATGGTCGAGCAGTGGTACAGCCAGGCCCCGGCATGGTCGGTCGTGATCTCGTAGTCGAGGCTCTGCCCGGGAGCGATGGTGCGCATCGCCCGGTCCGGGGAGACCTGCCCGGCATGCAGATCCAGGGAATGCCCCATCGAGGCGTCGTTGACCAGGTGCACGCGCAGGCGCCCGCCCAGCTCGCTGCGCAGGATCGGCCCCATCACGGCGCCTCCGTAGGTCATCGCCGCCATGGTCACGCCCGGGGCGACCTCGAGCTCGGGCTCGGTGACCGTGAGCGTGATCTGCTGGTCGAGGGGCGGGGCCGGGGGAAGCTGCGCATCGCGCACGAGGACGCCGTCCCCGGGCGGAGCCTGCAGATCCGCGGTGACGCGGGACAGCGGATCGGCGGGAGAGGCGGCCCCGTCCTGAGCGGTCGCGCCGTCCTGCTCCGTCCCGCCGCCCTGCCCGGCCGCCCCGAGCACGCGGACGTGCAGGACCATCCCCATCGCCCGATGCCCCACGATCGAGCACCAGCCGTCGACATCGCTCGTGATCACGCCCGCGTCGACCCGGGCGCTCGCCCCGGGGGAGAGCCGCCCCGAGGACGGGCCAGTCGCGAGGACGAGGTCGTGGACGTCGGCGTCGTCCGCATTGGTCAGCGCGATGACGAGCCGGTCCCCGGCCGGGACCTCGAGGGTCTCCGGGGTGAAGCGCATATCGGCCATCGACACGGCGATGGTGGTGGTGCGTCCGGTCGTGGGGACGTCGGCGGCGCCGGATCCCGCCGTCGTGCCCGCTGCGGGAGCTCCGGAGAGCGAGCGGTCGACGGCGCTGCCCGCCGCCGTGACCGACAGCATCGTGCCCAGCCCCAGCAGCACGCCGGTGAGATGCCGACGGTCCAGCCCCGGGGGCGCGATGCCGGGCGCGGTCCGCGGAGCGGCCGATGCCGGTATCCCCAGCTCCGCGGGACGCCGTGTCACGGCCGCCGTCTGCTCCGTCGGCGAGGGGATCGGAGCGGGGCCGACCGGAGCGGAGCTGGCCGCGGCGGCGCGCCGGGCGCGCACCCCGACCGCGACGGCGCGCCCGAGCAGCACGATGTCGGCGATCATCACGCCGAGCCCCAGCACGGACACGAGCACGCGGGTGATGCTGCCGACCGCCTCGAGGTCCGTGGTGCCGAGCGTGAGCGCGGCGAAGAGGGCCCGGGCGGCGGTCGAGCCCTCGGGGGCGAGGGTGAAGACGGCGACGACGACGTTCCAGATCGTCACCCGCAGGACGGCGGCGCGGGACGTCTCCGCGAGCGCGGCCCGCAGCGCCGCCGGCCCGCCGCCCAGCATGGTCGGCATGAGGTAGCTCATCGCTCCGAACAGGAGCTGGATCAGGAATCCCGCGATGAGAGGCACGGTGAGGGTCGTCGTCGCGTCGCCGCCCCACAGAGCGATCATCCCCAGCACGCTGATCGCGAACCAGACGAGCGCGCTGCCCATCGAGGCGATCGCGAAGACGGGTCGGGGCACCGGGGACGGCAGGGCGGTCCGCGGACGCGCCGCCCTGGCCAGACGCGCGAACTCGGCGAGCAGCGTGCCGAGCGCGGCCGCATACACGAGCAGGGAGCCCCTGCCGAGCCAGGGCCAGCCCGCGAGAGCGCCCGCGCTCGCGCCGAGCACCCCGATCAGCAGGGCGATCATGACCGTGCCGATGCGCCTCTGCATCCCGGGCCGGATCCTGGTGCGCAGCAGCGTCGGCCACAGGGTGACGAGCGTGGCGCAGGCGGTGATCCCCGCGAACCCGAGGACGTTCACGAGCTGGTGGGCCAGCAGGAGACGGCCGTGCCACGGCTCGGGCGGGCTGAAGGCGAGCACCGCCCCGAAGCCCGCGCCGAGGGGCAGCAGACAGGCGGCCACGAGATAGGACCGCACGACGACCGCGAAACGGGGCGCGATCGCGGCCCGCAGCTGCGCCCCGAGAGCCTGGGCGTACCACAGCAGCATCGCGCCCACGAGGACCGTCCCGCCCACGACCACCCAGGGCGCATCCAGCAGCATCCCCGCGCAGACCGTGACGATCCCCCCGGTCAGCAGGCGGATCCGCAGCACCTGCCGGGGCCGGGACTCCTCGCCCAGCCGGGTCTTCAGCAGCGCCTCGGTGAAGTGCTGGCCCCAGATCATGATGGAGGTGGTCACCAGCCCCAGGGTGACCATGTGCACCAGCAGCCATCGCCACTGCGGGACCACGGGGTGCACGGCCGAGAGCACCAGCAGAGCCAGGATCCAGCCGGTCACGGGCCGGGAGGCCCGCCGATGCCAGGACCTCCGGCCCATCGCGCCGGAACGGGAGGGGGCGGAGGCGGGCAGGTCCATGATCCGAGGGTAGTGAGCGGCTGGGGGGACGTGCAGGGGCGAAGGTCCCGGGCGGCTAGAGTGGAGGCGTACCCAGGGACGGCTCCCCGGGCCGAAGGCGGCCCGCCGTCCGCTGTCGACAGCGAGAGGACGAGAATCCCGTGGACCTGTTCGAATACCAGGCCCGCGACCTCTTCGAGAAGCACGGGGTCCCTGTGCTCGGAGGAGTCGTCGCGGAGGATCCTGCACGCGCCAAGGCTGCAGCGCAGCAGCTCGGCACCCCGGTGGTGGTGGTCAAGGCGCAGGTCAAGACCGGAGGCCGCGGCAAGGCCGGCGGCGTGAAGGTCGCGAAGTCGCCGGAGGAGGCGGAGGCGAAGGCCGCCGAGATCCTCGGCATGGACATCAAGGGCCACACCGTGCACCGCGTGATGATCGCGGCCGGTGCGGACATCGCCGAGGAGTACTACTTCTCGCTGCTGCTGGACCGGGCGAACCGTCGCTACCTGGCCATGTGCTCCGTCGAGGGCGGCATGGAGATCGAGCAGCTCGCCGTCGAGCGCCCCGAGGCCCTGGCGCGCGTGGCCGTGGACCCGAACACGGGCATCGACGAGGCGAAGGCGCAGGAGATCGTGGAGGCCGCCGGCTTCGACGCGGAGACCGGCGCGAAGGTCGCCCCCGTGCTGCAGAAGCTCTGGGACGTCTACCGCGAGGAGGACGCCACCCTCGTCGAGGTCAACCCGCTGGTCAAGACCGGGTCCGGGGAGATCGTGGCGCTGGACGGCAAGGTCACCCTCGACGAGAACGCAGAGTTCCGCCACGAGGACCATGCGGCCCTGGTCGACACCGCCTCCGAGGATCCGCTCGAGGCGAAGGCCAAGGTCCTGGACCTCAACTACGTCAAGCTCGACGGCGAGGTCGGCATCATCGGCAACGGCGCGGGCCTGGTCATGTCCACCCTCGACGTCGTCGCCTACGCGGGCGAGGCTCACGGCGTGAAGCCCGCGAACTTCCTGGACATCGGCGGCGGCGCCTCGGCGGAGGTCATGGCCAACGGCCTCGACGTGATCCTCGGCGACGAGCAGGTCTCCGCGGTCTTCGTGAACGTGTTCGGCGGCATCACCGCCTGCGACGCGGTCGCCAACGGCATCGTCGGCGCGCTGAAGAAGCTCGGCGACGCCGCGACGAAGCCGCTCGTGGTCCGTCTCGACGGGAACAACGTCGAGGAGGGCCGCGCCATCCTCGCGGACTTCGCCCACCCCCTCGTCACCCAGGCCGACACGATGGACGGCGGCGCGGCCAAGGTCGCCGAGCTCGCCGCCGCAGGAAAGTGAGCAGCACCCGACATGTCTATCTTCCTTGATGAGAACAGCAAGGTCATCGTCCAGGGCATGACGGGCTCGGAGGGTATGAAGCACTCCCAGCGCATGCTCGCCTCGGGCACCAACGTCGTCGGGGGAGTGAACCCCCGCAAGGCCGGCACGAGCGTCGAGTTCGAGGGCGGCGCGTCCGTGCCCGTCTTCGGCACCGTCGCGGAGGCCATGGAGAAGACCGGTGCGACCGTCTCCGTCGTCTTCGTGCCGCCGAGGTTCGCCAAGGCCGCCGCGATCGAGGCGATCGACGCCGGCATCGAGCTGCTGATCGTGATCACCGAGGGCATCCCGGTCAAGGACTCCGCGGAGTTCTTCACCTACGCCCAGGCCAAGGGCACCACCCGCATCATCGGCCCCAACTGCCCCGGCATCATCAGCCCCGGGAAGTCGAACGCCGGCATCATCCCCGCGAACATCACGGGCGCCGGGAAGCTGGGCCTCGTGTCGAAGTCGGGGACGCTGACCTACCAGATGATGTACGAGCTGTCGGACATCGGCTTCACCACCGCGATCGGCATCGGCGGCGACCCGGTCATCGGCACCACTCATATCGACGCGCTCGAGGCCTTCGAGAAGGACCCGGACACCGTCGCCGTGGTGATGATCGGCGAGATCGGCGGCGACGCCGAGGAGCGTGCCGCGGCGTACATCGCGGAGAACATGACCAAGCCGGTCGTCGGCTACGTCGCGGGCTTCACGGCCCCCGAGGGCAAGACGATGGGCCACGCGGGCGCGATCGTCTCCGGCTCCGCCGGCACCGCGCAGGCGAAGAAGGAGGCCCTCGAGGCCGCCGGCGTCAAGGTCGGCAAGACCCCGACCGAGGCCGCCGAGCTCATGCGGGAGATCGTCGCCGGGCTCTGACCCGGTCCGTATCGCGGAAGACGCCTGCACGGCGCCCCGGCAGCAGCTGCCGGGGCGCCGTGCTCGTCCCCGGAGCGCCGCGCAGATCTCCTCCCTTCGGAGGGCGTGCGCGTCGTCGTGCCCTGGAAGCGTGGAGGCATGACCGGACCCCGTCGCCCCGCTCCCGCCCCGCCCGCTTCTCCCGCCGTCGCGGGACCGGCCCGCCGCGGCCGTGACCGTCCCGTGGTCGTGGCGGTGCTCGCCGCGATCTTCGCGGCCTCGATCGCGGCCACGATGCTGCGCAGCCCTCACGGCGTCATCGGCTCCGCGGATCCCGGCTACGCGCCGACGCCGGTGCCGCTGCTGCTGGTCCCGGCCCTGCTGTGCATCGGCCTCGTCCTGCTGCTGCCGCGGGGGAGCGGAGACGGATCCGTCGCGGTGGTGCGGCCGGACCGGGCACGGGCGGAGGCCGGGGCGCTGCTCGCCCTCGTCCTCGCCTTCCCCCTGCTGGTGCCGCTGCTGCCGCTGCCCGAGGACTACGTCCTGCTCAAGCTGCTCCTGTTCCTGCTGCTGCCCTGCCTGGGGCTGTGGCTGTCCGGGCGGCGCGAGGGCCCCGCCGTCCGCGCGGACCGGCCCCGCATCGGACCCTGGGCGCTGGTGCCCGCTCTCGTGCTCGGCGTGCTGAGCACCGTCGGACCCTTCTCCGGAGGGCTGCCCTCGAGCTGGCCGCCGCCGGCGACGCTCCTCGTGGCGGCGACGGCGACCGCGATCACCGCGAGCTTCGGGGAGGAGCTCATGTACCGCCGCTTCCTGCAGACCCGCCTCGAGGCGCTCACCGGGCCGTGGACCGGCATCCTCCTCACCTCGCTGGTCTTCGCGCTCATGCACGTGCCCACCCACGGGGAGGGGCCGCTGCCGGCCGTCCTCGCGCAGGCGATCGCCCTGCAGGGGACGTTCGGCCTCGCCGTGGGGGTGCTGTGGGCGCGCTATCGCCGCCTCGAGCTGTGCGTGCTCGCGCATCTGCTCGTCAACGGCCTCGGGGTGGCGCTGCACCTGGTGGGGCTTGTCTGAATCCCGCAGCAGTCGGCCCCGGTCCGGGAGAGCGCCGGGCCGAGGGTCGGTGCGGCGACGTAGGATCGGATCGACGAGCTCCCTGCGGGGAGCGGCGGAGCGGCGAGGCAGGCAGGTGGGAGAGCACACGTGAGCAACGATCTGATCGACACGACGGAGATGTACCTCAAGGCGGTCTTCGAGCTCGAGGAGGCGCACATCCCGCCGATGCGGGCCCGCATCGCCGAGCGTCTGGGCCACAGCGGGCCGACGGTCTCGCAGACGGTCGCGCGCATGGAGCGCGACGGGCTGCTGCACCTGGACGAGGAGCGCCATATCCGCCTGACGCAGCTGGGCTGGTCGAAGGCGACCTCCGTGATGCGCAAGCACCGCCTCGCCGAGCGGCACCTCCTGGACCATCTGGGGCTGGAGTACGCGCTCGTGCACGAGGAGGCATGCCGCTGGGAGCACGTCATGAGCCTCGAGGTCGAGCGTCGCATCGCCGAGCGCCTCGAGCCCCCGTACATCGACCCCTACGGGAACCCGATCCCCGGCCTCGCCGAGCTGGGCGTGGACGGGGTGAGCGTGGAGACGGGGGTCACGGACGAGGGTAAAGACCATCCCAAGCGCCTGAACGTGCTGCTGGCCGATGCCCCCGACGGCGCGACCCTCGATGCGTCACTGGTGCGGATCGGCGAATGGGCGCAGAGCGAAGCCGATGTCCTGGGCGAGCTCGCACGTCACGGGCTCCGGCCGGGCGCCGAGGTGCATGTCGAGCGGATCGGCGACATCTACGCGCTCACGGCGCAGGACGGCGCGACCCTCGAGATCTCCGAACGCATCGCAGGTCAGCTCGCTGTGAGGCCGCTCACACAGGGGTAAAGGGTGGGTCAAGCTCTTCTCCAGACCCTGTAGCGCAGGCAGGTTCCCGCGACCGTGCCGCATAGTCTCGTGGGCGTGCCCGGGCTCCGTCCCGGTCATCCCCGCCGGAAGCCCACCGCGCACCGGGCCGGGGTCCACCTCGGTATCAGCGCGGGAGCGGATCGCTCGGGCAGGGGAGCACATAGCGTGTCGAACACTGCGAAGAACACCCACCGCCGCCAGATGCGGACGGTCACTCCGGCCGTGCGCGCCGGACGCGCCGCCGCCGGGGCTGCCATCGCGGCGGGCATGCTGTTCGGCGGTGCCGCCGCGGCGACCGCCGACGGCGATTCCGCGACCGAGAACCTGCAGGCCGACGCCGCCGCCGCCCCCGCCGTGATCGCCCCTGCCGCCGCTCCGGCCGTCGGCATCCCCGCGGTCGCCGGAGCCGAGGACGCAGCCGCCACCCCGCTCGCATCGCTCTCCGCCCCGGGCCTGTCCGCCTCCGTGCCGGAGCCCGAGCCCGAGGTCGTCCCGGAGACCCCGGTCGAGGCCGACGCCTCCTCCGCCTCCGAGGAGACCGACGAGGACTCCAGCTCGAGCCGCACCGAGACCCGCGAGGACGACTCCCGCGCCGATCGCTCGCAGGAGCGCTCCTCCTCGGACGAGTCCTCCTCGGAGGAGTCCTCCTCGTCCTCCTCCGAGGACGATTCCACGGAGTCGAGCTCCTCCTCGAAGAAGGAGAAGAAGAAGGAGTCCTCGGACGAGGACTCCTCGAAGGACGAGTCCTCGGAGGAGTCCTCCTCTGCTCCCTCGTCCTCGAACGGCAGCAGCATCCTGGCCACCGCCCGCTCCGGGATCGGCGTCCCCTACGTGTACGGCGGTTCGGACCGCAGCGGCTGGGACTGCTCCGGCTTCGTGGCCTGGGTCTACGCCCAGCACGGTGTCTCGATGCCGCATTCGGCCGGTGCACAGGCCGATATGGGGACCCGCATCTCCCGCTCCGAGGCCCGCCCCGGTGACCTCGTCTACAAGCCCGGCCACATCGGCATCTACGCCGGCAACGGCAAGTTCGTCGACGCCGGCAACTCCCGCGTCGACACCTCCGAGCGCAAGATCTACTCCGGCGACTGGTCGTTCTACCGCATCGGCGGCTGACCCGCTCGCCCCCAGCGGCCCTGCACCGAGCACGGTGCGGGGCCGCTGTGCATCCGCGGAGGGGCGTGGTGCCCGCGGCCGGGTGAGGGCGCTACCGTTCTTCCATGAGTTCACTGCGTGACGTGCTCGCGACGGTCCTGCTGATCGCCGCCACCGTGCTGGGGGCGCTCTGGCTGCCCTCGATCTGGGTCGCGGACAACGTCGTCGACCAGGACGGGTTCCTCGCGATCACGGACCCGCTCTCCGACGATCACGAGTTCCAGAGCTCCATCACGGATTCCGCCATCGAGGCGCTGCTCGCGGACGACCGCATCCCGGAGTGGCTCGCCGACCGCATCGAGCCCCTCGCGAAGGACCAGGCATCCCGCTTCGCGCAGACCGATGCCTACGCCGAGATCTGGCGGGCCACGATGCTCGACATCCACACGGGCCTGCTCGAACCGGGCCCCTCGGAGGTGGTCGTGGACGTGGCGCCCGCAGGAGCGGCGCTGCTCGGCTGGGTCGAGGAGCTGATCCCGCTCCCGGGCATCGAGGCCCCCGCCTCCCTTCCCATCACGGTCGCCACCATGCCGGCGGTCGGAGCGCTCGAGAAAGCCGCGGCCCTCGCGCCGTGGGCGGGGCGCCTCGCCGTGATCGCACTCGTCCTGGTGGCCGCGGCGCTCCTGGTAGCCGCGCATCGCCGGGCGGTCCTCGTGGGCGCCGGCGTCGGCATCATCGTCGCGGGAGCCGTCGCGCTCCTGCTGAGCTGGCTGATCGAGCCGCTGATCCCCGATGTGCTGGACCGCATGGACTTCGTGGGTCCGCTGCTGCAGGTGTTCGAGCAGCAGTTCAGCGCCGATCTCGCGCCGCAGGGGCTGATCCTCGCAGGCGTCGGGGCCGCGGTCGTCGTCGCGGGGATCCTCGCGCTCGCGCTGCGTCCGGCCGCGCGCGAGGGCGTCTCCGCCGGATCTGATCACCTCGACACCCTGGCGGCGGGGAACTAGGCTCGGCCTGCGAACGAGCTGCCGCATGCGCAGTCCGAGAAGGAGCGCACCATGGCAGAGGAACGCAGGCTCACCTACTTCGTCGCGGCGACCGTGGACGGCTTCATCGCCGGACCCGACGGGAGCGACCCGTCCGGTCCCGGCGGGTTCTGGCCGGTCACCGATGACTACATCGCATTCCTCGCCTCGGCGTATCCGGAGACGCTGCCGGTCGCCGCCCGGGAGGCCCTCGGCATCTCCGGGGAACCCGAGCAGTTCGACACCGTGCTGGAGGGGCGCAGATCCTACGAGATCGGGCTCGCAGCCGGGGTCGCGGATGCCTATCCGCATCTGCGCCACCTGGTGTTCTCGACCTCGCTCGAGCAGCTCCCGAGCGCGGAGGTCGAGCTGGTCCGCACCGATCCGGTCCAGCGGGTCCGTGCCCTGAAGGCGGAGGCGGGGCGCGGGATCTGGCTCGTCGGGGGAGGGACGCTCGCGTCCGCGCTCCGAGCCGAGATCGACGAGCTCATCGTGAAGCTGAGCCCCATCACGATCGGCGCGGGGATCCCGCTGTGGGGAGGTGGCGCGGCATTCGGCGTCGAAGCCTGGACGAGGAGCGATGTCACCGCTCTTCCTGGCGGAACCACCGTCCTCCGCTACGCACGCACGCGCGAAGAGTGAGGTCCGCTCCGTCGTCTGGGCAACGTCTGCGGGCAGCGGACCGCCCGAGCGGCGGTCGGGACAGCGTCTATCGGCGGCGGACCGCGCCTGTGGCGGACGGCCGCTCCACCGGACAGTGCCCCCGGGCAGATTCGAACTGCCGACACCCGCTTTAGGAGAGCGGTGCTCTATCCCCTGAGCTACGGAGGCGCGGCTCGCGCGGGGAGACCCGCGGCGCACCGTGGACCATCGTAATGCACCGGCGCCGGGGCCGATGCCGCCGAGGTCCCGGTCGGGACCGGGGGAGGGGTGGTAGAACTCTCGGCATGGATCGCGCACGGCACGTCCCGGCTCCGCCCCCCGCGGGCGGGCCACATCCGCGGACGGCCACCATCGTGCTCGCGGGCGGCCGATCGCGCCGGATGGGCGGTGTGGACAAGACCCGCCTCGCGGTGGGCGGGGCGTCCTCGCTCGAGCGGGTGCTCGCCGCGGCTCCGCTCGGTCCGCGGATCATCGTCGGGCCCGGGGACGGGGTGCCCGCCGGGGTCGTGGCGGTGCGCGAGGACCCGCCGTTCAGCGGGCCCGTCGCCGCCCTCGAGCGCGGGGTCCGCGAAGCCGAGGCGCTGCTCGGCGCCGCGGTGGCCCCGGCCTCCGAGGTCGATGTGCTGGTCCTGGGCGGGGACATGCCGCTGCTGGAACGCGGGGCGCTCGAGATGCTGCTCGGGGCCGCCGGGCCTCCGGATCCCGCCGCCGCAGCGGCCGAGCGCTCGATACGGCCTCTCGCCGCCGCGCCTCCGATGCGGCCGGTCCGCGTGGCCGTCGTCGAGGACGGCCACCGCGAGTTCCTGTGCGCCGCCTGGCCGCTGCCGCTGCTGCGCGCCTGCCTCGACGAGGTGCGCGGCGGGGAGGGGGACTGGCGTGATCTGAGCCTGCGCCGGCTGTACGCGCGGATCCCGGACGAGCTCCTGTGCGAGGTGCCCCTGCCAGGGCATGTCACGGCCGACATCGACACACCGGAGACCCTCGCCACGGCCCGGGCCCGCGCGGCCGCCCACGACCCGGAGTTCCCCAGCTCCGGGATCTAGAGTGCAGAGCCGTGAGCACCGCGAACCTCTCCGTCTTCCGTCGTCTCCTCGCCGCCCTGGGCCTGGCCGTCCTCGTGCTCGCCGCGCTGCTCGGCGTCGCGAGCCCCGCGCTCGCCCATGACCACCTGGTCTCCTCCGACCCGGCCGACGGCGCCCAGCTCGAGACGAGTCCCGAGCAGATCACGCTGACCTACTCGGCGGAGCTGATGGACGTCTCCCCCCTCGTGCGGATCCTCGACGGCACGGGAGAGACGGTCCTCGAGCAGGCCCCGACGATCGAGGGGATCACGGCGACGGTCCCGCTCGAGGAGCCCCTCATCGCCGGGGACTACACGGTCCAGTGGCGCGTGGTCTCCTCGGACGGCCATCCGATCGAGGACTCGTTCACGTTCTCCGTCGCCGAGGGCGCCGGCGCCCCGGCGACCGGCGGGCCCGATGCCGAGGATCCCGCCTCCGCGGAGGCGACGACCGCCGCGCCGGAGCAGACCTCGGCTCCCGCGGCGACGCCGGAACCCGCCTCGACCGACACCTCCAACGCGCTCCTTCCGGTGTTCGTCGGCATCGGCGCGATCGTCGTGATCGGCGTGGTCATCGCGCTGCGCGCCGGCCGTCGCGACCCGAACGGGCCCTCCGGCCAGCACTGAGCCCGTCCGGCGGTCCCGCCCCGGGCACGAGCGGGCATGAGACGGCCCCCGATGCGAGCGCATCGGGGGCCGTTCCTCTGCTCGGGGCGGCTCAGTTGCCGCCCAGGCCGAGCTGGTCGCGCGCGGCGTCCGCGCCCTGGTCGACGAGGCCGTCGACCTGATCGGGGGTCTTCTCCTGGATCTTCTCGGTCGCGGTCTCGATGACCGCCTCGACCTGCTCGGAGTTCTCGGAGGCGAGGTCCTTGGCCTTGTTCAGTGCATCGTCGAACTTCATGGGCTTCTCCTTCGTCGGAAGTGACCGGTCGGTATCGACCGCCGTGACCACCGTAGGTCACGATCCGGTCTCGAACAACAGTGGGGCGCCCGCGTCCTCGATCCCGCATACTGGAGGATCGGAGGGCACGCCGGCGGAAGGACGCGGAATGCTGGACAAGAGCTCGAGGTGGGATCACGTGCTCGCCATGCTCGCGCGGGACAAGCGGCTGGGCGTCAGCGAGGTCGCCGAGGAGCTGTCGATCAGCGAGTCCACGGTCCGCCGGGACTTCGTCGAGATGGAGCGCGCCCAGCTCGCACGCCGCACCCACGGCGGGATCGTGGCGATCGATGTGGCCTACTCCCTGGCGATCAACAGCCGAGCCGGGGACGAGGGCGCCGATGCGCGCGAGCGAGTCTCCGACTTCGCCGCGACCCTCGTCCAGCCCGGCCAGATCGTCGGCTTCAACGGCGGCCGCTCGACGACCGCGACGGCCCGCACCGTCGTCGCCCGCCCCGACATGGACTCGCGCGACGGCCGACCCGGCCTGACCGTGGTCTGCGCCGCCCTCAACATCGCCATCGATGCCGTGCTGCGCCCCGCGATCCGCACGGTCGTGCTGGGCGGCGTGGCCGAGCCGCACTCCTTCGAGCTCACCGGGCCGATGGCCACCGCGACGATGCGCGACCTGTGGCTGGACATCATGTTCGTCGGCATGATCGGCCTGGACGTCCAGGCCGGGCTGACCTGTCACTCCGATGCGGAGGCCGGGGTGACCCGGACGATGATCGGCCATTCCCGCCGCGTCGTGGGTCTCGCGACCGCGGACAAGATCGGCCAGCGCGCGCTCGCGGGGATCTGCCCCGTCGGAGCGCTCACGGATCTGGTGATCGCCGGGGAGCTCGATCCCGGCATGCGCCGCCACCTCTCCGACACCTCGGTGCGGCTGCACGAGGTGTGAGCTCGGCGTCGGTCGTGCCTGACGCGGGGACGGCGCCGGGAACGGTACCGTCGAGCCATGTGGAAGAAGCGGCGCGCGAGGAAGCTGACGGGGCGGTCCGCCCCCTCGGCCCGGTCGGACGGTCAGAGCAGCTCGGGCTCCGCGCCCGCCCCGGCGGAGGGCGGTGCGCCGCACCGCGCTGAGAGCCCCGCGAGCTCGATCTCCGCAGGGACCCCCGCCTCCCCGGCGTCCCCCGCATCGCCGTCCCCCACGGACTCCGGCACGGCCGCCTCCCCGCCTTCGCCCGCGGAGCCGGGGACCCGCCGCGCCGTCCCCGCACGACCCGAGGCCGACGTCGAGTACGCCGTCCGCCACCGCAGCGGACCCGCCCTCCCGCACATCGCCCCGGAGCAGGAGGAGGACGACGTCCCCCCGCGTCTGCGTCACTTCGCCCCGCTGAGCCGCGCCGACCGGGTCGGCGACGCCCTGGACCGCTGGTCGCTCGAGATCACGGGCACCACCCGCGGCCCGTCCTTCCTCACGCACATGCGCGCCGGCGACCACGTCCTGGACCTCTCCCACTCGCATCCCTCGGGCCTCGCCCAGCTGCTCGCCGGGCGCGGCCCCACGCGACTGTCCTCCCTGGTGCGGGAGGTCGGCGCGCTCGCCGACGCCCGCGCCCACGCGCGGGCGATCCGGGAGACCGCGGAGCGCCAGGCCGAGGAGATCGGCCTGACGACCTGCCATCTGGGCATCGGCGAGGCGACCTGGGTGCCGGTCGAGGGCGGACGTCCCCTGCACGCCCCCGTGCTCGTGCGCCCCATCACGCTGCGGCTGCGCGGCAACGCCCGCGAGGACGTCGACCTCGACCTCGACGCGACCGTCGAGCTGAACCCGGTCCTGCTGCGCGCCCTGCGCGAGTCCGGGGTCGCGGTCGACAGCCGCGCCCTGCTCGCCACCACCGACGGGCCCTACGGCTTCGATCCCAACCCGGTCCTGGACGCCTTCCGCGCCCTCGGCGAGCCCCTGCCGGGCTTCCGCGTCAGCCATGCCCTCGTCGTCGGCAACCTCATGGACGCCGCAGGCCCGCTCGCCGAGGACCTCGCCGCCGATCGCGCCGAATGGACCGACCACGACCTCGTCGCCGCCCTCGCCGGCGATCCCGAGGCGCAGAAGGCGCTCGTGGCCGCGGACTCCCAGCCCGTTCCCGTCCCCGAGGACGAGCTCGTCGCCGCGGTCGACCCGGACCGCCACGAGGTCCTCGAGCATGTCCTCGGCGGTGCGCATCTGGCGCTGACCACGCCGCCGGGCGCGGAGGTCCTCGACCTCGTCGTCGACCTCGCCGCGGAGCTCAACTCCCGCGGGCGCACCGTCCTGATCGTCTCCCAGCGGCGGCGCCATCTCTCCCGCCTGGTGGCCGATGCGGAGGCCCGCGGGCTCGGCGACCTGCTCTTCGACCTGTCGCCGGATCCCTCCCTGCAGCGCAACGCCTCCGCCGCGCTGCTGCAGAGCCTGCGGGGTGCCGGCAGCGTCCTGGCCCCCGTGGAGCCGGAGGAGCCCGAGGAGCTGGCCGCCGCCCGCGAGACCCTCACCGGGCACGTCGAGGCGATGCACCGCATCCAGGAGCCGTGGGGGGTCTCTGCCCACGACGCCATGTCGGAGCTCGCCCGGCTCACCCGGATGCGCCCTATGCCCCGCACGACCGTGAAGCTCCCGGCCGAGGTCGCCGCACGCATGATCGGCTCCGCTCGGGCCGACTTCGTGCGGGCCCTGCAGGAGTCCGCCGAGGTCGGACTGCTCAGCATCGGCCCCGAGGACACCACCTGGTTCGGCGCCTCCATCAGCTCCGACACCCAGGCGCAGCGCGCACTCGCCCTCGTCGAGCACCTGCGCGACACGCTCCTGCCGGCCGTGCGCGAGGCGATCGCCGCGACCGGATCCGAGCTCGGCCTCGAGGACGCGCGGACCCTCGAGGAGCTGGCCGGGCGCATCCGCGTCCTGGAACGGGTCCGGCAGGTCCTCGCCGTCTTCCACGTCGACGTGTTCGACGCGCAGCTCGAGGACATGATCGCCGCGACCGGCACCAAGCAGTGGCGCCTCGAGCACGGCGTCGAGCTGGGCTGGCGGACCCGCCGGGCGCTGCGGCGACGCGCCGCCTCCCTGCAGCGGCCGGCCTCGCTGTCCCCGGACCTGCACGCCGCCCTGCAGGACGTGCAGACGGTGCGCGACCGCTGGCGCCGCGCCGCGGCCAGCCCGGACGCGGTGCCCGCCGCCCCGAGCGCGCTCGCCCAGGCGCATCGGGCCGCGGAATCCCTCGAGACCGCGCTCGACGAGCTGGCCGTGCTGCTCGAGGGCACCCCGGAGGGCACCGACCTCCCCGTCACCGACGTCGACGCCCTCGCGGACCGCCTGGAGCGGCTCCACGCCGACCGCGACGACCTGGAGGACCTGCCGCGGCGCACGACCCTCGAGCGCCGTCTGCGCTTCGACGGCCTCGGCGAGCTGCTCGAGGACCTGCGCGAGCGCGGAGTCCGGGCGAGCTCGGTCGAATCGGAGCTCGAGCTGTCCTGGTGGTCGAGCGTCCTCGAGCTCATCGCCGCCGCGGAGCCCACGATCTCGCAGTACGACGGCGCCTCCCTGTCGCAGGTCGCGGACCGTTTCCGGCGCCTGGACATCGAGCATCTCTCCACGGCCCCCCAGCGGGTGCGCGCCGCCGCCGACGCCGCCCTCGTCGAGACCATGAAGGCCTTCCCGGACACCTCGCGGGCCGCGATCGCGGAGCTCGCCCGCTCGGCGACCATCTCCGTGCGCGATCTGGCCGCGAAGTACGAGGACATCCTGTTCCAGGCGCGGCCCACCTGGCTGGCCTCCCCGTACCTGGTCCCGCAGATCGTGCCGCGCGGCCGGCACTTCGACGTCGTCATCGTCGCCGACGGCGGGCGCCTCCCCACGGCGGCGGCGCTCAGCGCGATCGGCCGTGCCCGGCAGACCGTGGTCATCGGCGATCCGCTGGAGTATGCGGGCCATGACGGTCCCGTGCTGCTGGACGACATGCTCCGGATCGCCGCGCACCGGCCCCTGCGCCGCGACACCCGCCCCGCGACCGAGGGCCTGCGCGCCTTCGCCCAGCGGCGCAGCCCCATGCCCGCGATCCTCGCGGTCCCCAGCCCCTTCGGGATCGAACCGGACCGCCTGGTCCTCGTGGAGAACGGGCGCGGTCCCGTGACCGCGGGCTCCGAGTACGTGGAGAGCACCGAGGCGGAGCTGCGGCGCGTGACCGATCTCGTGATCGAGCACGCCCGCACCCGCCCCGAGCGCTCCCTCGCGGTGCTGACCCTCACCGCCGAGCACGCCCGGCGGGTGATGGAGCGGGTCATGTCCACCGTCTCCGTCGTCCCCGAGCTGCGCTCCTTCTTCGACGCGAGCGCCCGGGAGTTCTTCGCCGTGCTGCCGGCCTCGCAGGCCACCGGCATCGTCCGGGACGACGTGATCGTGTCGATCGGCTTCGGGAAGACGCCGCACGGCCGGCTGCTGCACCGCTTCGGGCCCCTGTCGGGCCCGGACGGCCGCAAGGCCCTCGCCTCCGTCATCACCCGGGCCCGCGGCCGCACGAGCGTGGTCTCCTCGATCACCTCCGAGGATCTCGACCCGGTCCGGCTGCGCACCGACGGCGCGCGGGATCTCCGCTCCCTGCTGCGGGTGCTGCGCGGGCTTCCCGATGACATGGTCGAGGCCGCCGGCGATGCCGAGCAGGCCGAGCCCGGGCGCACCTGGGTCGGCGCGAGCCGCGGCGGATCCGCAGCGGATGCGGACGATGCGCAGGAGCCGCGCCAGCTCACCGACGAGGAGCTGGACGCCCAGATCGAAGCGGCGCTCGCCTCCGAGGACACCGACGACGACACCGACGACGCGGAGGACACGGCGACCCCGGAGCCGGGGAGCGCGGAGGGCGCCGAGCCGGAGGAATCGGACGAGCCGCCGACCGAGCGCGCCGACGAGCCCCACGACGAGGACGGATCCGAGGACGCGGGGGAGGCCGCGGGCACACCGGACGACGCAGAAGCCGCGGAGGCCGGAGATGACGCCGATGCCGGCGATGACGCGGAGGCCGATGCCGCGGAGTCCGGGGATGCCGCGGAGTCCGAGCCCGTGCAGGATGTCGCCGCCCCGGTGCGCCGAGTCCTCGAGACCGACGCCCTGCTCGGCGACCTCGCCGACCGGCTGTGGCGCCTGGGCGTCAACGTCGAGGCGGACTTCGGCCTCACCGAGGACCGCATCGAGCTCGTGCTGGGCCACAAGGACCTGCCGGGCCGGTTCCTCGTCGCCGTCGACACCGACGGCGACCGCTACGTGAGCACCCGCAGCCAGCGCGAGCGGGACCGCCTGCGGGCCGAGCGGCTCGAGGCCGGGGGATGGGCGACCGAGCGCGTCTGGTCCTGGGCCATGTTCATCGACCCCGAGGGGGAGGCTGAGCGGATCCGCAGGTCCGTCGACCGGACCCTCGCCCAGCTGCGCGCGGACGGGGACCGCACCACCTCGCAGGGGGCCGCGACCGTGCGGCACCGGCTCCCGCGTCCGCAGATCGTGGCCGGGCATCCGCTGTCCTTCTACGCGAGCGAGGACTTCGACCAGGTCGTCGAGTACATCTGCTCCGATGGGCGCGCCCGTCTCGAGGACCAGCTGGCCGCGGAGGTGCGCGGCTTCCTCGGCTTCGAGCAGCGATCGGTGCTGCTGGACGTGTCCGTCTCCAGCGCCATCCGCCGCTTCCAGGAGCGCCAGTGAGCACGAGGCGGGGCCGCGTGGTCATCTCCTCTCTCACGGGCGAGCCGATCCCCTGGGACGAGGAGTCGCAGGCCCCGGTGCCCGGCCCGGGCGCGGTGGATCGCCCCCTCATCCCCGACTGCGCGGAGGCCGACTCCCGCGACGTCGAGACCTCCGGGTCCTCCGACGACGCCCGCATCACCCGTGACGTCCCCCCGCACTGGGGAAACGGACGCTGACCTGCGCCGCCCAGCTGTGCGCCGTACTGTGACCCCATGGATTCCCCGACCGACCGTGACCTCAGCTCCCTGACCCTCGTGATGCTCGGCGCGGGCAGCATGGGCGGCGCCTTCGCCGCCGCCGCCCGCGCCGCCGGCGTCCCGGGAGCGAACATCCTGCTCATCAACTCCACCCCCGCCTCCTCGCAGCGCGCCGCCGAGAAGCTCGGCGCCCGCGCCGGCTCCCTCGAGGACCTCGCGCGCGCGGACGTCCTCGTCCTGGGGGTCAAGCCGTACCAGGTCGCGTCCGCGCTGCCCGGTGTGCGCGAGCACCTCACGGACCGCACCCTCGTGATCTCGCTGATCACCGGGCTCACTCTCGCCGCCCTCGCCGAGGAGCTCCCCGGGATCCCGCTGCTGACCCGCGCCATGCCGAACACGCCGATGGCCGTGGGGGAGGGGGTCACCGCCCTCATGCACGCCGACACCGTCCCGGACGAGCAGCGAGAGCTCGCCCGGCAGCTGCTCGCCGCCTCCGGCCTCGTCGAGGAGGTCCGCGAGGACCAGGTCCACGCCGTCATCGGTGCCGCCGGCAGCAACACCGCCTTCGTGCTCTACGTGATGGAGGCGATGATCGACGAGGCCGTGCGCCAGGGCCTGACCCGCGATCTCGCCACCCGCATGGTCGAGCAGACCGTGCGCGGCGCCGCGACCCTCGTGCAGAGCACGGGCGAGCATCCCGCGCTCGCCCGCGCCGCCGTCTCCAGCCCGGGCGGCACCACGGCCGAAGGGGTGGCGGCCCTCGACCGCGCCGGCGTCCGCGCCGGCATCGCCGCGGCGATGGACGCCGCGGCCGCCAAGTCCCGCGCCATGACCGGCGCGTGAACGAGAGGACCTCAGCCGCCATGACCTTCCGCGACCAGCCCGGCAGCCGCATCATCGGCACCGGCTTCTTCCAGCCCGAGCGCGTCCTGACCAACCAGGAGCTCGAGGCGATGGTGGAGACCAGCGATGAGTGGATCCGCCAGCGCACTGGCATCGTCACCCGCCGGATCGCCGGGGAGGACGACACCGTCGCCAGCATGTCCGCGCAGGCCGCGCGGATGGCGCTGGCCGATGCCGGAGTCGACGCCTCCGAGGTCACCCAGGTGATCGTCGCGACCTGCTCGAACGATGAGCGCTCCCCGAGCGCGGCCGGACGCGTCGCCGAGGCCCTCGGCATGAGCAGCCCCGTCGCCTTCGAGGTCGGAGCGGCCTGCTCCGGCTTCGAGCATGCCCTCGCGATCGCGGACCAGTCCCTGCGCACCGGTGCCTCGAGCACGAGCCTCGTGATCGGCGCGGAGAAGCTCTCCGCCGTCACCGACTACACCGATCGCACCACGTGCATCCTCGTCGGCGACGGGGCGGGGGCGGCGGTGCTTCGCCCGGCCGAGCGCTCGGGCGTGTCCCCGGTCGTGTGGGGCACCGAGCCGAGCCTCGCCGACGCGGTGCGCATCGGCCCGCCCAGCGGGAGCTTCTCCCAGGAGGGGCGCAAGGTGCTGGGCTGGGGGCTGCGCCAGGCCCCGGTGATCGCCCGGCGCGTCGTGGCCGATGCGGGCCTGGACATGTCCGACATCGACGTGTTCATCCCGCACCAGGCGAACCTGCGGATGATCGAGCCGCTCGCCGCCGCACTCGACCTGCGCGAGGACGCCGTCGTGGCCGACGACGTGATCGTCTCCGGCAACACCTCCGCGGCGACGATCCCCCTCGCCATGGCGAAGCTGCGGGCCGAGGGGCGTGTGAGCAGCGGGGACACGGCGCTGCTGCTGGGCTTCGGCGGCGGGTTCAGCTGGGCCGGACAGGTCGTCGACCTGCCCTGAACGGGCCCGCCGGTCGGCGCATGGTCGTTGCGCGATGCCCGTGGATGACGCAGCCCCGCACGGTTCTGCGTCATCCGCGGGCAGGGCGGGTCGGGCTGCTGGGGCGGTGACCGTGGATGGTGCAGACGCTCGTGGTTCTGCCTCATCCGCGGGCAGGGGCCCCGGGTGTTCTGACATCTGCCTCAGGTACGGGCAGCGGCGGGGCGGCGGGGGCCGGTAGCCGGCTCTGCGTCAGCCGTGCGGGCGGACGGTGCGCCGCGGAGGGGATGGACGCGTTCGGGAACGGCTGCCCTCAGGGACGGTTGGAGAAGCGCTCGATCAGCTCGGTGTGCCCGGAGACGATGAGCAGGTCGTGGGCGGTCACCATCGTCTTCGGGGTCGCATAGGTGAAGTCGCGGCCCGGCGACTTCACGCCGACCACGGTGACGCCGTACTTCGCGCGGATGTCGGACTCCTCGAGCGTGAAGCCCTGCGTCTCCCGAGGCGGGTGCATCTTCACGATCGCGAAGCCGTCGTCGAACTCGATGTAGTCGATGAGTCGGCCGTTGACCAGATGCGCGACTCGCTGCCCGGCATCGGCCTCGGGGAACACCACGTGATGCGCGCCGATGCGCTCGAGGATCTTCCCGTGCGGCGCGCTGATCGCCTTCGCCCAGATCACCGGCTTGCCGAGGTCGACGAGGTTCGCGGTGATGAGCACGCTGTCCTCGAGGGAGGAGCCGACCCCGACGACGGCGACCGAGAAGTCCGCGGCCCCCACCTGCGCGAGGGCGTCCATCTGCGTGGCGTCCGCCTCGACGACGTGGGTGAGCCGACCCGAGAACTCCTGGACCAGGTCACGACGGGTGTCCATCGCCAGGACGTCGGTGCCCAGGGACTCGAGGGTCAGCGCGATCGAGGCGCCGAAGCGGCCCAGGCCGATGACGAGCACGCCGCTGCGCCCGACGCTGCGATCTCCCACGTGTCCTCCTCCGTCCGGTCCGCTACGGAACGGTACACCAGGGCAGGGATCAGCCGACGATCGGACGCTCCTCGGGGAGGTGCACCATCCGGGTCCGGGAGCGCAGGGCGAGAGCGGCGCCCAGGGACATCGGACCGATCCGTCCCACATACATACAGGCGACGAGCACGTACTTGCCGGCCGTGCCCAGGTCGCCGGTGATCCCCATGCTCAGCCCCACCGTGCCGAAGGCCGACAGCACCTCGAACAGCACCGATTCGAGGGCGAAGGGCGTGATCCGGAGCATCACGAAGGTCGCCACGAACACGACCGCGGCGCTCATGAACAGCACGCCGATCGCCTGCCGGATCGTCTCCTGCGGGATGCTGCGCCGGAACACCTCGACATCCCGGTCGCCGCGCGCCTCCGCGACCAGCGCGAGGATCAGCAGCGCGAAGGTCGTCACCTTGATGCCGCCGCCGGTCGAGCCGGAGCCGCCCCCGATGAACATGAGCAGGTCCGTGAACAGCTGCGTCTCGTTGTGCAGGGCGCCGATGTCGAGGGTCGAGAGTCCGCCCGAGCGGGGCATGACGGCGGCGAAGGCGGAGGCGAGGACCTTCGTGCCGATGTCGTGGGGTCCCAGCGTCGCCGGGTTCGACCACTCCATCACCAGGTGGACCACGAAGCCGGCGAGGAACAGGATCCCCGATGTCGCGAGCGTCAGCTTCGCATGCAGCGACCACTTCCGCGGCGTGCGCCACTTGCCGACCAGCACGAGGATCACGGGGAAGCCGAGGGAGCCGACGAAGACCGCGGTCGCGATCGGGACCGAGAAGTACGGGTCGGCCAGATACTGCGCCGTGCCCGCCGCCTCCGGGACGAAGCCCCCGTTGTTGAAGGCGCTGACTGCATAGAACATGCCGAAGAACAGCGATTCCCCGAGGGGGTGCTCGTTCGCGATCATGAACGGGGTCAGCGCCAGGAAGGTCAGCAGCTCGAAGGACGTCGAGGTGATG
This sequence comes from Brachybacterium hainanense, assembly GCF_042434575.1. Lineage (NCBI taxonomy): Bacteria > Bacillati > Actinomycetota > Actinomycetes > Micrococcales > Dermabacteraceae > Brachybacterium > Brachybacterium hainanense. The sequence goes on from NZ_JBHLSV010000031.1 coordinate 36,416, forward strand.
ACGATGGTGCGCAGCACCGAGCCGACCTCCGCGAGCTTCTCCGCGCGCGTCTCCGAGGCCGTGATGACCCTCTGCGCCAGACCCATCTGCCGGCTCACCGACAGCCCCAGCAGGGAGGCGAGGGTCAGCACGCCCAGACCGCCCACCTTCATCGAGATCATGATCACGACCAGCCCGAAGGTCGACCAGTGCGTGCCCGTGTCGACGGTGACCAGCCCGGTCACCGTGGTCGCGGAGACGGCGGTGAACAGCGCGTCGACGAAGGGGGTGCGCGTGCCGTCCGTGGTCGCGACGGGCAGGGACAGCAGCGCCGTGAACAGGCCGATGATCGCGGTGAACACCAGCAGCGCCAGCCGCGAGGAGGAGGAGCGCGCCGCCGAGCCGACCATCCGGCGGATCCGCGCCCGGGCCGCGGTCCCGGCCCGCGTCAGCAGGCGCGCCGTGCGCGCGAACGGGCCCCCGGGGGCCTCGCGCGTCTGGTGCTCGCTCATGCCTCGCCTTCCTCGGGGGCCGGCGGCTCCCTGTGCTCCGCGCGAAGTCTACGAGGTCCCGGTGCGCGGGAGGAGGCGGCGTCCCGCAGGCGGGTCCGATGAGCGGCCCGGTCGACGGCTGGGTACGCTCGGCCCATGAGCTCCGACGCGCTGGCCCCCGTCCCCGACGGCACCGCGGTGGTATGGGACCCGTCCCTGCTGGCTTACGACTTCGGCCCCCTGCACCCCATGTCGCCGATCCGGTTGCAGCTCACGGAGCTGCTGGCCCGCAGCACCGGCGTGCTGGACCGTCCCGGGGTGCGCCTGCTCGTCCCCGGCGTCGCCTCCGACGAGGAGCTGGGGCTGGTCCACGACCGCGCGTACATCGCGGCCGTGCGGCGCGCCTCGAGCCCGGAGGCGCTCCCCGCGGCCGATGAGCTGATCGGCTTCGGGATCGGCGGGGAGGACGTGCCCGCCTTCCCGGGCATGCACGAGGCGAGCGCCCGGATCGTCGGCGGCTCGATCGAGGCCGTCGACGCGATCCGCGCGGGTCTCGTGACGCGGGCCGTCAACTTCGCGGGCGGCATGCATCACGCCCGCCCCTCGCAGGCCGCGGGATTCTGCGTCTACAACGATGCGGCCGTCGCGATCACGCATGCCCTGCGGGCCGGGGAGGAGCGCGTCCTCTACATCGATCTGGACGTCCACCACGGCGACGGCGTCGAGCGGGCCCTGTGGGACGAGCCGCGGGCCGTCACCCTGTCGGTCCACGAGTCCGGGGAGCACCTGTTCCCGGGCACCGGCTTCGTGCAGGACCAGGGCGGGGCAGGAGCGCTCGGCACGGCCGTGAACCTGCCGCTTCCGCCGCGCACCGACGCGGACGGCTGGCTGCGCGCCCTCGGCGCCGTGATCCCGCCGCTGGTCGCGGCGGTGCGGCCCACGCTGCTGGTCACCCAGCACGGGGCGGACACGCACCGGAGCGATCCGCTGGCGGACCTGCGCGTGAGCCTCGAGGCGCAGCGGGAGGCCATGATCCTCATGCGCGAGATGGCCGATGCCCACACCGGTGGACGCTGGCTCGCGCTGGGCGGCGGGGGCTACTCGGTCTTCGACGTGGTGCCCCGCTCCTGGACGCATCTGCTCGCGGTCGCGACCGGCGAGCCCCTCGACCCGGCGGCACCGCTGCCGCCGGAGTATCTCGCCGGGGCGCGGCGGCTGCTGGGGACGATGGGGCTGGGGGAGGCGCGGATCGGCGAGACCTTCGGCGACGGACGGGCGCTCGCGCCGCGTCCCTGGATCGGCGGCTACGATCCGCAGGACGATCTGGACCGGGCCGTGCAGGCCGCCCGTCGCAGCGCCTTCCCCGAATGGGGCCTCGACCCGTTCCTGGACTGATCGTCTCCGCTCCGGCCGGAGGTGTTTCGAGGCACGAGAGCCCCCGCAGGCGGGTGCGGTGGCGATCGGTCGACGCTGACGGGACTGATCGTCTCCGCTCCGGCCGGAGGTGGTTCGAGGCACGAGAGCCCCCGCAGGCGGGTGCGGTGGCGATCGGTCGACGCTGACGGGACTGATCGTCTCCGCTCCGGCCGCCGGTGCGGGGTGGGGCTGTCACAATGACGCCATGACCACCGATGACCCCTCGGCCCCGGACCCGACCGCGCTCGACGCTCTCGCGGACGATCTGCGCGGCGTGCGGCTGCCATTCCCGCTCGACGGGGCGCAGGAGGGTCGCGGGGACGTCGACGCGGCCCTGTCCCAGCTTGCGGACCATGTGCGCCCGCGCCTGGAGTCGCTCCATGCCCCGCTGCTGGTGGTGATCGGCGGCTCGACGGGCGCCGGCAAGTCCACCCTCGTCAACTCGCTCGTGGGACGGGCCGTCAGCCGGGCGGGCGCGATCCGCCCCACCACCCGGCGCCCGGTGCTGATGCACCACCCCGAGGATGCGGCGTGGTTCGAGGGGCCCCGGATCCTGCCGGGGCTCGCGCGGGTGAGCGAGGGCTCCGCGGACGCTGTCGCGGGCGCGGACGCCTCCGCGCCCGTCCCCGCGGCCGCCGGGGACGAGGCGGCCGCGACCAGCCTCGCCCTCGCGCCCAGCACGGCCATCGGCCGCGGCATCGCGCTGCTGGACGCCCCGGACATCGACTCGGTCTCGAGCGGCAACCGCGAGCTCGCCCGGCAGCTGCTGCGCGCCGCGGACCTGTGGCTGTTCGTCACCACCGCCAACCGCTACGCCGATGCCGTGCCCTGGGAGGTGCTGCGGACGGCGGCCGCCCGGGACGTGACCGTCGCCGTGGTCATGAACCGGATCCCGCCGCGCCCCGGGGTCGCCGAGGAGCTCGCCGCGGATCTGCGGACCCTCCTCGCCGCCGATGGCCTCGAGGACTCGCCGCTGTTCCTCGTCGAGGAGTCCGCGCTGGACGCCGACGGCATGCTTCCCCCCGCCGCCTCCGCGGAGATCCGCGGCTTCATCGACGATCTCGCCCGGGACTCGGTCTCCCGCGTCGTGATCGCGCGGCGCACTCTCGCCGGGGCGATCGGCGCTCTCGCCGTGTCCGCCCGGCAGATCGCGGAGCAGGTCGCCGCCCAGGAGGAGCAGCGGGCGCGCCTCGGGGAGGAGGTCGCCGTGGCCTTCGCCGCGGCCCGCGAGCGCATCGACCAGGTGATGGGGGACGGCTCCCTGCTGCGCGGCGAGGTGCTCGCCCGCTGGCAGGACGTGGTCGGCACCGGTGAGCTGATCCGCGGTCTGGAGACGGCGGTGGGGCGGGTGCGGGATCGGGTGGTGCGGATGCTGCGCAGCGAGCCGGCGCCGGCGATCGCGGCGGAGAACGCCCTCGAGTCCGGTCTCGTGCAGGTCGTCCTCGACGAGACCGGGCGCGCGGCGGAGCAGGCCGAGGCCGCCTGGCGCGCGACCGCCTCGGGGAGGATGCTCCTCGAGGGCCGCGATCTCGCCCGTCTGCCCGATGATCTCGCCGCCCGCGCCTCCGCCGCGGTCCGCGCCTGGCAGGGCGATGTGCTCGAGCTGGTCCGCGCGGAGGGCGCGGACCGGCGTGCCAAGGCGCGCATCCTCTCGCTCGGCGTGAACGCGGTCGGCGTGGCGCTCATGGTCGTCGTCTTCGCCTCCACGGCCTTCATCCCCACGGGCCTGGAGGTCGGAGCAGGGGCGGCGACCGCCGTGCTGGGCCAGAAGCTGCTCGAGACGATCTTCGGGGACGAGGCCGTACGGCGCCTGGCCCGCACCGCGAGGGAGAGCCTGGCATCCCGGCTGGACGAGCTCATCGGCTCTCGGGCGGAGGTGTTCCGCGATCGCCTCGCGGAGGAGCCCGCGGGCACGGGCGCCGAGCAGCTGCGCACCGATGCCGCGCGCCTGGAGGCGCTCGCCGCCCGTCTGGGCGACCCGCGGACGTCGCAGGGGGAGAGCCGATGAGCCGGCGCCGCGCCGCCCCCGCCCTCCCGGAGCTCGCCGCGGCCCTCGGGCGGGCGGCGGAGTCGATGGATCAGATCGCTCCTGCCTCGGCCCTGGCCCATGCCCGCGACGTCCTCGCCCGCGGACGGCGCCGACGGACGCTCTCGGCCGAGCACACCGTGGTCGGCGTCTTCGGTGCGACCGGATCCGGCAAGTCCTCTCTGGTCAACGCCCTGGTGGGTCAGCAGATCACCCGCGCCGCGGTGCGGCGCCCGACGACAGCGGCCCCGGTGGCCGCGATCGTCGGCGAGGACGGCGCGGAGGAGCTCCTGGACTGGCTGGAGGTCGGGGACCGCCATGTGCTGGTTGGGGAGAGCTCGCTGGCGGGCGAGGCGGAGGGCGGCGGGATCATCCTGCTGGACCTCCCGGACCTCGACTCGGTCGAGCGGGGGAACCGGGCGGTCGCCGAGCGGATGACCGGCCTCGTCGACGTGATCGTCTGGGTCACCGATCCGCAGAAGTACGCCGATGCCGTCCTGCACCGCGACTTCGTCGCGCCCTTCGCCGGCCATGAGGCCGTGACCCTCGCGGTCCTCAACCAGGTCGACCTGATCCGTCCTGGCGAGCGGGCCGGCGTCCTCGCCTCCTTCGCGGCGATCCTGCGCCGTGACGGGCTCGCGGACGTCGAGGTCCTCGGTGTCTCCGCGCAGACGGGGGAGGGGATCGAGGAGCTGCGCTCCCGGCTGCGGAGGATCGCGCGCGCCCGGGACGCGGCGACGCTGCGAGGCCGCGCCGACGTGCAGCAGGCGGCCCGCCGTCTGCGCGAGGCCGCCGACCCCGCAGGTCTCCCTGCCCGGGTCCTCCCGGCCGATGCCGCCGCCGTCGACGCGGCCGTCA
>NZ_JBHLSV010000032.1:0-37110 GCF_042434575.1 Brachybacterium hainanense
AGCGGGTCCCGGGGCGGCGCGTCCGGGGCGGCGTCGCGGCGTGGGCCCGGAGGTGGGCGAGGACATGCGCCGCGTGGTCCGCTGCCTGGACGTCGTGCCGATGGGGGAGGCCGCCGACGCCTCGCGCGAGGCGCTGCGTCTGCGCCGCGGCCTCGAGGCGCTGCCGCGGGTCGCGGACCGCCTGCTGGGCGATCCCCGCTCGGCGGAGATGACGCTGCGCATGCGGCTGGCCCAGGCGCTCGAGGGCGCCGGGGATCGGGCGGGGGCGATGCGGCAGGCTCTGGACGTGCTCGAGCTGGCCGACGATCTCGCGCTCGACGGGGCCGAGGCCCTGGACCCGCAGCGCGCCGCGACAGCCGCCCACGCCGTTCTCGCGCGCACCCTCGTCGACCGGGAGCCGCTCGCCGCCTCGCATCATGCGCTGGAGGCGCTGCGGTCCCTGCGCGAGGTCGACGACCCGGTGCTGCGCATCGGCCTGGTCACCTCGCTGCTGCGAGCCCTCATGCGGGCCGAGCTCGCCGATCACGCGAGCTTCGTCTCCGGTCGGCTGGCGGCCCTGCAGCGGGGGGTCCGCCGCGACGCGCTGCGCGTGCAGCCGCTGCTCGCGGTCGCGACGCAGCGGGTGGTCGCCCAGCGTTTCGAGGCGGCGCTGGTGCCGCTGGGGGAGGTGCGGCGCATCGCGCGGGCGATGCGGGACCGCCGCGCGGACCTCGAGGCGGCGCGTCTGCTCGCCCGGGTGCATCAGCTCACCGGGCAGGGCGAGGAGGCGCTCGTGGAGCTGCGCCGGCTCGCCTTCCATGCTGGCTCGCTCGCCGATGATCTCGAGACGGGCGGGGCGGACCGGGCTCGCTTCGTGCAGGAGGAGATGAAGGCGCATGCGCTCGTGCTGCGCCATGCCCTGGACCTGGGGGAGCGGTCGGCGGCCGATGCGGCGGCCGCCGGCATCGAGCGGCGCACCCGTCCCGGTGCCGCCCCCGAGGGGATCCCGGCGGCTCTGCTGTGGGACTACCGGGTCGACGCGCGGGTGGGGCGCGTGATCGCCGCAGGCGTGGGGCTCGCCCGAGGGGACGAGGACGTGACCCCGGAGTCCTACGAGGAGCGTCGGCGCGAGGCGATCCGGGCGATCGGCGAGGTTCCGGAGGGGCATGAGGAGCGGGCCCGCTACTGGGCGGCCTACCTCGACGACCGGCATGCCGCGATGCTCGCCTCCGAGGGCCGTCGGATCGCGGCGCTCAGGGCGGCGCGACGGGCGCTCGCCGGCTGGGAGCATCTGGGGCGGGCTGAGGACGCCGCCCGCATCCGTCTCCTGATCGCCGATCTGGACACCTGACCCGCGGGTCAGCCGGTCTCTGACCTGCACTTCCATCGCGTGACGCCGCACTTACGCCAAAGCGGCATCATTGTGATGCCGAAAAGTGCTTGACGTGGCGCCATGATGACGCCATCATGGAGCCATGGATCTTCGAGACGCATCACGCACCGTGCACGAGCAGCTCGCGGCGAGCGCCGCCGTCGGCGACGAGGACATCCGTCGCGCCGCCGGACTGCTCTCCGTCGCCGTCGAGCCCGCGGTCCGGCTCGCTCTGCAGGACGTCGTCGGCGACCTCGCCGCGCAGATCTCGAGCGAGCTGGCGCCCGGTCGGGTCGATCTCGCGCTGCGCGGCACCGAGATCGACATCCGCGTCGTTCCGCCGCCTGCGGCCGTCCCCGGCACCCCGCCGCCCCCGCCGTCGTTCCCGCACGGCGCAGGCATGCCGCCGGGGGCCGTCCCCCCGCCGCCCCCGGCCCCGGAGCCCGAGGACGACGGCTCCACCACCCGGGTGTCCTTCCGCCCGCCCCAGCACCTGAAGGGGCGGCTCGAGGAGGCCGCCTCGCGCGAGGGCCTCAGCCTGAACGCCTACCTCGTCCGGGCGCTCACCGCCCATCTGGACGGCGCCGCGCAGCAGACCCGCCCCGCCTCCCAGGACCACCGCGGCCGCACCAGCGGCTGGTTCATCTGAGCCTCGCCGCCCCGGCCGCCCGAGATCATCCGCCCGCCGCCCGTTCACCCCAGGAGAATCGTCATGAGCATCCCCGACAGCCACGATCCCGCCCAGCTTCCGCCCCGGCCCCCGGTGCCGTCCTTCCCCGGCGCCCACCCGGCGGTGCCGCCCCTTCCTGGGACGCATCCCGTCGCGCCGCCGCTCGCCGGGCCCCGGTCCGCGGTGCCGCCTGCGCCGGGGGCGCAGCCCGCCGTCCCCGCCCTCCCTGCCGAGTCCGCGGCCCCCGCGGCGGAGGCGCCGACCGCCCCCTCAGCTCCGGAGGCGCCGCCCGCATCCGCGCACGGCCCCGGCCCCGGGTCCGCGTCCGCCGATCCCGCGGAGGCCGCCCCGCTCATCCGCTCCTTCACCGCGGACGGGCCGATCGACGTGAACATCCAGCACGTGCGCGGGAACGTCACGATCCGGGCGGAGCACGGGCACGGGATCCGGGTCGAGCTGCATCCTCGCGGCGAGGCCGGTCGCGAGCTCGCCTCCCGCATGCAGATCGACTTCTCGGGCGGCCACCTGCGCATCGACGCTCCGGCCGATGAGGCCTCGCACGTCTCCGCCTCCTTCGGGGACCTGTTCCGCGGCAGCGGCGACGAACCGCCCGCCGGCGCGTCCTTCGCGGACAAGCTCGGTGCGACGCTGCGGACCCTGGTCCGGTCGGCGGGCGGGATCGGCAGCAGCCTCGACATCGAGGTCATCGTCCCGACCGACAGCCGCGCCGTGGCCTCCCTCGCGGTGGGGGACATCCGTGCGAGCGGCCGTTTCGGGCGGGTCGATCTCAAGGGAGCGACCGGGAACGTCGAGGTCGAGGAGGTCGACGGCGAGTCGAGCGTCGCGACCGGCACCGGCAACGTCGCGATCGGCGTGCTGCGCGGGCAGGCCTCGGCCACGACCGGGACCGGCGGCGTGCTGGTCCGCCGCGCCGAGCGCGGCACCCTGCGCTCGCGCACCGGGGTCGGCGACATCGAGGTGCGGGTGCTCGAGGGCACCGCGACCCGCCTCGACCTCGCCTCGGGCCTGGGTCGGCGCAGCGTCGACCTCACCCCGACCGGCTCCGTCGCCCCGGAGACGGGGCGCACCCTCGAGATCGAGGCACGCACCGGCACCGGGAACATCCGGATCCAGCGCGCCGAGCGGTGACCGGGAGCGGCTCCCGCCGAGACGGCCGCCGATCGCTGGCGGAACCGGGCTGTCGGAGGAGCAACCCGACGGGTCCTCCGCGGCGAGTGCGGTGAAGATGTCGGTATCCAGCGCTCAGAGCGACATCTTCGCCGCACTCGGTCCCGGACCGGAGGCGAGTGCCGAGGAGAGCCCGCCTCGGCACCGGGGACGGCGGCACGCCCGCCGCGCCGGTGGAAGAATCGGGGGCGGAGGTGATCGTGATGAGCGCACACGGCGAGCCGGACATCCGGGTCCGCGACAACCAGGGGGCGTCCCGCTTCGAGGCCTACGTCGACGGCGAGCAATGGGGGATCCTCACCTATGAGCGCAGGCGGCGGCGCATGGAGGTCGTCCACACCGTCACCGACCCGGCGCATCGGGGACTCGGCGTCGCCTCCGCCCTCGCGACGGCGGCCTTCGCCGACGCTCGTGCCCGCGGGACCCAGGTGCTGGTGATCTGCCCCTTCGTCGAGAGCTGGCTGGACCGCCACCCCGAGCACGCCGACATCGCGCTCTACGACTGACCGCGCGCGCTCGGGACGGCTCTCCCCGGGGACGTCGTCGTCCGAGCGGTCCCGCACCCGGCCGTCCGGATCGGCGGGCCGTGGTGACGGATCGGTGCGGAGGCGCGTAGCGTGCAGGGATGGATGCTCTCGAGGTGCTCGTCGATGCCGCAGGCCGCCCTGTCGAGGCGGCTCTCGCCCTCCGTCCGCAGCTCGCGCGGGATGTGCTCCTGGCGCACCCCGGCGGGCACGACAACTCGATCGCCTGGCTGCTGTGGCACGCGGCGCGGGAGATCGACGTGCAGCGCGCGCAGCTGTCCGGGACGCAGGAGGTGTGGACCGCGCAGGGGTTCCGCGAACGCTTCGCGCTCGGCGAGGCGGGCGACGGGGTCGGGTACGGGCACACGCCGGAGCAGGCTCGTGCGATCCGCATCGAGGATGCGGACCTCCTGCTGGAGCATCTGGCGGCCGTCACCGCGGAGCTCGTGGCCTACCTGCGCACGCTGACGGAGGCGGATCTCGATGCGGTGATCGACGAGTCCTGGGACCCGCCCGTGACCCGCGGCGTGCGCCTGGTGAGCATCATCGATGACGCCGCTCAGCACGTGGGGCAGGCCGCCTACGCCGCAGGGATGCCCGCCGGAGCCTGAGAGCGCGGCCCTCCGGGAGGATGCGCCAGGGCCGTCCCCGGCCGGCGCATCGCGGGGCTCCTCAGCGGATGCCCCGCATCCCCCGGGAGACGGGCTTCGCGATGAGCAGCATGATCAGGCCGATGCCGATCGTCACCGCGCCGAGGGCGCCGAAGTAGGCGCCTTCGTTCTGGGGCGAGTAGAAGCCTGCGAGCGAGCCGGACAGGGCGGTGCCGAGGGCGACCGACAGGTTGTACAGCGCCATCATCATGACCGGGAAGGCGGCGGGCGCCAGACGCGTGGCGAGGGAGAGGCCCACCGGGGAGATGGACAGCTCGCCCATCGTCGCGACCAGCATGATCATGGCGACCCACAGCACGGGGACGGAGGCCATCGGCACCATCGGCAGGAACAGCAGGAACGCCGCGCCCATGAGGATGATGCCGAGGGCGAACTTCGCGGGCGTCGTGGGCTGGCGCCGCCCCAGCTTCGTCCACAGCGCCGCGAACACGGGGGCGAGCAGGATGATGAAGAACGGGTTGAAGGACTGCGCCCAGGAGATCGGCATCTCCCAGCCCAGGATCGACCGGTTCATGCGCGTGTCCGAGTACAGGGTGATGACCGTGAACTGCTGCTGGAAGAGGGCGAAGAACGCGGCGGTGCCGATGAACATCGGGATGAAGGCGAAGACGCGGGCCCGCTCGTCGGCGGTGATCTTGCGGGAGGCCAGCAGGATGCTGAACAGCGCGATCGCCCCGCAGGCGGAGATGCCGACCATGATGTTCGCGAGGTTCTCCGGGGTGATGGTGCCGGTCAGGACCAGCCCCACGACCAGCAGGACCACGAACAGGGCGACCGAGATCCACAGCGCGTACTTGGAGCGCGGCAGCGGATCGGGGATCGTCGATGCGGTCCGCGGCAGGTTCCGGCGTGTGAGCGCGTACTGGGTCAGACCCAGGGCCATGCCGATCGCGGCGATGCCGAAGCCCAGGTGGAAGCCCCATTCCTTCTGTGCGAGGCCGGTCAGGAGCGGGCCGATGAGCCCGCCGATGTTCACGCCCATGTAGTAGATGGAGAAGCCGGCGTCGCGCCGGGCGTCGTTGACCTCGTAGAGGGAGCCGACCAGGGTCGCGGCGGTGGCCTTGAGGCCGCCGGAGCCGATCGCCACGCACAGCAGGCCGATGACCAGGCCCGGCACGCCCGGCAGCAGCGCCAGGGCGATGTGGCCGAGCATGATGAGGGCGCCGCTGAAGAACAGCGTCCGCTCCGGGCCGAGCAGCCGGTCCGAGACGAGGGCGCCGATGATGCAGAACACGTACACGGCCCCGCCGTAGGCGCCGACGATCCCGGTCGCGGTGGTGGCCGGGATCCCGAGCCCGCCCTGCGCGACCTCGAAGTACATGTAGATGGCGAGGATGCCCTGCATGCCGTAGAAGCTGAAGCGCTCCCACGTCTCGACGCTGAAGAGGTTGGCGAGCGGCCACGGCTGGCCGAAGAAGAGGCGACCGCTGGGGTTGTGCTCATCGGCCCCTGCGGGGGCCTCGGGGGAGGAGAGGTCGGGGGAATTCACGGGAGAACATGGTTCGCCGCCCGGGCCGATCTGTCATTCGGGTCCGCCGATGCTGTGACGATTCCCTCGTACCCGACATATCGCCCGGGCGGCGGGACGGGCCCGGGGCGGAGCCCCGATCCCACTTCCGCGGCCGCGTGCGGATTGCGTCCTCAGGCGGCCGCGGTCGAGGCCGCGCTGCTGCGGGAGCGGCGTCCGCGTCCGCGGCGCAGGACGAGGGCGTCGGCGGAGAGGCGGCCGGGGCCCACGGCGGCGAGGATCAGTGCCCCTGCGCCGAGCGCGCCGACCAGCTCCCAGCCTCCCTGGTCGACGAAGACGCCCTGGGGCACGTGCACGAGCAGGGCGGCGACCAGCATGTCGATCGCGAGAGCGAGGCCGACGACCGGCGTGAAGGCGCCGAGGATCAGCAGCGCCCCGCCGACCAGCTCGACGTAGGAGACCACGGGGGCGGCGATCTGCGCCATGGGCACGCCCATGCCTTCGAAGCTCTGCGTGACGCCGGCGATGCCGAAGTCCACGACCTTCTGGTACCCGTGGGCGAGGAAGACGGCGCCGAGGGCGAGGCGGCCGATCAGGAGGGCGAGGTCGCGGGAGACGGTGGATCCGCGCTTGCTTGCGGGGGCCATAAGAGGTCCTTCCGGTCGGTGTGCCGCCACGGTAGAGGAAGTTTCAATCAGAACCCTGGGATCGGGGCCGGTGCGAGGCGGGGATCACGTGCCGCCGGCGATGGGCCGAGGGGAGCCGGAGGCGCGGAGGAGTGAGGAGGAGGAGCGGGATGTGGATGTCCGCAGGGGTCCATCCGCCGTCCCTACACTGGTCCGGTGACCCAGAGCGAGACGTACGAGAACCAGGCCTTCGAGTCCGGGCCCGACCGCGGGCTCGAGCGCACCCCGCCCCAGGACCTCGCCGCGGAGCGCGGCGTGCTCGGCGGCATGATGCTGTCGAAGGACGCGATCGCGGACGTCATCGAGATCGTGAAGGCGAACGACTTCTACCGTCCCGCGCACGAGATCATCTTCGACGCGATCACCAGCCTGTACTCGCGCGGCGAGCCCGCGGACCTCGTCACCGTCTCCGACGAGCTCACCAAGAAGGGCGAGCTCGCCCGGGTGGGCGGCGGCGCCTACCTCGCGGACCTCATCGATGTCGTCCCCACCGCCGCCAACGCTGGCTACTACGCGGAGATCGTCGTCGAGCGCGCCACGCTGCGACGCCTGGTCGAGGCGGGCACGCGCATCGTCCAGCTCGGGTATGCGGCGGACGGCGGCGAGATCGAGGAGGCCATCAACGAGGCCCAAGCGCAGGTGTACGCCGTCACCGAGCGCGGACGCAGCGAGGACTTCCTCCCGCTGGGCGAGGTGATCGACGAGACCCTCAACGCGATCGAGGCCACCCAGAACCGCGGCGGCCAGGTCACCGGCGTCCCCACCGGCTTCGCGGAGTTCGACGAGCTCACCCAGGGGCTCCATCCGGGGCAGATGATCATCTTCGCGGGGCGCCCCGCGATGGGCAAGACGACCCTCGGCATGGACGTGCTGCGCTCCTGCTCCATCCACAACGGCAAGGCCAGCGTCATCTTCTCCCTGGAGATGGACAAGACCGAGATCACCATGCGTCTGCTCTCCGCGGAGTCGCAGGTTCCCATGAACCGGATGCGCGACGGCTCCATGGACGACCGGGACTGGCAGGCCATGGCCCGGGCGATGAGCCGGATCGGCAACGCGCCGCTGTTCATGGACGACAGCGCCAACATGTCGCTCATGGAGATCCGCGCCAAGTGCCGCCGCCTCAAGCAGAAGCACGACATCCAGCTCGTCGTCATCGACTACCTGCAGCTGATGAGCTCCGGCAAGAAGGTCGAGTCCCGTCAACAGGAGGTCTCCGAGTTCTCCCGCGCGCTCAAGCTGCTCGCGAAAGAGATCGAGGTCCCCGTCATCGCGATCTCGCAGCTGAACCGCGGCAGCGAGCAGCGCACCGACAAGACCCCGATGATGTCGGACCTGCGCGAGTCCGGCTCCATCGAGCAGGACGCCGACCTCATCGTCCTGATCCATCGCGAGGACTACTACGAGAAGGAGTCCCCCCGAGCGGGCGAGGCCGACCTCATCGTCGCCAAGCATCGCAACGGCGCGACCGCCACCATCCCGGTCGCCTTCGAGGGACGCTATTCCCGGTTCAAGGACATGCCCGCCGGCGGTGGAGGCGGCTACTCCGGCTGACGCGGTCGGCCGCGATGTCGGCTGGCGCAGCCGGCCGCGATGTCGAACCCACGATCGTGGGATTCTGTTCCACGCAGTCGCGTGATGTGGAACGTGAACCCACGATCGGCGCCGTATCGCTGTCTGGGAGCGCGGGAGCTCGCGAACGGCCGGCGGCGGTGCATGCCGTGCCACGGTGCCGCGGTCGCCGGGGGAGCGCATCGCCGAGCGGCCGATGGTACGGGGTCGCGAATGTCCGATTATGCATGTGGATGCATCGGCGCTCCAGAGGTTCCCGCCCGACCGTGAGACGCCGCCCCGCTCCCGCCGTTCAGTAGTGCATGACCTGCGGCGATGGGCGGCTCCGGTGTGGCACCCGAACCCAGGAGGTCCGGATGGGATTGGCCCTTTCCGTGAAGGTATGCAACGATCGAGACGTCCTCGACGGCTGCACAGGCCGCCGAGTCCCGGCCCTGAGAGTGCCGGAGACGGGGCACACCGGCGCACCACCCACCGGGCCGACGCGATAGCGGGCCTGACCGGGGAGCGACTGGAGCACGCCCCGAGGATCCGAGGATCGGCCGCGCGAGGGCGCGGCGGGGCCGCCTGCGAGGCGGCGGGAATCCGTACGGCGCCATCGCGCCGGAATTCCCGTCCTCCGCCGACTGCCGTGACGAACGTACGAATGACCGCGACGGAAGGAAACAGATGCTGCCCGGCTCGAGCGAGGTCTCCCAGCTCGGAACACTCGGCGTGATCCTCCTGCTCCTGCTGTTCTACGGCGGGACCCTGTGGATGTCGATCTCGATCTCCCGCAAGAAGGAGAACGCCGACGACTACATGACCGCCGGGAACAGGATCGGCTTCGGCGTCTCCGCCGCGTCCATGACCGCGACCTGGATCTGGGCCTCCTCGATGTACGCCTCCGTCACCGCGGGCTACACCTACGGCGTCTCGGGCCCCATCCACTACGGGCTCTGGGGCGCGCTGATGATCCTGTTCATCTACCCCTTCGGCCGCCGCATCCGCGCCGTCGCACCCCGCGCGCACACCCTCGCGGAGGTCATGTACGCCCGGCACGGCCGGTCCTCCCAGCTGATGCTGGCAGGGTCCAACGTCCTCGGCTCCCTCATCTCCCTGACCTCGAACTTCATCGCCGGCGGCGCGCTCATCGCCATGCTGTCGCCGCTGAGCTTCGGGCAGGGCATCGTCATCATCGCCGCGGGCGTGCTGCTGTACACGCTGTGGTCCGGATTCCGCGCCTCCGTGCTCACCGACTTCGCGCAGGTCCTGGCGATGCTCGGCGCCGCGGTCGTGATCATCCCCGCCGTGTTCTTCATCGTCGGCGGCCCCGCCGTCCTCGCCGAGGGCGTCGCGAGCGGGAACGTCACCCCGCAGCAGCAGAGCTTCTTCTCCTCCGACGCGTTCATGAACCAGGGGGCTCCGTACATCGCCGCCGTCCTCGCCTACGCGATCGGCAACCAGACCATCGCGCAGCGTCTGTTCGCCGTCCGCGAGGACCTCATCAAGCCGACGTTCGTGACCGCGACGATCGGCTACGGCGCGACCGTGATCGGCATCGGCATGCTCGGCGTGCTCGCCCTCTACCTGGGGATCGAGCCGATGGGCGGGGACGTCAACAACCTCATGCCGCAGATGATCGGCACCTATCTGCCGGCGGGCCTCATCGCCCTCGCCTTCATCATGATCATCGGCTCGCTCTCCTCGACCGCGGACTCCGACCTCGCGGCCCTCAGCTCGATCGTCATGACCGATATCTACGGGCAGGCCGTGGGCCGCGAGCGCGCGAATCCCCGCCTGATGCTGCTCATCGGCCGGCTCACGATGATCATCGCGACCGCCGCGGCCCTGTACTTCGCGACCGCGCGATTCAACATCCTGGACCTGCTGGTGTTCGTCGGTGCCCTGTGGGGCTGCCTCGTGTTCCCGGTGATCGCGTCGTTCTACTGGCGCAAGGTCACCAACACCGCCTTCACCGTCTCCGTGATCGCGGCGCTCGTGGTGTTCCTGCCGGTGCGCTTCGAGCTGATCCCGCTGGACGGGGTCTGGGCCGTGGTCGTGGAGCTGCTGGCCGTGCTGGGCATCGGCGTGGTCCTCGGGATCATGGCCTTCGGCTTCTTCGGGCTGCGCCCGGCGGTCGTCGTGGGCGCGGTCGCGATCCTCGTCTCCGCCCCGTTCGCCCTCGGGGCTCTGCGCGACTACGCGACCCTGTCCGGCTCCCTCGTCGCCTATGCCGTGTCCTTCCTCGTGTGCTGGGCGCTCAGCGTCCGCTCGCGGCAGGACTTCGACTTCGCCGTCATCGCGGAGGTCACGGGTGACTTCGACGAGGCAGAGGTGCTCGCGGGTGCCGGGGCCGGGCGAGCCGGCGGCGCGCCCGTCTCCGAGGCCCACGCCCCCGTCTCCGACCGCTGACCCGGCGCGCCACCCGTCCCGCAGGCCCCGCCCTGCCCCGTCCCGCGACCCACCCCGTGCCGCGCCGACCCCGGCGCCCGGCCGATCAGGAGGAAGCCTCATGACCGCCCTGCTCACCGCCTACATCCTCGTCTGGCCCGTGCTCGTGCTCGGTGTCCTCATCGTCATCGTCCGCGGCTTCGCGGGAGAGGTGAAGGAGGCCCGCAAGGAGGGCCGGCCGATCATCTGACGCGGCCGGGGACCGCTGCTCCGCCCCTCCGGTCAAACCCTGCTCCGCCGTGCGCTGATCAACCCCGGGCTGAGGAGCGCACCATGCCGCACGCACCCGCGGCAGGCTCGGGGCATGACCACCACGACACCGCCCACCGCGACCGCCCTCGCGGACCGCACCGCCCTGGGCCTGCTGCACCAGCGGGTCCTGCTGCTGGACCGCGAGCTCGACATGGAGAACGGCGCGCAGCTGTGCGCCGGGCTCCTGCTGCTCGCGGCCGATGATCCCGCCGCCGACATCACCCTGCTCATCAACTCGCCGGGTGGCCTCGTCCCCGCCATGCTCGCCATCGGCGACCTCATGGACACGATCCCCTGCGACGTGCGCACCGTGTGCCTCGGCATGGCCTACAGCGCCGGCCAGTACCTGCTCACCCACGGCACGCCCGGGAAACGGCTGATCCTCCCGCACGGCCGCGTGCTCATGCACCAGGGATCCGCGGGATTCGGGGGCAGCGCCGCCGATATCGAGATCCAGGCCGAGGACCTGCGCAAGAACCGCGATCTGCTCATCCGCATCACCGCCGAGCGCACCGGGCAGACCGAGGAGCGCATCGCCGCGGACTCCGACCGAGACCGTTTCTGGGATGCGGAGGCCGCGATCGACTACGGCTTCTGCGATCGCCGGGTCGGGTCCCTGGCCGATGTGCTCCCGCTGGGTCGCGAGGATCGGACCGGTCGTGCAGCCGGGATCGGAGGAGCCCGATGAGCAGCTACACCATCCCCAGCGTCATCGAGCGCACCTCGACCGGGGCCGAGCGCACCGCCGACGTCTTCTCCCGCCTGCTCAGCGACCGCATCGTCTACCTGGGGACCCCCGTCGACGACGGCGTCGCCAACACCGTCATCGCGCAGGTCCTGCACCTGGAGAACCAGTCGCCCGAGGCGCCGATCCAGCTGTACGTGAACTCCTCCGGCGGCGACATCCAGTCGGTGCTCGCGATCCACGACGCCCTCGAGTACGTGCGCAGCCCCGTCGCCGTCACCTGCGTGGGCCAGGTCGTCGCCGCGCCCGTGCTGCTGCTGGCCGCGGGCACGCCCGGGATGCGGGCCGTGCTCCCGCATGCGCGGGTCGTGCTGCGGCCCCTCGAGGCGAGCGGCCGGGGCGCGATCCCCGACCTGATCCTCGCCGCGGAGGAGGTCGAGCGCTGTCGCCGCGAGCTCGAGGCGCTGCTGGCCCGGCATTCCGGGCGCGATGTCGCCGCGGTGCGCCAGGACCTCGAACGCGAACGGGTCCTGGATGCGGAGAGCGCTGTCGCCCACGGCCTCGCCGACACGGTGCTGCGCCGCCGCGCCGGGTGAGCGGCCCGGACGCCGCCGACGTCGCCGCGAGCGCTGCCTGGCGAGCCATCCGCGCCAGGTGCACGGATCGTCGGACGGCATTCGGGCCGGTCGGCCGTGCGACGCGATCGCTCAGGCCGCGAGCAGGGAGGTGACCGGGCCGGAGCTGTGGGTGGGGCGCCGCAGGCTGCGGACGGGGCGGGAGGTGCTCGCCGTGCGTCCCGGCTCGGCCGTGAGGTCCAGGAGCATCGGCCGGGGCGCCATCAGCGCGGGGAGGTCCCAAGCGCTCAGGCCCAGCGCGCCGAGGATCGCGGCGAGCACCTCGCTCGAGGCGTCCTTCTGCCCGCGCTCGACATCGGACAGATGCTGCATGCTCACGCCGGCCCGGGAGGCGACCTCGGCGAGGGTCCGGCCCTGAGCGTGCCGACGCTCCCGCAGCGCCTGGCCGATCAGCTCGCGCAGGAGCGGGGCGAGGGTGGAGGGGCCGGAGGGTTCCATGGCCCGAATCTACGACGGCGCCTGCGCCGCCGCGCCCTGCTCCGCTGTGAGCGGAAAGCCCGGGAGGGATGCCGTGTCGCCGTGCCCGGGCGGCCGGTGCTGCCGTGAGCCGAGGGCTCAGCGGCCGGGCTCGACCAGGATCTTGCCTGCCGGGCCGCCCCCGGCGGCGAGCTCGGCGAAGGCCTGCGGCGCCTCGTCGAGGCCGATCCGGCGGCTGACCAGCGGATCCAGGCTGTGTCCCTGGGCGCCCGCCCAGGCCGCGGCCTCCGCGAAGCCGGCGGCCGAGTACGTGTAGGCGCCGCGGATGCTCCGCTCCCGGGTGCTGATCTCGTAGGCGGGCAGGCGCAGCTCCTGCGCCCCCATGCCCACCAGCACGATGCTCGCCTCGGGACGGGTGGCGCCGAGCGCATCGGCCAGGGTCGCGCTCAGCCCGACGGCGTCGATCGCGAGGTCCACCGGTCCGCCGCGGGCGGCGAGCTGCGCGAGGATCGGCCCCCGCGCCGGGTCCAGGACCTCCGCGCCCAGCCGCGCGCACAGGTCGCGGCGGTCCGCATCGGGCTCGGAGATCAGCACCCGACCCGTGGACGCCGCCCCGGGCAGGGAGG
The DNA here is from genome assembly GCF_042434575.1 of Brachybacterium hainanense. Classification (NCBI taxonomy): domain Bacteria; kingdom Bacillati; phylum Actinomycetota; class Actinomycetes; order Micrococcales; family Dermabacteraceae; genus Brachybacterium; species Brachybacterium hainanense. The sequence goes on from NZ_JBHLSV010000032.1 coordinate 13,179, forward strand.
CGGCCAGCGCCAGGACCACGGACTGTCCGATCGGGCCGCCGCCGAGCACGAGCACCCGGGTCTGTGCAGGATCTCCGGGGCCGCCGGCGAGATCGGCGAGACCGCGGCGCACGGCATGCATCGCGACCGCGAGGGGCTCGACGAGCGCCCCCAGATGCAGCGGCACGTCCTCCGGCAGCAGGGCGAGATTCCGGGCGGGCACGACCATGCGCTCGGCGAAGGCCCCGATGATCCCCGGATCGGTGCCGATCAGCCGTCGCGCGGGGCAGTGCTGCTCGCGTCCGGCCCAGCGCGCGAGCTCCGCGGGCCCCAGCACGAAGGGCGAGAACGTGGCGCCGGCGCCGAGCGGGACGAGCGCCGGATCGACCTCGGCCCCGAGGGCGATGATCCGGCCGGAGGCCTCATGCCCCATGACCTGACCGGGATGCCGACGGCCGTTGGCCCCCGTGAAACCGTGCACATCGGAGCCGCAGATCCCGGTCGCGGCCACCTCGAGGAGGACCTCGTCGGGGCCGGGCGCGGGATCTGGGATCGAGACGACCCGCAGGTCATGGAAGGCTTCGAGCCGCAGCGCACGCATGGGCGCAGTGTACGGAGGCGCCCCCGCGGCCAGCGGCCCGGTCCGCCGGGCCCCGGGCGGGCGCGCGCCGCGGGCGTTCCGTGCGCGAGGATGGGATCATGCAGGAAACAGGATCCGGACCGCGACGGCAGGGAGCCCGGATCAGCCGGGCGCACATCATCTGGGGCGTGGGCGTGCTCGCCTACCTCGCTGCTGTCGCCGCCCGCGCGTCCTTCGGCGTCGTGAGCGTCGAGGCCGCGGAGCGCTTCGGCGTCGGAGGCACCGTCCTGTCCCTGTTCGGGGTCGTCCAGCTCGGCACCTACGCTGCCGCTCAGATCCCCGCGGGCCTCCTGCTGGACCGCTGGGGTCCGCGCACGATGATGGTGATCGGCGCGCTGACGATGGGCGTCGGCCAGCTGCTCATGGCCGAGGCCCAGGCCCTCCCTCTCGCGCTCGGAGCCCGCCTCCTGACCGGCGTCGGCGACGCCGCCGTCATCGTGTCGATCCTGCGGCTGACCGCGGTCTGGTTCCCGACTCAGCAGGTGCCGCTGTTCACGCAGCTGGCGATGACCGTCGGCCAGCTCGGCCAGGCCATCGCCGCGGTGCCCTTCCTCGGCATCGTCATCGGCGTCGGCTGGCCCGCCGGGTTCCTCAGCCTCGGTGCGCTGCTGCTGGTCGCAGGCCTGCTCGCCCTCGCCGTCGTCCGCGACGAGCCCGTCCCAGGCGCAGCGACCGGGGCCGCGGGGACACCGGGCGCGGCCCCGGGAGCGGAGGAGGCGGATGCCCCGCTCGAGGCGCTCGCCGCCGGTCATGACGGCGAGGCAGCACCGGCCGCGGCGCGGCCCGCGCCGTCCGTCCGCTTCGTGCTGCGCGAGGTCGTCACCTCGCCCGGGGCCTGGTCGGGCCTGTTCCTGCACTGCCTGACCCTGTCGAGCGTGAACACCTTCCTGTTCCTGTGGGGCGTGCCGTTCCTGCAGAATGGGCACGGCCTCGAGCACGGCGCGATCTCCGCGCTGCTGACCGCGCATGTGCTCATCATGGTCTCGATCGGGCCGCTCATCGGGGTGCTCACGGGGCGGGCGCCCCAGCATCGCGTCCGGATCGGCCTCGCCTCCGGAGCCGTCCTGGCCCTGGCCTGGGCGGGCACCCTCGCCGTGCCCACGGCGTACGGGGCATGGGGGTTCGCGCCGCTGATCCTGGGTCTCGCGATCGGCTCGGGCACCTGTGCGGTCGGCTTCGACCTGGCCCGCACCGGCGTGCACCGCGACGCGATCGGCACGGCCTCCGGCTTCGTGAACATCGGCGGCTTCGGCGGATCCCTGCTGGGCGTTCTGCTCGTCGGGATCGTGCTGGACGTGCGCACCGGCGGCATCGGCACCCCCGGCCTCGACGACTACCGCATCGCGCTCGCGACCCAGGGGATCATCCTGCTCGGCGCGGCCGTCGGACTCGTCCTCACCAGCCGCGCCGAGCGCACCCGCGCCTCGAGGGCATGACCGCGGCGAGCCGAGCCGGCGCATGCTCGGTTCGCCGCGGTCATGCCCTCCGCACGCCACCTGGCCGGGTGCGCGGACCGGCTGAGCGGTTCAGTAGGTGTAGTCGGTGCCGAGCTTCCAGTCCGGGAACTCCCAGTCCGCGCGCGTGACCTGCGCCCCGGACTTCTCGATGGCCGCGTCCAGCGCCGCGGAGCTCGCATCGCTCAGGTCCGTGAGCGCCTTCCTCAGGTCCGTGATCTCGCCGCCCAGGTAGCCCTGGATGACGTTGCCCAGCTCCGGCGCGACGGGGGCCCGCTTCGCCTCGACCTGCGCGACCTCGACGTTGCGGACGATCGCCTGCGGCGCGCGGAAGATCCGCTGCGCGAAGTCGTCGACGAGCCAGGCGTAGGGCTCGATGACATCGGCCGTCGCGACCACGTCGAGGAGGATCGGCGGCTGGTCCATGCCGGAGGCGAGCTCGGTCTGGTAGTCCTCCTGGGTGAAGGTGGCGATGAGCTGCGAGGCCTTCTCCGCGAGCTGCGTGGACCCGGCGATCACCCAGTCCGCGCCGCGGGCGCCTCGCGCGGCGACGACGTCCCCGCCGTCCGGGGTGAGCATCCCGGCGACCGCCATGTCCGGCAGCTTGTCGGGATTGAGCTTCCGCACCGCACCGGGGGAGTAGGGTCCGTCGATGTGGAAGCCGATCCCGCCGGCGGCCCAGCGGCCCCGCGCGTCGGGGATCTGGAAGCCGGCGGTGCCGGGCAGCAGCCAGCCCTTGTCCGAGATCTCCTTGTAGAGCTCGATCGCCGCGATGTACGCGTCATGCTGGTACTCGTACTCCCCGGTGTCGTAGCGCTGCCCCTGGTATCCGGGGAAGCCCCCGGCCTGGGCGAGGTCGTCGATCTGCTCGCGCATCCGCCCGGTCGCCCCGAGGGCGATCGTCATCGGGGTGAACTCGCCGTGGTCGGCGATCGCCTTCAGGGCGGCGAGGAAGTCGTCGTAGCTCTTCGGCGGTGCGAACCCCACGGCCTCGGCGACCTCGGTGCTGTACCAGGTGCAGGCCACGTACTGCTTTTCGCTGAAGGTCGGCATGCCGTAGACCTTCCCGTCCAGCTGGGTGAGACCCTCGACGAAGGCTCCGTCCGGCAGCCTGTCCCGGACGTCCTGGGGAACCGTGATCTCGTGGACCCAGCCGGCCTCGACCAGCGCCGGCAGGGGCAGGCCCACCAGAGCCGTGTACACGTCCGGGAGCTGTCCCGCCTGGTTGGCGAGCTGCAGCGCCTCCGTCGCGGCACCGGGCTCGTTGTACGTGTGCTCGATCGTGATCCCCAGCTTCTCGCCCTGGTCGATCGCCCACCGGTCGTGGAGGTCCTGGAGACCGCCGAAGTGGTCCCACCAGCGCAGCGCGCCGGAGGCGCCGCCGCCCGAGCCGGCGTTCGGGGCGGGGCTCTCGCCTCCGCATGCGGCGGCGATCCCGGCGAGGCCGGTCGCGCCCAGACCGGCGAGGGCGTGGCGTCGGGTGATGCGGTGCATGGTGACTCCTCGATGAGTGCACGGTGCCCGGAGGCAGGAATGGACAGAACCGGTGGGACCGGATGGAGCGGGGACGACGAGCGGTCGCGGGCTCAGGACTTCACGGAGCCCGCGATGCCCTCGACGAAGTAGCGCTGCATGAAGGCGAACAGCGCGACGATGGGCAGCAGCGAGATGACGCCCGCGGCGGCCATCCCGGACCAGTCCGTCGAGTTCTCCCCGACGAAGGCCTGCATCCCGACGCTCACGGTGCGCAGCGCAGGATTGCTGAAGGAGAAGACGAGCGGGAGGAAGAAGGCGTTCCAGGTGAACAGGAAGGTCAGCACGGCGACGGTCGCGGTGACCGGCATCGACAGCGGGAGCATGATGCGGGTGAAGGTGCGCCAGAATCCGGCCCCGTCGACGACGGCGGCTTCCTCGAGCTCCGAGGGCAGACCGCGGAAGTAGCCGGCGTAGATGAGGATCGACGCGACGTTCGCGCCACCGGCGAGCGCCAGGATCATGCCGGAGAGCTGGTCCAGGAGCCCCAGCTGCATCGACAGCTTCACGATGGGGATGATCGTGTATCCGGTCGGGACGAACAGCGTCGCCACCAGGATCCCCAGGATGAGCCGCGAGCCGGGGAAGCGGTAGCGGCCCAGCACGTATCCGGCCAGGGCGCAGCGGACCACGACGATGACGACGGTTCCCACGGTCACGATCACCGTGTTCAGCAGATAGACGCGGAAGCTGCCATCGGTCCAGGCGCGGGAGTAGTTGTCCAGGCGCAGCTGCTCCGGGATCAGGGAGAGGCCACCGGCGAAGATCTCCGCGGGGGACTTGAGCGAGGCGGAGACCATCCAGATGAAGGGGAACACCCACAGCAGGCCGGCGAGGGCAAGAGCGGTGACGAGCGCCCACCAGGGGAGGCGGCGACGCCAGCGCGTCCGGCGCTCGGGAGCGGATGCCGGAGCCGATGCTCCGGGCAGGACGGGCCGGTCGGCGGCGCTCATGCGCGGCCTCCCCGGCGGGCCAGGCGCGTGAGCCACAGCTGCGCGCCCACGACGACGAGCACCAGCAGACCGAACAGGACGGCCGCCGCGGAGGCGAAGCCGAGCTGCGGGATCGTGGCGGCGAAGGCGTAGCGGTACACGTAGATCTCGATGATCTCGGTGCTGTAGAAGGGCCCGCCCGCGGTCATCGTCTGCATGAGGTCGAAGGCGTGGAAGCAGTCCTCGACCGTGAGCACCGAGATGATCAGGAGGAACGGGAGCAGCAGGGGGAGGGTGATGTGCCGGAACACCTGCAGGGCGTGGGCGCCGTCGATCCGGGCCGCCTCGTACAGGTCCTTCGGCACCGTCTGCAGCGCGGCGAGCCAGTAGATGAGCGTGATCCCGAAGAACTTCCAGACGTAGATGAGCGCGGCGGTCGGCAGCGCGGTCTCGCTGGAGCCGAGCAGGTCGATCGGGCCGGTCCCGAGCACGCGGCCCAGCACGCTCAGCGGCCCGCTCGCGGGGTCCAGGATGAACCGCATGACCACGCCGACGATCGCGGTCGTGGTCACGACCGGCAGGAAGTAGACGGTCCGGAAGAAGGAGGACAGCGGCAGCTTCGGCGAGTTCAGCACGATGGCGAGCACGAAGGCGCCCAGCACCCGCAGCGGGGCCACGATCAGCATGAACACGACGGTGATCCGGACGGCGGACCAGAACATCGGGTCGGCGAGGACGGCGCGGTAGTTCTCGATGCCGACGAAGGTCTGGTCGGCGCTGAAGCCGTTCCATTCGACCAGCGAGTACCAGTAGCTCGCGACCATCGGGTAGAGCGTGTACATCCCGTACAGCACGAAGGTGGGAAGCAGGAAGGCATAGATCCAGAGGTTGCGTCGGCGCAGCCGGGCCCTCTGGGCGGGCCGCCGCAGGGGGCGGGCGGCCGCCAGGGCCCGTGGACGGGCCGGGGAGGTGCTGCGGGTGAGGACCGATGAGCTGGTCATCGCGTCCCTCCTCTCGAAGCGTCGTTGCTGGGATGAGGCCGGGGTCAGGGGGGGGCGCGGCCGGCCGTGCCGACCGCGCGCCCCCGGGCTGGGGCGGGCGCCTCAGCGGATCTGGCTGATGGAGAAGGTCGCGGGGTCCCCGCCGATGCGGTTGCCCGCATCGAGCGCGTCCAGCCGTGCCATCTCCGTCGCGTCCAGGGCGAAGCCGTCCACGTCGAGGTTCTCGACGAGGCGAGCGGGGGAGGTGGTCTTGGGGATCACGACATGCCCGTGCTGGACATGCCAGCGCAGCACCACCTGGGCGGGGGTCGCACCGCGGGCGCGGGCGACGTCCTCGACGGCCGGGATCGCGAGGTCGGCACCCTGGCCGAGCGGCGAGTACGCCTCGATCGTGATCCCGAGCTCCCGCTGGAGGGCGGCCAGCTCCGCGCGCCGGTGCGTGGGGTGCAGCTCGACCTGGTTCACGGCCGGCAGGACGTGCGCTGTCGCGGCGAGCTCGCGCAGGTGCTCGGGAAGGAAGTTCGAGACGCCGATCGCGCGGACGGAGCCTTCCTCATGGAGCCGCTCGAAGGCTCTCCACGTCTCCTGCCAGAGCCCGGCGGACGGGTTGGGCCAGTGGATCAGGAACAGATCCAGGCGGTCCAGGCCCAGCCGCTCGAGGGAGTCGGCATGGGCGCGCAGGGCGCTGTCGTATCCCTGCTCGCCGTTGCGCAGCTTCGAGGTCACGAACACCTCGTCGCGAGGAAGTCCCGATGCCCGCAGCGCGGCACCGACGCCGGCCTCGTTGTTGTACGCCGCCGCGGTGTCGACATGACGGTAGCCGGTCGCCAGCGCCTGCTCGACGACGGGCTGGACCTGGTCGGGCACGATCTGGAACACGCCGAGCCCCAGCTGCGGGATCTCGACCCCCTCCGCGATCGGCACACGGACGGTGAGCGGGGCGACGGGGACGGCGCTCATCGGACCGGCTCCAGGACGAGCAGCGACACCGAGGGCAGGGGGAGCTCGAGGCGCAGCTCGAGCGCGCCGTCCGCGCCGACCTGCAGCTCCCGCTGCGGCTCGAGATCCTCCAGACCCTCGCGGGCGTGGATCTGCGCGAGCTGCTCAGGGGAGGGGACCTGTGGGGAGCCGAGCGCCTGCCAGAGCGTGTGGCTGTTGGAATGGTCGGCGTCGATCCGCCGATGGGAGAGGCGGTAGGCGCCCCGGGGAAGCCCCTCGAGCGCGACGGTGACAGGGGTCGGCGACTCGGCCGTCCGGTGCTGGTCGTCGGTGTGCCGCCAGATCGCGGCGGCGATCCGGCCGTCGGAGCCGCGGGAGGCGAGCACGTCGACCTCCTCCGGCATGGAGCGTCCCTCCGCCTGGTCCAGCAGCTCGACCCCGTGCGCGGCATCGCTGCGTGCGGGCAGGCGGGTCGTGCCCAGCTCGGCCAGGAGCCGGTACGCGTTCAGCAGCGGCTTCTCGATCCGGTCGGCGGTGAGGAAGGCGCGGGTGCCCTCGAAGAACCGCTCGCCCTCGAAGTAGAAGCTCCAGGAGGTCGCCTGCTGGACGTTCGCGTGCTCGGCGGCGGACAGGTCGAGGATCTTCTTCATGAGCTTGACCTGGAACACCGGGTAGTACTCGGTGTTCTGGAAGCGGAAGTTCGCATTGTCGTAGACGGAGAAGTGGGCCGGCACGCCCGCATCGCATTCGTCGATGATCGCCGGCAGCTGCGCGTAGGCGGGGAACTGCGCCATGACCCGCAGCATCGACCGGATCTCGTGGAGCATCTTGTGCGTCGAGGGGTTCTGCTTCTCCGGGGCGTCGCCGCCGGTGGGGCCGTAGACGCGCCAGGGCGTGAAGGCGGACCCCTTGGTGTGGAAGGAGACGAAGTCCAGCGGCAGCCTCTCCTGGTCTGCGTAGGCGAGGAATCCGTGGAGGAAGTCGGCGCCGCCGCCGGTCACGGCGGGGCCGCCGACCTTCGCGGCGGGCAGGACGCTGCGCACGCCGGCGACGGTCGCCGCATACAGCTCATGGAACTGCTGCGGGGTGCCGCGCCAGTAGAAGATGTCGGGCTCGTTCCACAGCTCCCACAGCCAGGTGTCGACCTCCTTCGCCCCGTAGCGCTCGAGGCAGTGCGCGGCGAGCGCGGCGACGAGGTCCCGCCAGCGGTCGTAGTCCCGGGGCGGATAGCCCCACTGGCCGGCCTCGTAGGCGGAGTAGGCGGTCGGGCTCGAGACGACGGTCAGCTCCTGCGCCTCCGGCGGGAGCAGATCGCGCGGGGTGAAGCCGATCTCGACGAGCACGTGGTGCCCGGCCTCGACGATCGCGTCGTAGGCCTGGTCCACGATCGTGAAGTCGTAGAACGGGTTCCCGTCCGCGTCCTCGTGGTAGACGTTGCCGCTGCCCCAATGGGGGATGCCGAAGCCGGTCCCGGAGCACAGGGCGTAGTGGGGGCGCACGTGGTAGCCGGTGTCGGTGAGCTCGCCGAAGGTGTTCAGCAGGTGCCGGCCTGTGGGGGTGTACGTCCAGTTGATCTCGTCGTAGCCGATGCTCTCCCACAGCCGTGTGAGGGCGCCGGCGTCTCCTGCCGCATCGATCTCGACGCGGGCGGATTCGACGTGCGGGGCGCTCGGGTCGTGCGGGGCGCTCTGCGGGAAGGCGCGCGAGCTGGTGAGGCTCGCCGAGCCGGTGTCCGCTTGGTCCGCGGGAGGCGCCGGGGTGCTGGTGGTGGTCGTGGACACGCGCTGTCACTGCCTTTCGTGGCGTGCACGGATGCCGTGCAGGACGGGAGGGATGTGTCGGGCGGTGGGGCCCGGGAGCGAGGGGAGGGCGAGCGCTCGGAGTCCGGGGGTGGTGGACGCCTGGTCGGATCGACCGGTGCTGTCGGTCGGGATGCCGGCGTCGTCGCCGGTCTGGTCCGAGCCTAGGAGGCCAATTGCAGATTGTCAACAATCTTGGAGGACGAAGGTCTGGCGGAGGCAGGAGCGACACGATCTGCGAGGAGGCGGGGCACCCTCCGGTGGCGGGGAGGGGAGCCGGGGCCCGTCGCGCGGGAGGGTCAGAGCCCGGTCTTGCCCTCGGGCCCGGGACCGGAGAGCGGCCCCGACTCCCCGGGCGCGATCGGGATGCTCTGGGCGGCCCGCATCTTCCGGATCTGGCGCAACGTCCATCCGATGTGCTTCTCGATCGCCTGCTGGGCCGCGGCGGCGTCCCCGGTCGCGAGGATGTCGCGCATCTCCTGGTGCTCTTCGTGCAGCTTCGAGCGGAACTCGGAGCGGTCGGTGCGGGCCGTGAGGAACATGGCGACCTGGCTGCGCAGCATGTGCCAGGTGCGATGGAGACGGGAGTGGTCCGCCGCGTCGTAGACGAGGTCGTGGAACTCGAGGTCGAGCCGCACGTGCTCATCCCCCGTGCTGGTCGGCGGAAGGCTCCGCATCCGGGAGATCACGTCGTCCATCCTCGCGAGGACGGCGGCGTCGATCCGTTCGGCGCAGCGCTGCATCGCCAGGCGTTCGATCGCCAGGCGGAGCGAGTAGATCTCCTCGATGTCGGCGTAGTCGAGGGTGATCACGCGCGCGCCGCGATGCCGCTGCGTCTCGACGAGACCCTCGAGGGTGAGCAGCGAGATCGCCTCGCGGACCGGCCCGCGGCTGACATCCATCGAGTCCGCGAGCTCGACCTCCTTGAGCCGCTCTCCCGGAGCGATGCCGCCGCTCGTGATCATCTCCCGCAGGCGGTCGGCGATCAGGGTCGACAGGGCCGGGGGCGCGGACATCCCGCTGAGGAGCTGCGACGTCGACATGGGCCTCCTCCTTCGCGGGGTCGGGCGGGGGTGGTCTGGGACGAGTGTAGTGGCGCATGCGTTCGGCCCAGGAGGTCCGGCTGGTGAGGCACGGACGGGCGGGCCCCGAGCGATCGCGCGATCGGCGCGGGGGCGCGGGGGCGCGGTCTGCCCCGCCTGCTACCGTGAGCGTCCTCATCCGAGAGGAGCACACGATGATGCAGAGACCGCGGATGCACCCCGGATCGGTGACGATCGCCTCGGCGCCCGAGCGGGCGGAGAAGCTCGCGACCTTCTACCGCGACCTGCTGGGATGGCCGATCGTCGACTCCGGTCCCGACGGCGGATGGTTCCAGCTGCGGCCTCCTGCGGGGGAGGACGGGATGACCATCAACATCGAGGAGGACCACGAGTACGCGCGTCCCGCCTGGCCCAGCCGGCCCGGCGAGCCGAGCGCGGTCATGCACCTGGACATCGGCGTCGAGGATCTTGACGCGGCCGTGGAATGGGCGCAGTCCGTCGGGGCCGTGCTCGCCGTCGAGCAGCCGCAGGCGGACGTGCGCGTGATGATCGACCCGGACGGGCATCCGTTCTGCCTCTGCTGAGCGCTGCATCGGCTCGGAAGTCCTCCCTGCGAGGCGCCCCCAGCCGCTGCCCGCCCCTGTGGCAGAGGCCGCCGCCCGCGGCGCCTGTGCCCGTCGTCGATCCAGACCAGTCCGGCTCTGCTCCCTGCACGGGCAGACGAGCATGCGGCCTCGACTCCGGCCCGTGCCCCGGCGGACCGCCGGAACCTCGGCGGGCGGCCGGGACCCCGGCGGACGATCGGAACGGGCGGCCTGAGCGGCGCGCACCCTCCTGCAGGAGGGGCTGCGTCGCTCAGGCCGCCCGTTCGTCGGGATCCCGCGCCGCGGCGGGGATCGTCAGAGCGCCGAGGCGACCACGTAGACGAGGCTCGCGCACACGAAGGCGACCAGCGCGATCGCGGTCGAGACCACCGACCAGGTCTTCAGCGTGGTGGCCGTGTCGAAGCCGCAGAAGCGGCCGATCAGCCAGAAGCCCGAGTCGTTGACGTGGGAGAAGCCGATCGAGCCGGCGCCCACGGCGACGACGATCGCGGCGATCGCGACCGGGTTCAGGTCCATGGCCATCACGGCCGGGGCCATGATCGACCCCGCGGTCGTGGCGGCGACCGTCGCCGAGCCCTGCGCGATGCGGAAGGCGGTCGCGACGAGGAAGGCCGCGACGATCACCGGCAGCCCGATCGCGTCGAGCCCGCCGGCGACGATGTCGCCGATCCCCGTCGTGGTGAGGACGGCGCCGAAGGCACCGCCCGCGCCGGTGATGAGGATGATCGAGCAGACGGGGGCGAGGGCGTCGTCCACGAGGGAGGACAGGGCATCGCCGATGGTGCGCCCCTGGCGGCGCTGCGGCAGGATGAACAGCGCCAGCATCGCCACGAGCGCGGAGAGCATGAGCGCCATGGACGTCGTGCCCACCAGGCGCGACAGCTCGTAGAGGATGTTGTCGGAGCTGATCGAGCCGCCCGCCTCCATGGTCGAGAGCACGGTGTTGAAGCAGATCAGCACGAGCGGCAGCAGCAGGGTGAGGATCACGGTGGCGAAGGCCGGACGCTGCTCGGCGGGGACGTCGGCCGGATCGCCCAGCAGGGACGGCACCGGCATGTCCAGGTAGCGCCGGGCGATGATCAGCGAGAGCCGGTAGCCGGCGAGGTAGAACGTCGGGATCGCGATGAGGATCGCGACGATGGTGACGACGCCGACGTCGGCCCCCATCACGGTCGCCGCGGCCGTGGGGCCGGGGTGGGGCGGGGTGAGGGCATGCATCGTCAGGAAGGCGCCGATCGAGGGCAGCACGTACAGCATGAACGAGCCGCGCAGACGCCGCGCGACCGTGTAGATGATCGGCAGCATGACGATGAATCCGGCGTCCAGGAAGATCGGGAACGCGTAGAACATCGAGGCGACGCCCAGCGCGAGCGGCGCCTTCCGCTCCCCGAAGGTGTCGAGCATCTTGTCGGCGAGCACCTGGGCGCCGCCGGAGACCTCCACCAGGCGGCCCAGCACGGCGCCGAAGCCGACCAGCAGCGCGACCGTCCCGACGGTCTTGGAGAAGCCGCCGATGATGACGTCGACGGTGTCGGCGACACCGATCCCGGCGGCCAGCGCCGTCGCGACGGAGACGATGATGAGCGCGAAGAAGGCGTGCATCTTCGCTTTGATGATGAGCAGCAGCAGCGCTGCGATCGCCACCACGGCGATGGCGATCAGCAGCGCCGTGGGACGCTCGGCGAGAACGATGGGGTCCATGAGGGAGACGGCTCCGGTTCCGTGCGGATGGATCTGCGGACAGGGTCAGCGCCCGGCGGGCCGGAGCCCGCCGGGCGGATGCTTCAGGAGTCCGATGCGCGCGCGGCGCAGCGAATCAGGAGAGCTTCGCTCCGCGCGGGGCGGGGCCCAGCTCGCGCAGCAGCTCGCGCATCTTCGCGTAGGCCTTGTTGCGGTAGGCGATCAGCTCCGCCTTGGTCTCGTCGTCGTAGTCCTCGACGAGGCCCTTGCCGTTCTTGAGGCCCTTGCGGTCGGCATCGGCCGCGTCCTGCAGCAGCTTCGGGGTCGCGAGGCGCTCGCCGTAGGCGGCCTCGAAGGTCTTGAAGGAGTTGGCGTACACGTCCAGGCCCGCCTGGTCGGCGATCGCGAAGGGACCGAAGAAGCCCAGGCGGAAGCCGAAGGTGGTGCGGACGATGGTGTCGACGTCCTCGACCGTCGCCACGCCCTCCTCGACGATCGAGGTGGCCTCCTTGAGCAGCACGTACTGGAGACGGTTCAGGACCATGCCGGGGGTGTCGGCGACCTGGGCACCCTCGCAGTCGGCGCGGGCGAGGAGGTCCTTGATCGCGTCGATCGCGGACTGCTCGGTGGCCTCGCCGGCGACCAGCTCGACGCCCGGGATGAAGGGCATCGGGTTGGAGAAGTGGACCGTGAGGAAGCGCTCCGGGTGCGAGACCGCAGGGGCGAGGACGTGTACGGGGATCGTCGAGGTGTTGGTGCCGATGATCGCCTCGGGGCGCGCGGCCGCGCTGATGCGGCCCAGCACCTCCTGCTTGACCTGCGGCAGCTCGAAGACCGCCTCCTCGATGAAGTCCGCCTCGGCGACGGCATCCTCGATGGTCTTCCCGGCGGAGAGGTTCGCGATGACCGCGTCGGCGGTGCCGGCGGGGACGAGGCCCTGCTCCTCGGAGGCGCGGGCCTCGCCGATGATGCGCTCGAGCGCGGCATCGGCCGCTTCGACGCTCACGTCGGCGATCTGGACGGGCAGGCCGGCGGCCGCGAGGACCTGGGCGATGCCGCCGCCCATGTACCCGGCGCCGACGACGGTGACGGTCTGGATGGAGGTGATGGGGGTTCCCATGGGAGTTCCTTTCGAGAGGGTGGACGACTGCTGGGGCGGACGGGGTATCAGGTGGTGGTCGTGGAGAGGACCTCGCGGTCCCGCCGTTCGAAGAAGCGGGTACCGGCGATCAGCAGCGCGCCGAGGAACGGCGCCAGGGCCAGCATGACCAGCCCGGCGGCTTCCGTGCCGAAGGCACCCACGACCCAGACGCGCAGGTTGGGGGCGACGAAGCCGCCCAGGTTGCCGAGCCCGTTGATGAGACCGATGCCGCTGGCCAGGGCCATGCCGGACAGGTACGAGGTGGGAATGTTCCAGAAGATCGGCTGCGCGGAGACGAAGCCGATCGCCCCCAGGCACAGGGCGATCATCGCCAGCAGCGGCTGGCTCAGGAAGGCGCTCGCGGCCAGGCCCACGCCGGAGACGCAGAGCATCGCGGTCGCGGTGACCCGGTAGCGGGCGGTGCGGTCGGCGTAGCGGCCGACGAAGGCGTTCGCGATGAGCGCGCAGAGCCACGGGATCGCGACGAGGAGCCCGACGAGGAACCCGACCTCCTGGCCGGCGATCCCGGAGACCTGGCGGGGCAGGAAGAAGGTCAGCCCGTACACGGCGATCTGGATGGTCAGGTAGATGAGCGCGAAGTAGAGGACGCGCCCGTTCAGCAGGGCCCTCCACCAGGACAGCTTGGCGACCTGCTGCTTCGTCTCCGCTTCGGCGGCGAGGGCCGCCTCCAGGGCGTCGCGCTCCGCGGCGCTCAGCCAGGAGGCCCTGGCGGGGCGATCGGTCAGGTAGAAGAAGGCCATGACGCCGACGGCCATCGCGAGCAGGCCCTCGACGAGGAACATCCACTGATCCCCGCGCAGCCCGGCGATGCCGTCGAGCTCGAGGAGCGCGCCGGACAGCGGGGCGCCGACGACGTTGGCGATCGGCAGGCCCATGTAGAATAGCGCGGTCGCCTGGCCGCGCTTGCGACGCGGGAACCAGTAGGTGAGGTAGAGGATGACTCCGGGGAAGAATCCGGCCTCGGCCACGCCCAGGAGGAACCGGAGGACGTAGAACATCGTCGGCCCGTTCACGAACATGAACGCGGCGGCGACGATACCCCAGGTGACCATGATCCGGGCCATCCACCAGCGGGCCCCGACGCGGTGCATGATCATGTTCGAGGGGACCTCGAAGACGGCATAGCCGATGAAGAACAGGCCTGCCCCGAAGGCGTAGGCGGCCGTGGAGAGCCCGGCGTGGATCTCGAGGGACTCCTCGGCGAATCCGATGTTCGTCCGGTCGATGAAGGCGATGACGAACATCAGCATCAGGAACGGGAGCAGGCGTCGGCGGGCCTTGCGGGTCGCGGACTCGACCTCGGGGCCGAGATCGGGACGGGTCTCGGAGGAGACGGAGGAAGACATCATCGTCGCTTTCTGGGGTGCTGCGGAGGCGCGGGGACGGTCGGCCGTCCCCGCGCCGGGAGAGGTCAGACCATGTGCTTGCCGCCGTCGACGAAGACGCTGTCCCCGTTGACGAAGCTCGCATCCTCGCTGACCAGGAAGTTGATGAGGCCGGCGACCTCGTGCGGCTGGCCGACCCGCTGCAGCGGGATGTCCGCGGACATGCCGGCCTTGCGCTCGTCGGTGAGCTTCCCGCCCATGATGTCGGTGTCGATGGGACCGGGGACGATCGAGTTGACGGTGATGCCGTGCCGGCCGAGCTCGCGGGCTCCGCCGCGGGTCAGGCCCAGCACCGCCGCCTTCGCGGCCGCGTAGCCGATCTTGGAGAAGGTGCCGCCGCCGTCGTAGGCGGTGATGGAGGCGGTGTTGACGATGCGTCCGCCGTGGCCGCCGTCGATCATCCGCTTCGCGGCCGCCTGCATCATGAACAGCGTGCCCTTGGCGTTGACGTCCATGACGCGGGTGAAGCTCGCGTCGTCGAGCTCGAACAGCGACTTCGGGCTCGCGATGCCGGCGAGGTTGACCTCGGCGATGACCGGTGGGAGCTGCGCGTCGATCTGCGCGAAGGCCGCCTCGACGGAGGACTGGTCGGAGATGTCCACGCCGATGCCGACCACGGTGCGACCGGTCTCCGCCGCGAGCTCGGCGGCGAACTCCTGCACCGCGGCCGCATCGATGTCCAGGACCGCGAGGTCCCAGCCGTGGGCCGCGAGCTTGCGGGCGACGTGGCGGCCGATGCCGCGGGGGGCGCCGGCTCCGGTGACGACGGCGGTGCGCTTCTCGGGGAAGCCGGGGATCGGGGTGCTCATGGTGCTGCTCCTTCGCAGGGTGGAGTGCTGGGCGGGGATCAGAGCCCGGCCGAGGCCAGGACCTGGCGGATGTACTCGCGGTTCTCGGCGATGACGCCGAGGGAGTCGGAGCCGTAGTGCTCGCAGCAGAACGGTCCGGTGTAGCCGAGCTCGAGGGCGCGCAGGATGACCTGCCGGTAGTTGATGTAGCCGTACTTCAGCGGCATCGGGGCGGAGCTGTAGGCGCCGGTCGCCGGGTCGAGGTCGCGGGTGTAGTTCTTGATGTGCCAGAAGTTCGCGTGGGGGAGCACCTTCTCGTACATCGCGGTGGGATGCTCCATCGGACGGTGGAGGCGCACGAGGTTGCCGAGGTCGGGGTTCAGGCCCACGGCCTCGTGGTCGACGTCCGTGATGAAGGCGACGGCGTCGTCGGGGGTGCCGATGTAGGTGTCCTCGTACATCTCGAGGCTGACCTGGATCCCGTTCTCCTTCGCGTGGTCGCCGAGCTCGCGGACGCGCCCGATGGCGAGGTCGCGCAGCGCCGGGTCGTCGACGTGGCCGTCCTCGAGCCAGAACCAGATCGCGGCGGCCTGCTTCTCGGTGACGGCCTGCATGAAGCCGGTGTTCACGATGGTCGCTCCGAAGGAGGGGGCGAGGTCGATGAGCCGGTGCGCATCGGCCAGGTTCCTCTCGCCGTGGCGGACGTCGACGACGGAGTTGCGGGTCATGGAGATCGAGGGGATCGTCAGGCCCTCGCCGTCCAGGACGGAGCGGAACTCCTCGATGCGGGAGTCGGAGAGCGCGGCGAGCGGGACCCAGGCGTCGGTGGGGTCGATCTGGTCGATCCCGAGGGCCTTGACCTGTCGCATCTGGGAGGCCCAGACGGTCGAGGGGGCGTCCTTGATGTGGCCGCCGTCCGGAGCGGTCGCCCCGAAGGACAGCATGTTCGCGGCGATGGGCCAGTTCTCTGCGGTGAGCATCATTGTCTCCTTCGAGGACGATCAGGTTCCTATAGGATCATGCCCTGCAGCCGCTCCTGTCAAGCGCTTGCCGCGACAGCGCCCGGCGGCGTGGGGGATGCGCGGCGCTCCGGGGGATGGAGGGTCCGAGGTGGATGCCGAGGTCGCGACGGGGATCCGGAGCCCGGACGGCCGGGACCGCCCTCCGCCCCCTCCTCGCGACCTCAGGGCCGGAACGGCATTCGGCCTTGTCGGGACGTCCGTGCGCGAGGGGCGCGCGAGCGGATCGCCTCCTGCGCCGGGACAGGACGTCCGATCGGGAGGCCGGGCCGGGCGGCGCGGGGGCCGATGTGATGCACTGGGGGTGGGATCGAGGTCGCTCGATCCCGGACCGGACCTTCCCGGCGAGCCCCATTGCCTATAGGATCGGTTCCGTCCATGGCGGCCCCGGCCGCTGACCCTGCACATGGCCGGTGCGGACTCCGCCACGCGGCACGCTCCCCACGGAGGATTCACGATGACGTATCTCTTCAACTCGCCGTCCGACTTCGCGGCCGACGCCGTCGCGGGGCTGGTCGCGGCGCACCCCCAGCATGTGGCCGCCGTGCACGGCGGCGTGGTGCGGTCGACCCAGACCCCCGCCGGCCAGGTGGCTCTGGTGATCGGCGGCGGCTCCGGCCACTACCCGGCCTTCGCCGGCTGGGTCGGTCCCGGCATGGGCCACGGCGCGCCGTGCGGCAACATCTTCGCCTCCCCCTCGACCTCGCAGGTCTACTCCGTCGCGAAGAACGCCGAGAACGGCGGCGGCGTGATCCTCGGCTTCGGCAACTACGCCGGCGACGTCCTCCACTTCGGCGTCGCGGCGGAGAAGCTGCGCGCCGAGGGCGTGGACGTGCGCATCATCCGCGTCAGCGACGACATCGTCTCGAACACGCCCGAGAACCATCGCGACCGCCGCGGCATCGCCGGCGACCTGCCGGTCTTCAAGATCGCGGGCGCCGCCATCGAGGCCGGCGCGGACATCGACGAGGCCGAGCGCATCGCCTGGAAGGCCAACGACGCGACCCGCTCCTTCGGCGTCGCCTTCGACGGCTGCACCCTCCCGGGCGCCTCCGAGCCCCTGTTCCACGTCGAGAAGGGCCAGATGGGCGTGGGCCTGGGCATCCACGGCGAGCCCGGCGTGCGCGACGAGCCCATCGGCACCGCCTCCGAGATCGCGGACCTCCTGGTCGACGGCATCCTCGCGGAGCAGCCCGAGCGCACGGAGGGCGGCTACCAGGGCCGCGCCGCCGTCATCCTCAACGGGCTGGGCACGGTCAAGTACGAGGAGCTGTTCGTCGTCTACGCACGCGTCGCCGAGCGCCTCGCAGGCGCCGGCATCACGCCGGTCCGCCCCGAGGTCGGCGAGTTCATCACGAGCCTCGACATGGCCGGAGCCTCCCTCACCCTCGTCTTCCTGGACGAGGAGCTCGAGGAGCACTGGCTCGCCCCCGTGGACACCCCCGCCTTCCACCGCGGCGCGATGCCCCCGCGCGAGGACGCTCCCCGCACCTCGTTCTGGACCGCTGAGGCCGCGGAGATCCCCGCGGCGACCGAGGAGTCGCGCACCTATGCCGCGAAGATCGGCGCCGTGCTGGACCTCTTCGAGTCCGTCTGCGCCCGCGAGGAGGCCGAGCTGGGCCGGATCGACGCGATCGCCGGCGACGGCGACCACGGCCAGGGCATGGCCTACGGCTCCAAGGGCGCGGCCGCCGCGGCCCGCGCCGCGATCGAGGGCGGCGCGGGTGCCCGCACCGTCCTGGTCCGTGCGGGTGACGCCTGGGCCGAGTCCGCGGGCGGCACCTCCGGCGCCCTCTGGGGGGCGGCCCTGACCGCCGCCGGCCGCGTGCACAGCGATGACGCCGCCGGCACCCCCGCGCAGACCCTGGAGGCGATCCGGGCCGGCATCGACGCGATCCAGCGGCTGGGCGGCGCGAAGGTCGGCCAGAAGACCATGATCGACGCGGCCGTCCCCTTCCTCGACGCCCTCGGCGCGCAGGATCCGGCCGATGGCGCCGAGGCATCCCGCCGCATCGTCGAGGCCGCCGTCGTCGCCCGCGAGGCCGCCGACGCGACGGCGCAGATCACCGCGGAGAAGGGCCGCTCCCGCGTGCTCGGCGAGAAGAGCCTCGGCACTCCCGACCCGGGCGCGATCTCCTTCTCGATCCTCATGGCCGAGCTGGGCGCGCACCTCGCAGACTGACCCCCATCACCTCTACCGAAGGAGCACATCATGACGTGGAACATCGTCGTCGGAAGCGACAACGCAGGCTACGGATACAAGGAGGAGCTCAAGGCGCTCCTGGAGGCCGATGAGCGCGTCGCCTCCGTCCTGGACGTCGGCGTGACCGGCCGCGAGGACGGGGAGCTGTACCCGAACGTCGCCGTCGCCGCGGCCGAGAAGGTCGCCGCGGGCGAGGCCGACCGGGCGCTGCTCATCTGCGGCACGGGCCTCGGCGTCGCGATCGCCGCGAACAAGGTCAAGGGCGTGCGCGCCGTGACCGCGCACGACCTGTACTCCGTGCAGCGCTCGGTGCTGTCGAACAACGCGCAGGTGCTGTGCATGGGCGAGCGCGTGGTGGGCCTCGAGCTCGCCAAGGAGCTGGTCAAGGTGTGGCTGGACCTCGAGTTCGACCCGACCTCCTCCTCCGCGGAGAAGGTCGACGCGATCTGCGCCTACGAGGGCGACTGACCTCTCCGCGCCGAGCCGGCCCGCCGCCGGCTCCCCGGGCCGTCTGCGATGCACGGGACCGCTGCGGGGACGCAGGCCGTACTCCGGCTCAGCCCCCGTGCTGGTCCCGTGCATCGCGGCGAACCGCCGCCGTCGTCTCCGACGTCCTCGCCACCCGGCCCTCCCCGTCTCGATCCCCGCCCCCGAAAGGCCCCACCATGTCCGAGCTCTGGATCGGCACCAGCTGGAAGATGACCAAGACCCTCGCCGAGGCCCGCGCCTGGACGAGCGGCCTCGTCGAGGCCCTGGACGGCGCGGCACCGGACGGCGTGCAGCCCTTCGTCATCCCCTCCTTCACCGCGACCACCACGGTCCGCGGGATCCTCGGCGAGGACTCGCCCGTGCTGCTGGGGGTGCAGAACGCGCACTGGGAGGACGCCGGGGCCTGGACCGGCGAGGTCTCCGTGCCCCAGGCCAAGGACGCGGGCGCTGAGCTCGTCGAGATCGGCCACTCCGAGCGGCGCGAGCACTTCGGCGAGACCGTGGAGACCACCCGCCTCAAGGTCGCGGCCGCCCTGCGCCACGACCTGACCCCGCTGCTGTGCATCGGCGAGGACGCCCAGGTCAAGGAGGCGGGAGGGTCGAGCGCCTTCATCCTGGAGCAGGCCGCAGGGGCCCTCGAGGGCCTGTCCGAGCGGGAGCTCGCCCGCGTGGTCATCGCCTACGAGCCGATCTGGGCGATCGGCGAGAAGGGGCGCCCGGCGACGACCGCGGAGCTGCGCGAGCCCTTCGCAGAGCTGGGCCGCGTCTACGGCGACCGGGCCGCGGGTCTGCTCTACGGCGGCTCCGTGAATCTCGGCAACGCCGAGGACCTGCTGGGTATCGAGCACGTGACGGGCCTGTTCGTGGGCCGCACCGCCTGGGACCTCGAGGGCTATCTCGAGCTGCTGCGCATCGGCGCCCGCGCCGCGCGCTGAGCCCGGACGCCCTGCCCCCCGGGGGGGGCTTGGCCAGGGGCAGGGCCTCGCGCGAGCGAGGACCCCGGGACGGCCCCCGGGGCGTCATGCCTCGTGCGCGCCCTCCGCGGGCAGGCCCCATCGGGAGCGGAGCCCGGCCAGATGCTCGGCGAGGAGCTCGGACATGTCGAGGTCCGCATCCAGCAGCCACTGCAGCTGCAGACCGTCCATGAGGGCGATCATCTCCCGGGAGATCCGTTCGACGGGGGCATCGGGTCGCACGATCCCCCGCGCGATGTCCCGCTCCAGGCTGTCGCGCAGCATCGCGAGGGTGTCGCGGAAGTGGACGAGCATCCAGGCGTGGGCGGGATGCTCGGGGGTGGTCGCCTCGCCGGTGATCGCGACGTACAGCAGGACCATCTGCCGGCGGCCCATGTTCGCGCGGGCCAGACGCACCAGATGCTCGAAGCCGGACCAGGGCTCGTCCTCGATCGGCCGATCCGGCGTGCGATCGGTGTCGTCGCGGTACTGGAGGACGGCCGCGAGCAGGGCCTGTTTGCTGGGGAAATGATGGGCGAGGCCCGAGGTGGAGATCCCCGCGGTCTGGGCGACCTGCGCCATCGACGTCGCCAGGTAGCCCTCGCGGGCGATGAGGTCGACGGCGGCGCGCACGGCGGCGTCGCGGACGACGGCCGAGTCCTGGCCGCGGGGTCGACCAGGCCGTCGGCGGGGAGGAGCGGCGGGGACGACCGTGCCGCGCGGATCCTGAGGGGGCGGCGTTCCGGTGATGCTCATGGTCTGCTCCGGGTCGGGGCCTCGTGCGGCCGATGGGCCGGTCCCGGGATCATGCCACGGATCAGCGCCCCTGTTCAGCAGGCGCCGGGTGCGGGATGCGCGGGAGCCTCGCATCCCCGGTCCGTGGAATGCTTCCGCGGACGCGTCCCCGGGCCCGCCCCGGGGTCGAGGGCGCGGCGATGATACCGCCGCGCCGCCGAGCCCGGGGGAGCCGGTGCCGGTCGGGGCTCAGAGGCTCTGGTCGGCCATCCACTCCCAGAGGTGCACACCCTCGAACTGGGGATCGTTGCGGGCGACGTAGATCCAGGACCAGTGCCCGGGGAACTCGTGGCCGTCGCGCTCGACGTTCTCGTAGAGGCTCATGATCGAGCCGTCGATGAGCTCGTGGAACACGACGGTGTTCTCGAGCGGGTCGATCGTCGTGTCGGTCCTCGCCGCGACCAGCCAGGTCGGCGTCGCAGACATGGCCCGCATGGCGTCCTCGGAGATGTGGATCCCGCTGCCGGGGTCCGTGACGTCCGCCGCGGCGCAGATCGGCACCTGGGAGGCGAAGGCGCCGGGGTGCTCGGCGACCATCTTGAGGGACATGTAGCCGCCGTTGGAGCAGCCGGTGACGTGGATGCGGTCCACGTCGATGCTCTCGTTCGCGACGACCTCGTCGATGACCGCCTGGATCATCGGGTCGAAGCCGTCGCCGTCCTGCATCCACGCGGACGTCGCCTGCGGGGCCACGACGTAGGCGCCGCCGAAGATCTCCTGCGCCTCGGCGGTGGCGAAGCCCAGCGCTCCGCGGTTGGCCCGCAGCGGGGCCTCGTTGTCGTAGTAGCTGTGGCTCGGGGTGATCAGACCGCCCTCGCCCCCGCCGTGCAGCCATACGACCAGCGCCTTCTTGCGGCCCCTGCCGCCCGAGGGCGTGAACAGGCGGTAGTTGAGGCCGCCGTCGACCTGGTGGTAGCTGAAGGCGTCGACCTCCGGGTCGGACAGCTCTCCCTGTTCGAAGGACTCGATGACCACGGCGCGGGAATTGCCGTTGTGCAGCAGGGGCTCGTCCTGGGTGATCGTGTACTGGAGGTCCAGCAGGACGTTGCGGCCGCGGGTATAGAGCAGGGTGCCGCCGCCGGCGACGCCCTCGCCGTGCTCGAGGTCCAGGACGATCCCGCCGCCCTCGAAGCGGGCATCGGTGACGGTGCGGTCCTGCTCGTAGGCGACCGCGCCGTCCAGCGGGTTGACCGCGCGCACGTGGACCGAGAAGGTCGAGGTGCTCAGCGAGCTCTTCCGGACCGGGGGCAGGGCCTGCGAGCGGAGGGTCAGGGAGACGACCTGCTCGCCGCCGTCGAGGACCTCGGCGTTCACGGTGAAGCGGGCCGAGGCGGCGGGCCTGCCCCCGCCGGGCCCGGCGAGCGCGGCGGTCGGGGCGAGCAGGGCTGCGGCGCCGACGGCCGAGCCGACGGCGGTCGAGGTCAGGAGGGTACGACGGGGCACGGAGGTGCGCATGAGGAACTCCTTTGTCCGGGTGCACCAGGGGCGACGTGCTCGGTGATGCGCGTCACTGCCGAGGAGATTAGGAGCCGCGTCCCATTTCGTCAAGATGCGTCCTGAGGGGTGGCTGGGAGGACCGCGGTCCCCGGCCGCGGCGCCCGCCCGCCGCTGCCGACGCGCCCGCTCCGCGGCCGGGCTAGGGTCGGCCCATGGACCTGCCCACCGCCCCGGCCCCGCGGGAGGAGCGCGTCTCCCACTGCCTGCTCGACGCGACCGGGACCGTGCTCTCCGCGGCCCGGCCGGACGCCTCGTTCTACGCCGCCAGCACCATCAAGCTCCACGTCCTGCTCGCGGCGCTGCGGGCGGCCGATGCGGGCACGCTCGACCTGGACCGCCCTGTGCCCGCGACCTCGCGCTTCCTCGGCGCGGACGGGAGCATGTTCGCGCTCGGCGGGGAGCACCTCGACCCCACCCATCCCGCGGAGGGGATGCCGATCGCGGTGCGCGAGCTGCTCGTGCGGATGATCGACCGCTCGAGCAACGAGGCCACCGATCATGTCCTCTCGCTGCTCGGACTGCCCGCCGTCGCGCGGGAGATCGAGCGGCTCGCGCTGGCATCCACGCGGGTGGAGCGCATGATCGGCGACCCGGCCGCCCTCGCCGCGGGCGCGACGAACGAGACCAGCGCCCGCGACCTCGCCCTGACGATGCGGGTGCTCGTCGGCGCCTCCGGCCCCTCCGGCCCGGGAGCCCCCGCTCCGCTCGCGCCCGCCTCGCGCGCGCTCGCGCGGCACGCCCTGCGCGCCCAGCGGATCCGGATCATCGGCCCCGCCCTGCGCGAGGGGGTCGACGTCGGATCGAAGTCCGGCTGGGTCGACGGGTACCGGCACGACGTCGCCTTCCTCGGCGAGCCCGATACCGCCGACGTCCGCTTCCTCGCCGTGATGACCGCGGGGATGCGGCAGGAGGCGGCCGATGCGTGCATCGGCCGCCTCGTCCGGGAGCTGGTCCCCGAGCTCGCCCGCTGAGCTGCGGGCGCCGTCCGGGGGAGCGGTGCTCAGCCGGCGAGCGGGAGGCGCCGGGCGCCCGCGTACTCGCCGTCCGGGTCATACTCCGTCAGCGACATGACCTCCACGCTGCGCGCCGCGTTCGGCGCCTGCATGATGAGGTCCCCGCCGAGGTACACGGCGACGTGCCGGATCGAGTCGCCGCCGGGCTCGGTCGCGAAGAACACCAGGTCGCCGCGCCGCAGGTCCTCTCGCGCGACCTCCTCGAGCCCGGAGTCGCGCATCTGCGCGCCGGCGTCGCGGTGGATCGTGATGCCGTGATGCCGCAGCAGCGTGTACGTGTACCCGGAGCAGTCGAAGCCGTACGCGCTCACCCCGGCCCACAGATAGCGCAGCCCCAGGAACCGCTCGCCGGTCGCGATCACGTCCTCCGCGGTCGGTCGCGGCGGCTGCTCGTCGTGCCCCCGCACGATCGCATCGGCCTTCGGCAGATGCGCGGCTCCGCCGCCGGGCACGGCGACCCGCACCGATCCTCCGGTGCGTCCCAGGACCGGGAGCACCGTGTCGAAGGAGACCGGGATCAGCGGCCGGCTTCCGGAGGGTGTGCGCGAGAGGATGCTGGTCAGCGCGGTGACCGTCGCCGTCGGGGCCGATGCTGCGGCCTGGGCGAAGAGCGGGTCGACGACCAGCTGACGCACCGGCACCCATCCGGGATAGCCGCGGGGGTCGCGCGGCGTGGGCTGCGCGGTGACCACGACCCTGGCCCAGTCGCCGTCGACCTCGTCGACGATCACGGGGCTGCCCAGCACGGCCTGGGTCTCGAGCTCGCCGGTCAGCCAGCGCCGCACCTCCGTGTCCTGCATGTTCGCGTTCCAGGCGTCGAGGTCCACGGGGTTCGCGAGCGAGGGATCGTCGATGCCGGAGCGGGCGCTGCGCGGCTCGACCCACAGCGTCGCCGCGGTCACCGCGACATGGGCGTGCACGCCGGGGGCGAGGCCCTCCCCGGGGACGGGCCCTCCCTCCGGAGCGGTCCCGTCGGCCGCGGCGGCGCCCGAGCCCGGCGCGGCGAGGGCGGGACCGGCCCCC
>NZ_JBHLSV010000033.1:0-36913 GCF_042434575.1 Brachybacterium hainanense
AGCTGCAGGGTGACCTCGCTGCCGGGCTCCCACCCGCCGGAGACCACACCGGCCTCACCACCAGCCGGAACCGGCGAGGAGACCTCGACCGTCGGCAGGACGGCGTCGGCGTCGACGACCTCGAGCGGAGCGGAGACCGAGGTCCCGTTCGCGTCGGTGCCGACCACGGCGTAGTCGGTGCCCGCCGGCGTATCCGCCGGGACGGTGAGGACGGTCCCGGCAGGCAGGTCGCCGTTGTCGTCAGCCGTCACGACCACCGGATCGCCCACGGGAGCACCGGAGGCGTCGGTCAGCTGGAGGGTCACCTCGGTGCCGGGCTCCCACCCGCCGGAGGTCACCGTGGTGTCCTCACCGGCGCGGACCGGGGAGGTCGCGGTGATGGTGGGGACGACCGCATCCGCATCCAGCACCTCGAGGGGTGCGGAGGCGTTCGCGCCGTTCGCATCGGTGCCCGCCACCGTGTAGCCCGGGGCCACCGGAGCATCAGCCGGAACCGCCACCACGGTGCCCGCGGGCACAGCGCCGTCGGCGTCGGTCGTCACGACGACCGGGTCACCGAGCGGGGCGCCGGAGGGATCGGTCAGCTGCAGCGTCACCTCGGACTCCGGCAGCCAGCCCGTCGACGTCACCGGGACATCCGAACCCGCCGGAGCCTGCGCCGGCGACTGGATGGCCGGGGCGTAGACCGCCACGGTCGTCTCGCCGCTCGCACCGTCGGGGTCGGTCGCGGTGAGGGTGTAGTCGCCGGCCGCGGCATCGGCCGGGACCGAGAGGACGGTGCCTGCGGGCAGATCGCCGTTCTCGTCCGCGGTCGCCGTGACCGGATCGCCGACGGGGTTGCCGTCGGCATCGGTCAGCTGCAGGGTCACCTCGGCGCCGGGGTTCCAGCCGCCCGAGGTCACCTCGGTCTCCCCGCCGGCGGGGATCGGCGAGGACGCCTCGACGGTGGGGACCGTCGCGTCCGCATCGAGCACCTCGAGGGGTGCGGAAGCGTTCGCGCCGTTCGCATCGGTGCCCGCCACCGTGTAGCCCGGGGCCACCGGAGCATCAGCCGGAACCGGGACGACAGTGCCCTCAGGCAGCGCGCCCTCAGCATCAGTCGTCACGACCACCGGATCACCCAGCGGAGCACCCGAAGGATCGGTCAGCTGCAGAGTCACCTCGGACTCCGGCAGCCATCCCGTCGACGTCACCGGCACATCCGAACCCGCCGGAGCCTGCGCCGGAGCCTCGAGAGCCGGGGCATACACCGAGACGCTTCCCTCGCCCGTGCTGCCGTCGGGATCCGAGGCGGTCACGGTGTAGTCGCCCGCCGGAGCATCCGCCGGGATCGGGAGCACCGTGCCCGCGGGCAGGTCGCCGTTGCCGTCGGCCGTGACGGTCACCGGATCGCCCACGGGTGCACCCGAGGGATCGGTGAGCTGCAGGGTCACCTCGGCGCCGGGGGTCCAGCCACCCGAGGTCACCTCGGTCTCCCCGCCGGCCGGGATCGGCGAGGATGCCTCGACCGTCGGTGCGGTCGCATCCGCGTCGATCACCTCGAGCGCGGAGGTGAGCTCCGCGCCCGTCGGGTCGGTGGCCACGACCGCGTAGTCGGGGCCGACCGTCGCATCCGCCGGGACCGGGATCACGGTGCCCGCGGGAACGCTCCCGTCGGGATCGGCGGTGACCGTGATCGGGTCGCCGACCGGATTGCCCTCAGGATCGGTCAGCTGCAGGGTGACCTCGCTGCCGGGGACCCAGCCGCCGGAGGTGACCGGGACATCGGTGCCGGCCGGGG
Organism: Brachybacterium hainanense; assembly: GCF_042434575.1. NCBI lineage: Bacteria > Bacillati > Actinomycetota > Actinomycetes > Micrococcales > Dermabacteraceae > Brachybacterium > Brachybacterium hainanense. The sequence continues at coordinate 1,781 of NZ_JBHLSV010000033.1, forward strand.
CCTGCCCGGGGACCTCGAGGGTCGGGGCGTACAGGGTCACCGTGGCCTGGCCGGTGTTCCCGTCCGCGTCGGAGACGACGACCGTGTGATCACCGGGGGTGACGTCCTCGGGGACCGGGACCACGGTCCCGGCGGGGATCGCGCCGGTGTCATCGGTCGTGACGGTCACCGGCTCGCCCACGGGGTTCCCCTCGGGATCGGTGAGCTGCAGGCTCACCTCGGAGCCGGGCTGCCAGCCGTCGGAGGTGACGTCGATCTGCCCGCCCGCGGGGACCGGCGACTCCGCGGTCACGCCGGGCTCGACCGCGGTCGCGCAGGCGTCGATGCGGACGCCCGCGTTGCCGAATCCGAGCCGCGCCGTGCCGTCGAGCACGCCGAAGCTCAGCGCGGACACCTCGACGGCGGTGAGGCCCTCGGCCCCGCTGCCGTCGGTGCACTGCTGCTCGACCTGATGGTTGATCTGCACGGAGAACAGGTTGTCCGCGATCAGCTCGAGGAAGGGGTCGACCGCTGCGCGCACCGGGACGGTGATCATGTCGGTCTTGATGGTCGTGAACGCCTCGTACAGGATCCCGTTCGGATCCGAGAGCGCCTCGTTGACCGGGGCCATGACCACGCCCATCGTGCCGACGGCCGCGTCGATCGTGCCGCAGGTGACGGCACCGGTGATCCCGGCCGGGGTGCAGCTGTAGCCGGTGACCTCGCCGGAGAGGTCCATGTCCCATTCGGCGACGGTCCCGTCGGGAGCGGTCACCTTCGTGTGGATGCTGACGCTGTCCAGGGACTGGATCGCGGTGCCCACGGAGAGGTCGATGACCTCCTCGATCACGTCGTGGACGCTGCTCGCGACGAAGGGGTACGTGTCGGAGTCGATGAGCTCGGTGTTGGGGTTCTGGTTGTTGAGCCCGACCGGGCGGTCCGGGATGACGCCGTCGTCGTTTCCTCCGATGCGGCCGAGGTCCACCTCGAGGGTGCCGTCGCCCAGGTTCAGCGTGGCGAGACCATCGTCGGTCGTGATCGGCGAGAGCATGATGCCGTCGACGACGTCCTGCTGGATGGTGCTGGTCACCTCGGTCTCGACGGTCATCCCGGGGAGCAGCGAGCCGGCCGAGAGCGCGTCGTTGACGGTGTCCTCGACGGTGCCCTCGATCTGCCCGGCCGCGTCGCTCACGCCGTCGCCGGCCGTCTCGATGGCGGGCGAGTGCAGGTTGAGCTTGACCTCGCCGACGCGGTACTGGCCCACGCCGCCCACACCGTCGGGATCGAGGAACTCGCCGTCCTGGGCCTCGACGTTCGCGCCGACGAAACCGAAGGTCAGGTCCGCCTGGTCGATCATCTCGTCGGTGATGGTGTCGACGCCGGCGGCATCGGTCACGGAGAGCAGATCGATGCTGGCGGTGCCGAAGTCCCCGTCCGTCCCGTCCAGGGTGAGCCCGCCGTCGGCGCCGACGAGACCGGTGATGGCCTCGCCGTTTCGACCATCGGTGGCGGTGGACTCGCTCTCGACCGCGCCGACCTGACCGAAGTCGACGAGCTGGTCAAGCGGGATTTGGTAGCCTGCACCGAGGTCCACGATCTCGGACCCGCCCACAGAGCCGCTGAATGCCTCACGGTTAGGGCCGGGGTTGGTGGCGGATCCGGCGGCCGACTGTGCGAGTGCGATCGCGTCGGTGCCTCCTGCCTCCAACCCCAGGACGCTGGCCTCGGCCTCCGTCGGCTCGTCCGGATATGTGTCCAGGCCGAGCGCGGAGGCCGAGCTGGCTCCGGCGCCGACGATGGCGCAGACCGTGCCCGCCGCCAGCGCCGAGTAGAACCGTGGGCGCCAGCCCGGACGGTGACGACCGCGGGCCGGCTGAGCCCCCGCCGCCGTGTCTGAGTACGGCATGTCTTTCCTCCAGAGGGTAGGGACGTCGGAAGGCTTCCTGCGTCCAGCAGCCCGTCACCCGCAGGGGTGTCGATTCAGCCTTCCCTCAGACATCTAACATGAGTCCCTCATCACGCGTCCACCCCTTCTCAGGTTCTCGGATCGATTCGTGAACTACGCGGACGGCCGTCCAGAAATAGTCCTATGGGCCCTGGGTACACCTGTCCCCAGGGCCCATAGGGGGTTTATCTGCACGCGTCCAGAAACGTCTCGAGGGTGCCGCCCCACCTGCACGCACCGTTCCCCGACCCCGGAGCCACGAGGGGAGCGTGACCTCCCGTGCTCGACAGGCGCCGCAGACACACCCTTATGACCTGCGACGTTGACGACGACGACGCGCGGGGACGCCGGCCCTCCCGAACGGCGCGTCGACGACGAGGCCCGCTCCGACGAGGCCCTCCCGTCACCCCCTCCACTCCCGGAGCCCTCCTCTCGGCGCGACTCCGCATATCTCTCGATACCCGTCCATCGTCATAGGAGCTCGAACCTACTCACCGGTATTCTTCATATTCTCCCGATGAGCCATGGGCCGCCGCGCAGGCAGGGCATTCCATCCTGCCGGATTCCCGACTGGATATTTTCCGTGATGTCTCCGGACATGACGTGTCGAATCTCGGCGATCCCCTCGCCCTCCGCAGCGGACCCCTCCGCACCCTCAGCAGAGCCGGTCGGAGGCGCCGCCGCCCGTCCGGCCCCGCGGATCCAGCCGGGGAGGGTGGAGATCGGCGGCGACGCGCGACCGCCGCCAGGAACCTCACCGCGAACAGAAAACAGCAGGGGATGCGATCGACGGCGGGCCGACCCCAGACGTCAGCCGACCGTGACCCAGGACACTTCCTCGACGAGTCGATCCGTCGTATTACCGATCACAGCCGGGACCCTTCATCCACCCGTATTTCCCCCCGCATTCACCCCCGCGCATACCTCCATTGCCGCCCCGTGCGGCCCTGCCCCTCAGCGCTCCGGGGCCGCGTCCAGGAAGCGGCGGACGGCGGCGAGGACCTGCTCGTCGACGCCATGGCCGAGGTACGGGCTGCGCTCCTCCACGAGGTCCGTGTGCGCCGTCATGAACGTCCGGACCTCCTGCTCGCGCGCCGCATCGAACAGAGGGTCCAGGCCGCCGTGGCCCCAGAGGGCGGGCGGCCTCCGAGCGGCCAGCGCGGCGTCTCCCGGCATCGGCGCGGGGAACGGGGCTCCGGACAGCTGCACGATCCAGTCGAGCGCCTCGGGGCGACGGCGCAGCAGCTGCAGCGCGAGCATGCCGCCCTGGGAGAAGCCGATCGCTCCACGAGTGCGCACACCCTCCGCGGCACGGCCCGCGATCCATGCCTCGACCGCCGCGGCGGACCTCTCGAGAGCCTCTGGGGCGGCGGGGTCGATCTGCGCCTCGAGCCAGGCGTAGCCCTGGACCCAGGCATGGATGCCGCGCAGGGACGCGTACTGGAAGCGGTTCGGCAGGTGCGGCACGAAGCCCGTGAGATCGCGTTCGTGGCTGCCCAGGCCGTGCAGGAGGAGCACGAGGGGGAGCTCGCTGCCCGTCGGATGCGAACGCACCACGGCGCTCTCGTCGATCTGCGCGGAGACGAGGCGGATCGGCGGCGCCGAGGGATCTGCGGGGAGCGTCATGAGAACCTTCTTCCGGGAAGGGGACGGGACGATGGTCGATGCGGCGGGCAGGGGCACCGGCGGGCGGACAGCAGGACGGGCGGGCGCCTGCGCGCCCGCCCGTCCTGACCCGGACCCCGATGAACGGGGTCAGGATGCTCAGCCTCGGATCACTCGACAGAGTTCAGGTCGAGGTACCACTGGCCGTCGGAGGCCTTGATCATGTTCATGCCCATCGGGGAGCCGTAGATGTCCATCGCGAGGGTCCCGTCGCCGTTGTCGGTTGCGCCGATGTCCGCGACGGTCAGGAGCGAGATGATCCCCTCGTACGAAGACATGTCCTGGCCCTCGGTCGAGGACTCGAGGCCCGCGGCGCAGCCCGCGAGCATGGCCCCGGTCATGGGCTCCCCGGTGGTCGGGTCCGCGACGTAGGAGCAGGCGCCCTCGTAGTCGCCGCCGACGAAGGCTCCGAAGAAGTCCAGGAACCGCTGGCTCGCGGCGGTCTTGTCCTCCTCGGTGATCTCGCCCGCCGGGGCGGTGGTCTCCGGAGCGGTCGTCTCCGGGGCCGTGGTCTCCGGCTCGGTGGTCTCGGGCTCGGTGGTCTCCGGCTCCGTCGTCTCCGGCTCGGTGGTCTCGACCTCGGTGGTCTCCGTGGGGGGAGCGGTCGTCGGATCGTCCGTCCCGCCGCCGCGCATCGAGAAGGCGACGATGATGACGACGACGATGATCGCCGCGATCAGCGCGCAGCCGCAGCCGATGCCCACGAAGAGGGGCCAGCGCTTCTTCTCCTGCGGCGGGACCTGCCCGGCCGCGGGCTGGCCGTAGCCCTGCGAGGGGTCCGGCGAGTACTGGGGCGCGGGGCTGCCCTGTCCGGGCGCGCCGCCGTAGGGATCGCCGGGCGGCGGAGGGATCTGAGACATGGTCGGGCCTTTCGGGACGGGATGGACCGCATCCCCAGCATAGGAGGAGGGCGGTCCGGACCCGCGGGATCGGCGGGTTTCGATACCGGATTGTCTCCTGCCCCGCGGCGTGCCTCACTGTCCGTCCGATGCGCAGACGTGACCGGGCCCCGGCATCAGAGGTCGATGCCGGGGCCCGGGCCGAGGATCAGATGTCGGAGGGGTCGCCGGGACGGACCGGCGCCTCCGGCCCCGAGGACCGGTGACCCGGCTGCGATCCGTCCGCGGGGACGGAGCGCTCGACGCGGGACAGGATGCGGGCCGCGGCGTCGCGCCCGCCCAGGCCGAAGGCGAGGACCGCGGCGGCGGCCGCGCCGATGACGAGCGCGCCGAAGGCCATCTCGATGATCGAGTCGGCCACGCCCATGCTCTTGAGGCCGATCGCGACGAACAGCACGATCGTCACCCACTTGACGATGACCGCGGCCTGCCCGGACAGCAGCTTCGCGAGGATCGTGGCGATGAAGAAGCCTGCCGCGATGATCGCCGCGCCGAACACGATGGAGCCGCCCAGCTCGAGGATCCGGCTGAGCAGGGCCGTGATCTGCGGGAAGCCCAGCACCTGTGCCGCCATCACGGCGAAGAACAGGACGATCGCGATCTCCACGATCCGGGTGATGGTCGGGAGGGCGGACTTCTCCGCGGGCAGGAGGTCGAGCTTGCGGAGGTTCACGTCCAGGCCCGCACCCTGGAGGACCTGCTTCAGCAGGTCGGTGACGAAGCGGGCGATCAGCACGCCGATGCCCAGCAGGATGAGGGCCGCGACGATGTTCGGGATCGCGGCGAGCAGGGTGGTGAGCATCAGCTCCGCGGGGCGGGAGATGCTCTCGATCCCGAGGATCTGCAGGGATGCGATCGCGACGACGATCATGATCAGGCCGAAGGCGACGTTGCCGAGGATCTCGGGCAGCTTCGGGCCGTCCTGGGCGGGAGCGGCCTGCGCGGGAGCGGTCTGGCCCGGGCCGGATTGCGGGATCGTCTGCTCCCAGGGAGCGTCGGGGTTCGGGGCGAAGGGCGTGCCCTCGGACCCGGTGACCTTCTGGGCTCCTGCCGAGGCCCGGCCCAGCAGGGCGCGGAGGTCCACGGCCCCGAGCCCGGTCACGATGAGGGAGCGGACGATCTTCGCGATCATGAGGCCGATCACGAAGACGACGCCGGCGCCGATCACGCTGGGCAGGTAGGTCAGGACCGTGCCGAGCATCGCGGTGACCGGGCTCAGCACGCCGTCGAGCTGGAAGATCCCCAGCACGACGATCAGACCCAGCAGCCACACGAGCAGGGACGCGATCGAACCGATGGACCGGCCGAGGGAGGCGCCGTCGACGCCCGGCCGATGCAGCGCCTTCACCTTTCCGGCGAGCTTGGCCACAGCCGTCCTCACGACCGAGGCGAGGACGGCGGTGATGATCAGGATGACGACGGCGGCCAGGAGTCTGAATCCCAGTCCCACCCAGTCGAAGGAGGTCAAGGTGTCCATGGCGGTGTTCTCCTCAGCAGTTCGGGAGTGCGGGGCCGTCGGGGCCCTCGGGGGCCCGACAGCCCGGAAAGGGCTCCCTCAGCGTAATGAGAGGCAGGTCACATGGCTACTACCAACCGGTAAGTTCTTGATGAAGAACCTCTGACCTGCGCAGACATGACGACATCGGGAGACTGGCAAGCACGGGGCCTCACGCCGGCGCGCCCTCACCGTCCTCGCCCGTCGCCGATCCGTCGTCCTCCACGGGCCGCACTGTCCCCGCGCCGCCGTCGACCGTGACCAGCTGGCCGGTGCGCAGCGTACGAGTCGCGCTGCCGGTTCCGAGCACCGCCGGCACGCCGTACTCGCGGGCGACGATCGAGCTGTGGCTGAGCGGACCGCCCACGTCGGTGACCACGCCCGCGGCCATCGCGAACAGCGGCGTCCAGGCCGGGGTCGTGATCGCGGCGACGAGGATCTCCCCGCGACGGAACTCCCGGAACTCCTCCGGCCCCGCGAGGACGCGGACCCGCGCGGTGACCACGCCGCCGCTGCCGCCGATCCCGCGCAGGCTGCCATCGGCCGCGGTCTGCTCCCCCACGCTCGGCATCCACCGGTCGACGAACCGCAGGGCGGAGCGCTGCGGCAGCAGCTGCGGCGGCGTCGTCAGACGCTGCCCGCGCCAGAGCACGCGCCGCTGCTCCACGAGTCCTGTCCGCGAGGGCAGCAGCGCCGTTCCCGCGTCGAGGGACCCCGCCAGGTCCTCGAGCTCGGCGCGGCGCAGCCAGAACACATCGGCCGCCTCCGCGATCGCGCCGGTCGCGACGAGCCGTCGTCCCAGCTCGAGCAGGGCACGACGCGCAGCCGGCCAGCCGAGCCCCACCCCGGCGAGCGCATCCTCCCGGATGGGGGCGAGATGCTGAGCGCGGCGCAGGAGCCGCGTGAACACGGACCGCAGCGGCGTCGGGACGTGCCCGATGATCCGCGCCTCCGCGGCCACCCGCTCCTGCTCCGCAGCGGCGCGGCGGCGGCGCGGATCCGTGCCCTCGCCGCGCAGGTACATGCGCAGCACGTCCCACAGCAGCGCGGGCGTGTCCGCCGCGACGGGCTGGGCGATGTCGAGCGTGTAGGTCGCGTGGCCGTAGGTGGCCAGGTGCCGGTCGAAGCCGTCCAGCCACTCCTGCCAGGCGGCGGGGTCGACGTCCGCGGGCCGTTCGCGGACCGGCTGGTCCGAGGCGGCGAGGGCTTCGGCGAGCGCCGGGTGCTCCCGGGCCCGGGCCGCGAGGTCGAACAGCGAGGTCTCGGCGCGGATCGGCTCGCTGTCGAAGCCCAGCAGGAGCACCTCCGGGCGGGGATCGCCGTCGCGGCGGACGCGGCGGCACAGGGCGGTGAAGGAGGTCTCCGCGATCACCACCGGGGGGATCACCGTCTGGACCGCGGTGTAGTAGGCGAAGCCCGCATGCACCAGCCGCTCGGCGCTCTCGAGCAGGAGCCGGGCATCGGTCCCGGCGAGGTCGCGCGCCGACTCCTCGGCGACGACGGCGCGGTAGCGGGGCAGGGCCGTCTCCGCCCAGTACACGGGTCCGCCGATCCCGGAGGTCACCAGGCGCGGCACGAACTTCGTCGTGCGCAGCGTGAGCATGGCCAGGGCCGTCCGGTCGTAGCCGTAGTAGGCGTAGCCGTTGATGGTCGGGAAGTGCACCCCCTCGCGGCGGAACACGTCGTCGCGGCCGGAGGCGTCGGAGACGGTCTCGATCATCGCGTCGACGACATGGGCGTCGGTGAGATCCGCGAACAGGGGGGTCAGCGGGTCCGGCATCTGCTCGACGATGCTTCCGCGGAAGTAGAGGCTGCGGGGGCGGGGAACGCTCCAGTCGTGCGGGGCGGGGCCGGCCTCGGGCGGGAGGGCCACGACGGGGCGCGCCTGGGTGATCACGAATCCGGTGCCGACCAGGGCCCATTCGATGTCCTGCGGGGCACCGTAGTGCGCGGTGATGCGGGCGCCCCAGGCGGCGAGGTCGAGGGCCTGGGCATCGCTGAGCACCTCCGCCCGGCGGCGCGGACCGTGGATCTCCCAGACCTCGGTGCCGCGCACGGCCGGCACCACCTCGAGTCCCTTCTCCGCGGTGCTGCGGCTGGTCACGAGGCCGCGGCTCAGGTCGACGACGAGGTCGTCGGTGTCCACGAGGCCGGAGACCACCGCCTCGCCGAGCCCCCAGGCGGCGGAGATGACGGTCTCGTCCCGGCGCCCGGTGGTCGGGCTCGCGGTGAACATCACGCCCGCCGCGTCGGCCCGGGCCATCTCCTGGACGACGACGGCGAGCGCCACCTCCTCCGGTCCGATCCCGCGCTGGGCACGATAGGCGAGGGCCCGCGCCGACCAGAGCGAGGCCCAGCAGTCCCGGACAGCGGCCAGCAGCGCCTCCTCGCCCTCGACGTGCAGGAACGTCTCCTGCTGTCCCGCGAAGCTCGCGTCCTCGAGGTCCTCGGCGGTCGCGGAGGAGCGCACGGCGAGCGCCGGCGAGCCCAGCTGCGCGGAGGCGGCGAGGACCTGCTCGCGCACCTCCTCGGGGATCTGCGCCCCGGCGAACAATGCGGCGATCGCCTCGGCCGTTCGGCCCGTCGCCTCCGGATCCTCCGGATCCGCGGCGGAGGCGAGCTCCTGCAGACGCGTGCCGATGCCGCTCTCGCGCACGAAGATCCGGTACGCCTCGGTGGTCAGGACGAGGCCGGGCGGCACCGGGAAGCCCGCACGGGCGAGTTCGCCGAGGTTCGCGGCCTTGCCGCCCACCTCCGCGATATCCGCGCGGCTGACCTCGTGGAACGACCGCAGGAGCGGGGACGGGTGAGGGGTGGGGGACGGAGCTGCCTGGGACATGTCGGCCTTCTTCGGCTGTGCATCGACTGCGATCCGTCGCGGCCGGCGGGCCGTGACGGGGGCCGATGCTACTCCTGGCGTCCTCCCTCCGACAGAGGCGGATCATTCCCGGGATCGTCTTGATCCCAGGAGCCTCGGGGGCGAGACTGCCGGGCATGACGCTCTCTCTCGCAGAGCTCCTCGCCCAGGAGGAGTCGCTGATCCTGGACCGCTTCACCGAGGACGACGCCTGGTGGCTGGGCAGCCTCCTGGTGTCCCTCGCGCGGGAGCGGGAGCTGCCGATCCTGGTGGACATCCGTCGCGGGGAGCGGCAGCTGTTCGCGCATGCACGACCGGGCACCGTCCCGGACAATGCTGCCTGGATCGCCCGGAAGTGCGCGACGGTGCGCCGCTTCGGCCGGTCCTCCCTGTTCATGGGACAGAAGTACCGTGACCGCGGCACCACCTTCGAGCAGGCGACGGGGCTGCCGGCGGCGGAGTTCGCCGCGCATGGCGGGGCGTTCCCGATCGCGGTGCGCGGGGCGGGGATCATCGGCACGGTGGCGGTGTCCGGGCTCGCACAGACGGAGGACCATGCGCTCGTGGTCGAGGCGCTCGGGAGCCTGCTGGCCGCGCAGCGCGCCGGAGAGGTCTGAGCGACCGGACGGAGCCGGGGCCCCGACGCTCCTCGGGGAACGCGCAGGGCCCCGGTGATCTCTCACCGGGGCCCTGCGTTCACGTGCGCGAGGGGGGAGTTGAACCCCCACGCCCTTTCGGGCACACGGACCTGAACCGTGCGCGTCTGCCTATTCCGCCACTCGCGCGTGTCTTCGGCGCCGGGCTTCACACACCAAAGCCGAAGGTTCCTTCATCATACCCGCTGGTGGACCGACCCCCAAACGGGACGGAGCGAAGGTAACCACCATCACGTCGTGGGCGTCGTGCCGGCCTCCTGGCCCGTCGCGCGCCCGGCCGTCCCGGCCTCCGCCGCCTCAGCCTCCGCGAAGGCGGCATCGGTCCGGCGGGGATCGATGCGATGGCGCACCACCAGGAGGTAGAGCGCCGTGGCGATCGCGACGGCGGGCACGCCCACGAGCGCGGCGAGCTGGAGGTCGCGGACGACCACGATGGTGCTGAAGACGCCGAGCACGCCGATCAGCCCCGCCGCGGCCGTGGCCGCGCCGCCGGGCAGGCGGAAGGTCTCGCGCCCGTCCCGGGTGCGCCGGTAGAACAGGTAGCTGACCAGGATCAGCGCCCAGACCAGCAGCACCGAGAACACGACGAGGGCCATCATGTAGCCGAAGACACCGCCGACCCCGGTGAAGGCGAGCGCCGCGGCGAGGACGATCCCGGCCGAGCTCACGGCGATCCCGCGCACGGGCACGTGCCGGCGGGACAGACGGCTGAGGAAGGCGGGAGCCATCGCATCGGCGGACAGGGAGTGCAGCATGCGGCTGCCGGCGTAAAGGTTCGCGTTCGCCGCCGACAGCGCCGCGATGAGCACGATGACGTTGGTCAGGGACGCCGCGCCGGGAATGCCGATCCGGTCGAAGACGAGCACGAAGGGGCTCGCGGTGACCTCCTCCCCCTGTCCGGAGGCCTCGCGCCAGGGCAGCAGGGCGACGACCACGCCGACGGCGAGGACGTAGAAGAAGGCGAGGCGGATGATCGTGGTGCGGGCGGCGGTGCGGATCGCCGCACCCGGGTCCTTCGCCTCCGCGGCGGTGATCGACAGCAGCTCGATGCCGCCGAAGCTGAACATGACCACGCTCATCGCGATCCAGACGGAGCCGATGCCGAAGGGCAGGAAGCCGCCGTCGGCCGTGAGGTTCGTCAGGCCCGGGGCAGGAGAGGAGGGCAGTCCGACGACCACGAGGAAGATGCCGATGAGGATGAACACGAGCACGGCGACGACCTTGATGCTCGAGAGCCAGAACTCGACGACGCCGAAGGAGCCGACGCTGGTGAGGTTGATGGCGAGGATGATCGCGGCGAACAGCAGGATCCCGGCCCACAGCGGGACCCCGGAGGCCCAGTACCGCAGATAGGTGGCGCAGGCGACGAGCTCCGCACCGGTCACGCAGATGGTCACGAACCAGTACAGCCACCGGGTCAGGTACCCCCAGTACGGGGAGAGGAAGCGGGCGGCGAGGGTGCCGAAGCCGCCTCGGACCGGGTATCGGGAGGACATCTCACCCATGGAGAGCGCGATCGTCGCAGCGATCGCGGAGCCCAGGGCGAAGCAGAGGATGACGGCGGGCCCGGACATGCCGATCGCGGCCCCGGAGCCGAGGAACAGGCCGGTGCCGAGCGCCGATCCCATCGCGATCATGGCCATCTGGCCGTGGCTGAGGGAGCGAGCGAGGGCTCCGCCGGGTGCCTCCGCGGGCGACGATGCGGGCGGTGGTGCAGGGGTGGTGCTCATCTGACCGATCCTAGGGGCCCGCGGCCGCGACGCCGGACGTTCCTCTTGCACTAGTTAGGGAACCTAATTACACTGGGGTGACGTGACCACCCCGGATCCCGCCCTCGCCCTCGTCCTGGCCTGCAGCCAGTTCACCCGGCTGTCCACCCGCCGGGCCGATGTCGGCGTCGCCTCCGTCCCCTGGCGGATCACCTCGACGCTGCAGCGGCGCGGGGAGATGCGGCTCTCGGAGATCGCGGCCCACGAGCAGGTCTCCCGCCCCACCGCCACCACCGCCATCCAGCGGCTCGAGGCGGAGGGCATCGTCTCCCGGCGACGGGACCCGCAGGACGCCCGCTCCTCCCTCGTGGACCTGACGCCGTACGGGCTCACCCGGCTCACCGCCTGGCGCGAGAGCCTCACCGCCTCCGTCGCCGAGCTGCTCGCCGACATCCCCGAGGAGGACCGCACCACCCTCGAGGAGGCCGCCGGGATCCTCCGCCGCATCATCGACACCTCAGAAGGAACCTCACCTCGCGCATGAGCACCTCCACCTCGCACTCCCCCACCAGCACCGGAGCGACCCCGGCGCCCGAGCGGCAGGGCGGCCTCCTCGCCGACGCCTTCCACCAGCCCCGCGCCGTCTGGGCGATCGCCTTCGCCGCGACCGTGTCCTTCATGGGCATCGGCCTCGTGGATCCGATCCTGCCCGCCATCTCCTCCGAGCTCGACGCCTCGCCGACCCAGGCGATGCTCCTGTTCACCAGCTACCTGTTCATCACCGCGATCGCCATGTTCTTCACCAGCTGGGCCTCCTCGCGCCTCGGCGTGAAGCGGACCCTGCTGATCGGCCTCGCGCTCGTGGTCGTGTTCGCCGCCCTGTGCGCGGCCTCCGGGTCCGTCGGCCAGATCATCGGCCTGCGCGCCGGCTGGGGCCTCGGCAACGCCCTGTTCATCTCCACCGCGCTGGCCGCGATCGTCGGCGCGACCTCCGGCCCCAGCGCCGGCGCGATCATCCTGTACGAGGCGGCGCTGGGCCTGGGCATGGCGGTCGGGCCGCTGCTGGGCGGGCTGCTGGGATCCGCCTCCTGGCGCGCGCCCTTCGCCGGCACGGCCGTGCTCATGGGCATCGGCTTCCTCGCGATCATGGCCCTGCTGCGGACCGAGGAGCGCCCCGCGCACGTGTCGCCGCTCGCCTCGCTGAAGGCCCTCGCGAACCCGGCGCTGCGCACCCTCGCGCTGACCGCGGTGTTCTACAACTTCGGCTTCTTCACGCTGCTGGCCTACTCGCCCTTCCCCCTCGAAGCGGCCGCCGCCGCGCAGGGCCGTGAGTTCGGAGCCATGGGGATCGGCGCCGTGTTCTTCGGCTGGGGCCTCGCCCTGGCGATCACGTCCGTGCTGGTCGCCCCGCTGCTGACGCGCCGCTTCGGCCTCATCCCGACCCTCGTGGTCACGCTCGGGCTGCTGGCCCTGGTCCTGCTCGCCCTCGCCCTGCTGCACACCTCGATGATCGGCATGATCGCCGCGATCGTCGTGGGCGGGCTGCTGCTGGGCGTGCTGAACACCGCGCTCACCGAGACGGTCATGGAGGCGACGGACCTGCCGCGCGGCGTGGCGAGCTCCGCCTACTCCGGCGTGCGCTTCCTCGGCGGCGCGATCGCCCCTGCCGTGGCCGGACCCCTGGCCGCGGCCTTCGGCGCCGCCGCGCCGTACGAGCTGGGAGCGCTGACCATCGTCATCGCGATCATCATGCTCGTGGCGGGCCGCCGCCACCTCGCCGCCGTGGCCGGGCAGGGCGCATCGCACCATCTCGACGCCCAGGCGGAGGCCGAGGCCATCACCGCCGGCGACGAGGTCTGACCCGAAGTCGCTCCGGCCGGAGGCCCTCTCCCGCAGGACGGCGGAAGGTGAGGGAAGGTCCGCCAGTGGTGGACGCTCCCTCCTGTGCGCCGCGGCGGAGGCCGGCCGGTCCCACCTCGCCCCCCGCACATGCGGAAGCGCCCCGCACCATCTGGTGCGGGGCGCTTCCGGTCGCGACCGGGTACGGAGCCCGGGGCGGGGTGATCAGGCGGTCGCGCCCTTGGCGGCGACGACCTGGATCAGCAGGTTCGCGACGACGTCCTCGTGCAGACGCACGGTCGCCTTGTGCTCGCCCAGCGACTTGATCGGCGCGAGGAACTCGACCGCGCGACGGTCGATCTCCTTGCCGTGCAGCGTCGAGATGCCCTCGGCGACCTCCTTGGAGGTGACGGCGCCGAAGAGGCGGCCGCCCTGGCCGGCGCGCTCGGAGACGACGACGGGCTTGGACTGCAGCACGTCACGCAGAGCCTGCGCGTCCTCGAGGGAGGCGATCGCACGCTTGCCGCGGGCCGAGCGGATCTGGTCCAGCTGACGCTGGCCGCCGTTCGTCCACGGGGTCGCGAGACCGCGGGGCAGGAGGAAGTTGCGCGCGTAGCCGTCCTTGACCTCGACGACATCGCCCGCGGTGCCGAGGCCGGTGACCTCATGCGTGAGGATGAGCTTGCTGGTCATGTGCTTCCCTTCCTCGCTCAGCGACCGGAGGTCGAGTAGGGCAGCAGGGCGATCTCGCGGGCGTTCTTCACGGCCTTCGCGATCTTGCGCTGCTCCTGCACGGACACGCCGGTGACGCGACGTGCGCGGATCTTGCCGCGGTCGGAGATGAACTTGCGCAGCAGGGCTGCGTCCTTGTAGTCGACGGTCTCGACGCCCGCTGCCTTCAGCGGGTTCTGCTTCTTCTTCGGCTTACGAAGAACAGGCTTCGCCATCGTGGTGCTCCTCTTCTGTCTGGAGCCCGGGCATGCACCCGGGATGGAATGATTCTTGGTTGTGGGCGGCGCTCAGAGAGCCCCGATCAGCGCGAGCCGATCAGAACGGCGGGTCGTCGTACCCGCCCTGGTTGCCGCCGCCCGCCCACGGATCCTGCGCGGGAGCGCCGCCCTGCTGGGGGGCCTGGCCGCCGTAGCCGCCCTGGCCTCCCTGCTGCGGAGCGCCGTACCCGCCGCCCTGGCCCTGGGGCGCGCCGTAGCCGCCGCCCTGGGGTGCGCCGCCGCGCTGGCCGCCGAAGCCGCCACCGCCGCCGCGCTGCACCTTGTTCGGCTTCGCCGTCGCGTAGCGCAGCGAGGGACCGACCTCCTCGACATCGAGCTCGATGGAGGTGCGCTGGTTGCCCTCGCGGTCCTGGTAGGAACGCTGCTTGAGACGACCCTGGACGATCACGCGGGAGCCCTTCTCGAGGGACTCCGCGACGTTCTCGGCCGCGTCGCGCCAGATCGAGCAGCGCAGGAACAGAGCCTCGCCGTCCTTCCACTCGTTGGCCTGACGGTCGAACGTGCGGGGGGTGGACGCGACCGTGAAGTTGGCGACCGCCATGCCCGACTGCGTGAAACGCAGCTCGGGGTCAGCGGTGATGTTGCCGATCACGGTGATGACGGTGTCTCCGGCCATGGATGCTCCTGTGCTCCGGGTGCGGGTGGTGCGGATCTGCGTGGACTGCGTCTGCCCTCAGCCGAGGGCGGGCGCGGATGACGTCACGCGGCGTCGACGCGCATCAGCTTGGTGCGCAGCACGGACTCGTTCAGGCCCAGCTGACGATCCAGCTCCTGCGCGGTGGCGGGGGTCGAGGTGAAGCTGAGGACGATGTAGATGCCCTCGGTCTTCTTGTCGATCTCGTAGGCGAACTTCCGCTTGCCCCAGACGTCGACGTTGTCGATGGTGCCGCCCTCGGTCGGGACGACCTGGACAAGCTTCTCGAAGGTCCCGCTGACGGTCCGCTCGTCGACGGACGGGTCGAGGATCACGACCATTTCATACGTGCGCATGTTCGAGTACCCACCTCCTGTGGTCTTGTGCGGCCACGGTCTTTCCGTGGCAGGAGGGTTCATGCCATCCGGACGGGCATCGGCGATGCCCGGCGCGGACCGTGCAAGCCTACCCGTCCGCCCCGACCTCCGACAGGGCCCGTCCGGATCGTGCGCGGGGGATCACAGGACCCCCGCGCCACCCCGTGCGCGACCCGCAGGAGCACCCGGGCTCCGGGCCGCACGGAGCCCCCGGGGCCGCCGCGGATCCCGTAAGCTCCGGCCACCTGCGCGACCGCGCCGCAGACCCCACCGCACCGCAGCGCGACCAGGAGGTCGACGACGATGAAGCCCGTCCCACCGGAACCGCCGCTCGGCCCCTGGAGGCCGTTCCCGCTCGGGAAGATCCTGGAAGCGGCCGAGTGTGGGCGGAGGTCTCGACCCGGACGGACCCGGACCGCGATCGCGGTCGACGGGCGCAGCGCCTCCGGCAAGACGACCCTGGCCGCCCGCCTCGCCGCTGACTGCGGACCGCGGACGGCGCTCGTGCACACCGACGACCTTGCCTGGCACGAGCCGCTGTTCGGCTGGGCGCATCTGCTGCGCAAGGGCATCCTGGACCCGTTCCGTGCCGGCGAGGCGATCTCCTTCGCTCCGCCGCAGTGGGGTCGCCGCGGCCGGGAAGGAGCGATCGAGATCCCGGCCGATGTCGAGCTGCTGGTCATCGAGGGGGTCGGATCGGGTGACCGCAGCTGCGCCGACCTCCTGGACCTGCTGTGCTGGGTGCAGTCCGATGCCCAGGAGGCCCGCACCCGCGGCATCGCCCGGGACCTCGCCTCCGGCGTCGACGGCGACGAGCAGGAGACGATCGCGTTCTGGGACGAGTGGGGCGCGGCCGAGGCCGCGCATCTCGCCGCCGACAGGCCGTGGGAGCGGGCAGACCTCGTCATCTGCGGGACGCCGCCGGAGCCGGCCCCCGACGGAATGGTCCTCGCCGCAGATCGCGCCCCGTGAGCGCTCCCGGACCACCTCGCGGAGCGCAGGAGGGCCGGAACCGACCCGAGGTGACCCGCCGCAGGTCCCCGCGCTCACACCTCGACGAGCTCGGCCTCCGCACCCGGGATCGCCGCGATGAGCTCGCGCGTGTAGGGGTGCTGCGGCGCGTCGAAGACCTCCGCGGTGCGTCCGGACTCGACGACCTCGCCGCGGCGCATGACCAGCACGTCCCGGCACAGCTCGCGCAGGACGGCGAGGTCGTGGGTGATGAACACGAGCGCGAGGCCCTTCTCGCGCTGCAGGCGCGACAGCAGCGCGAGGATCTGCGCCTGCACGGTCACATCGAGGGCGGAGACCGCCTCGTCGCACACGAGCACCTGCGGGCCGATGCTCAGGGCGCGGGCGATCGCGACCCGCTGCAGCTGCCCGCCCGAGAGCTCATCGGGCTTCCGGGCGGCGAGCGCCGGGTCCAGGCCCACGTCCTCGAAGAGCCGCGCGACCAGCGCGGACCGTCCGGCGCGCGGCACGCGGGCGAGGGCGCGGACGGGCTCGAGCACGGACCAGCCGACGGTGCGGGCGGGATCGAAGGAGGAGTGCGGGTTCTGGAAGACGGGCTGGACGATGCGGCGCTGGGCGCGCCCCCGGCGTCCCGTGCGCAGCGGCTCCCCGCCGATGCGCACGGTCCCGGCGGCATCATCGGCCTCGGACGCGCCGGGCGCGGCGTCGGGCGCGACCAGACCCAGCAGGATCCGGGCGAGGGTGGTCTTCCCGGAGCCGGACTCACCGGCGATCCCGATGCTGTCGCCGGGGCGGACCACGAGGTCGGTGGGTCGCAGCGCGTGCACGGGGTCGCGGCGGGTGCCGTAGGTCCGTGCGACGCCCCGGGCCTCGAGCAGGGGCGCCCGGTCGTCGGCAGGCTCGGGCGGAGCGATCGCCGCGAGGGTGCGCGAGCGGCCGGGGATCGCCTCGACGAGGGCGCGCGTGTACGGATGCTCGGGAGCGGTGAGCAGGCCGCGGCTCTCGCCCTCGTCGACGATCTCGCCGCGGCGCAGGGCGATGGTGCGGTCGGTGCGGTCCGCGGCGACCGCGAGGTCGTGGGTGATCAGCAGCAGGGCCGTGCCGTGGGAGGAGGTCAGCTCCTGGAGGCGGTCCAGGATGCGCCGCTGCACGGTGACGTCGAGCGCGCTGGTGGGCTCGTCGGCGATGATCAGCGCGGGTTCGGACACGATCGCGGCGGCGATGAGGACGCGCTGGCGCTGCCCGCCGGACAGCTCGTGCGGCCATCGGTCCGCCAGACGCTCCGCCTCGTCCAGGCCCGCCTCCGCGAGGGCCTGCAGGGCGCGCTCGCGGTGGCTTCCGGGGTCGCCGATCCGATGATGCCGCAGGGGCTCGATCACCTGGTCGATCACGCGGCGCAGCGGGTCGAGGGAGCCGCCGGGGTCCTGGGGGACGTAGGCGATGTCGCGGCCGCGGATGCGGCGGGCGCGTGCATCGGGCAGGGAGAGCAGCTCGGTGCCGTCGAGGCGGACGGCCCCGGAGACCTCGGCGCGGGAGCCCAGCAGGCCCAGCACCGCGCGGGCGATGCTGGACTTCCCGGAGCCGGATTCGCCGACCAGGGCGAGGGACTCCCCGGCGCGCAGCGTGAAGGACACGCCCGGGACGGCGGGAGGGGCGGATCCGCGGCGGCGCGAGCTCCGGTAGGAGATGCGCAGGTCCGTGACCTCGAGCAGGGTCGGGGCGGTCATCGGGTCTCCTTCGTGCCGATCCCGCGGCTGAGGCGGTTCACGGCGAGCACGGTCAGGCCGGCGACGAGCGCCGGGAACGCGGTCCACCACCAGGCGGTCGCGATGTACATGCGGCCCTCGTTGATCTGCGATCCCCATTCGGGATGCGGGGGCACGGCGCCGAAGCCCAGGAAGCTGAGGGCCGCGACGGACAGGATCGCGCCGCCCAGGTCGATCCCGGCGACCACGGCGATCGCGCCGGAGGCGTTCGGCACGACGTGGGTGAGGATCCCGCGGATCCGGCCGGTCCCGCTCGTGATCGAGGCGTCCATGTAGGGCAGGCCCACGATCCGCAGGGTCTCCGCGCGGGCGATGCGGACCATGCCGGGGATCCCGGCGATGCCGACGGCGATCGCGACCTTGTCCACCCCGAAGCCGAGCGCGGAGATGATCGCGAGCGACAGCAGCAGCCCGGGGATGGACACGATCACCTCGACGGCGCGGGAGATGATCGCGTCGACCGCCCCGCCCAGGTAGCCGGCGAGCATGCCCAGCAGACCGCCGGCGCTGAGGGAGATCGCGACCGCGACGAGGCCGGCGAGCAGGGAGGTGCGGGTGCCGAACACGACACGGGAGTAGACGTCGCGGCCGTTCAAGTCGGTGCCGAACCAGAACTCGGCGCCGGGCGGGGCGAGGGAGGCGCCCACGGCCTCGAGCGGGTCGTGGGTCGCGAACAGCCCGGGCAGGAGGATCCAGCCCAGCAGGAGCACGAGGAACAGCACCGACGCCGCCATGCCGGGCCGGAGAAGCAGGGAGCGCAGGCTCATCGGGTCCTCCTCGCGGCCGGGGAGACGACGCGCGGGTCGATCAGCGGGTAGGACAGGTCCACGATCAGCGTGACCAGGACGTAGATGCCGCCGGTGAGGACGATGAGCGCCTGGATCAGCGGGAAGTCGCGAGCGCTCACGGCCTCGACATAGAGGTTGCCGATCCCGGGGCGGCCGAAGATCGTCTCGATGATCGCGGCGCCGGAGACGATGCCGCCCACCAGCATGCCGACGATCGTGTACACCGGCAGGCTCGCGTTGCGCAGCACGTGGCGCAGCACGACCTGCGCGGGAGACAGACCGCGGGCGCGGGCGACCTCGACATACCCCTCGGCGGAGACCTCGCGGATCGAGCGGGCGAAGACCTGGCTGAGGGTCCCCGCGCCCAGCAGCGCGATCGTGATCGAGGGCAGCAGCACCGAGCGCAGGCCATCGGCCCCGAAGGCGGGGAACCAGCCCAGCTGGAAGGAGAAGATCTGCAGCAGCGCGATCGCCAGGACGAAGGAGGGCACGGCGATGCCGATCACGGTCACGCCCTGGAAGGCGGAGCGCAGCCACGCGGTGGGCAGCAGCACCGAGCCGAGGGCGAAGACGATCCCGAGCGCGGTCATGAGCAGCAGGCTGACCGCACCGAGCTCGAGGGTGGAGCCGATGCCCTGGCCGATCACGTCGGTCACGCTCTGGCGCTGCTGGGAGTAGGCGGTGCCCCAGTCGAAGGTCACCACGCGGCCCAGGTAGCCGAGGTACTGGAGGATCACCGGCTGGTCCAGGCCCATGTCGGCGCGGACCTGGGCGAGCTGCTCCTCGTTCGCGGCCCCCGCGTCGCCGCCCTCCCCGCCCATGACCATGAGCCGTGCAGGGTCTCCGGGGGTGAGCTGGACGATGAGGAAGGACAGCGTGATGGCGCCCCACAGCACGACGAGCGCCTGGCCCAGGCGGCGCAGGACGTACCCGGTGAGCAGACGGCCGTTCATGAGGCGGGCGCGAGGTCCGCGAAGGCGGGCTTGTTCTCGGCGTCCAGCACGATCGGGCCGAGCGTCGCGGAGGCGGCGCTCACGGAGATCGCGTCGATCAGCGGGAAGGAGTAGCCGCCCTCGAGCAGCAGCCGCTGCGCCGTCTCCGAGGCGGCGGCCCGCTCCTCCGGGTCGGTCGTGGACTGCAGCGCGAGCAGGGCCTCGTCGATCTCCGGCAGCGGGGTCGAGAAGAAGAAGGACTGGTTCTCGTAGAAGGAGCTGTACACGACGCGCAGGACGTCGGGATCGGCGCGGCCCTGGGTCCAGGTGGACAGATCGTAGGGGGCGTCGTAGAGGCCGTGCTCGGAGGACTGCGCCTCGGTGACGGGCTCGAGCACGAACTCGATGCCGGCCTTCTTCCACTGGGTCTGCAGGAGCTGGAAGAGCTGCTCGTACAGGGTGTTCCCGCCGACGTACTGGATGGCGACGCTCAGGCGCTGCCCGGCGGCGTTGACGCGGATGCCGTCGGCCCCGACCGTCCAGCCTCCCTCCTCGAGGATCGTCGTGGCGGCGTCGAGGTCGTAGGCCAGGAACTCGGAGAGGTCAGCGGAGCCGGGGGTCGCGGCGGTCAGCAGACCGGTCGCGGGCTCGACCTGGCCCTGGTAGATGCGCTCGGCGATCTCGGCGCGGTCGGTGGCGGGGTTGATGGCCCGGCGCACGGCCTCGTCCTGGAAGATCTCGCGATAGAGGAAGGGCACCAGCGGGAAGGAGATGCCGCGCGTGGCCCGCTTCTCGACCTGGAGGGTCGTCCCCTCGATGGAGGCGAGGGTGGAGGTGTCCAGCAGGAACGCGAAGTCGACCTGGCCCGAGGACACGGCACCCGCGAGCGTGGTCGCATCGGGGATGAAGGAGATCTCGATCTTCTCGAAGGCGGCGGCGCCCTGGTTGGTGTAGGCGCCGGACCCCCAGGCGTAGTCCTCGCGCCGGGTGAGGGTGATCGTCTTGCCGGGGGTGTAGCTCTCGAGCAGGTAGGCGCCGGAGCCGATGACCTTCCCGCTCGCGACCTCCTCAGGGGTCAGGGCGAGGGTCGCATCGGCGAGCATCGAGAGGGTCTGGGTGGTCGCAGCCTGCAGGAACTGGGCGTTGGGGCCGTCGAAGGAGACCACGGCCGTGCGGGGATCGACGACCTCCGTGCCGGTGTATCCGCGCAGATGGCTCGCGCCGATGTAGGCCAGCGCCCCCAGGTCGATGATGCGGTCGAAGTTGTTCTTCACGCTCGTGGCGGTGAACTCGGTGCCGTCGGAGAAGGTCACGCCCTCGCGCAGGTGGAAGGTGAACTGCGAGGAGTCCTCGTTGGCCTCCCAGCTCTCGGCGAGCCACGGGAGGATCTCCCCGGTCTCGGGGTCCTGGTCCACGAGGGTGTCGGCGATCTGCCGGGCGACGGCGCGGGAGACGGTGTAGGGCGGCTGGTGGGGGTCGTAGTTCTCGCTGTCGGAGGGGAAGGCGACCTTCAGCAGGGAGGTGTCCGCGGCCGCGCCGGAGGCGCCGCCGGCGGAGCCGCATGCGGCGAGGGCGGGCAGCGCGAGGACGCCGAGCGCGGCGGCGGTCGTGACGGTGCGGCGGGGGATGCGGGGCGCGGCAGACGCGGGGGCCATGGTCGTCCTTCGGGGCGGCTCGTGGGGCTGTGAATGGTTCCAGGCATCGACCGGGGAGCACGGCCGGAACCGGAACAAACCCTAGTACCTCTTATGGGGCCGCCAAGGACAAGTTCTCTGTCATACGGCGTGACATGGATGACGCGGGACGGCACGATCGGCAGGCCCGCGTTGGTAGCCTCGCCGCATGCTCCCCGGCGACATCACGCATCTGACCTCCTTCTCCCGCCCGACGATCTCTCCGGACGGGAGCGCCGCGGTCTACGCCGCCTCCCGCCCCGACCTGCGCGCGAACCGCACCGTGGGCCAGCTCTGGCGGATCGAGCTGCGGGCCGACGCCACCGCCGCCGCCCCGCCGCGGCGGCTCACCCGCGGCCTCGCCGATGCCGCCCCCGCCTTCTCCCCGGACGGAGCGCGTCTCGCCTTCCTGCGACCCGATGCGCAGGGTCGCCGACAGCTGCAGGTGATCGACGCCCGCGGCGGCGAACCCATCGTGCTGACCGACCTGCCCCTGGGCGTCGCGTCCTTCGCATGGTCCCCGGACGGCAGCCGGATCGCCGTCCTGGCGCGGGTGCCCGAGCGCGGCCGCTACGGCTCCGTCGAGGGGCTCGGCGCCGCCGCCGAGTCTCCGCGCCGCATCACCGGGCCGCGCTGGCACGCCAACGGCGTCGGCTACACCCTGGACCGGCCTGCGCAGGTGTTCGTGGTCCGGGCGGCGGATCCGCAGGAGGAGCCGCTGCCGCCGCTGGCCCCGCATCCGACGCACGAGCTCGCCCCCAACCCGCCGATCGCGCTCGCCCAGCTGACCGATGCCGCCGCCGATCACTCCGCCCTCGTCTTCTCCGCGGACGGCACCGAGGTGCTCGCCGTCCGCGCCGAACACGCCGCGGCCGCCGGTGACCAGCGCCGCGAGGTCGTCGCGATCACGGCGCCCGCGGCCGGATCGGAGGCGATCACGGCCGCGGACCTGCGCGGCGAGGAGGGCTCCCCCGCCCGGGTGCGGGTCGTGGTGCCACGGGAGGCGGGCCTCGCCGTCCGAGGCCTCGCATCTCTGCCCTCCGGCGAGCTCGCGCTGCTGGCCTCGGAGCCGATCGACGGCCGCGACGACGTGGCGGCCGACCAGGGCATCTGGCTCGCGCCCCCGGACGGCGGGAGAGCCCCCCGCCGCCTGACCGCACCGGAATCGCTGCTCGTGGGCCCGGGTGGGTCCGAGCTCGTCGTCCTCGGCGAGGATCTGCTGCTGCGCACCCTCTCCCGGGGCCGTGAGCACCTCACGCGCGTGCGCCCGGACGGCCGCACCGAGCTCGTGCTCGGCGGGAACGTCGTGATCGAGGGGGCCGATGCGGTACGCGTCGGCGAGCGCGAGATCATCCTCGCCGCCGCCGCGACCCCGGACAGCACCGGGGTGCTGCTGGCGGCCGATGCGGCAGGAGGCCCGGCCCGCGTGCTGGTCGATGCGGGCGAGGCGCTGCGGGAGCTCGCACCGCCCGTCCTGCCGGAGGAGCTGGAGATCATCGGCCGCAGCGGATATCCCGTGCACGGCTGGCTCGCCCTGCCGCCGCAGCCCGTCGACCCTGCGTCGATCCCGCTGATCCTGCTGATCCACGGCGGCCCCCACGCCGCGTACACGGTCGCCCTCTTCGACGAGGTGCAGACACTCGTGGAGGCCGGGTACGCGGTCGTCTACGGGAACCCGCGCGGCTCGGCCGGCTACGGGCGCGCGCACGGCCGGGCGGTCAAGGGCGGATTCGGGACGGTCGACGCCGAGGACGTGCTGGACCTGCTCGAGGCCGCTCTGGCCCGCGACGCACGGCTGGACGGGGAGCGCCTGGGCATCATGGGCGGCTCCTACGGCGGCTATCTCACGGCGTGGATCATCGGCCACGACCACCGCTTCTCCGGGGCGATCGTCGAGCGGGGCTTCCTGGACCCGCTGAGCTTCCAGGGGACGAGCGACATCGGCACGTCCTTCGGCGACCAGTACATCGGCACCAGCGCGGAGGACATCCACCGGCAGAGCGCCTTCGCGGCGGCGCCCGCGGTCCGCACACCCACCCTCGTGATCCACTCGGAGCAGGACCTGCGCTGCCCCCTCGAACAGGGCACCCGCTACTACTCCGCCCTGCAGCGGGCGGGCGTGGAGTCCGAGATGCTCATCTTCCCCGGAGAGGACCACGAGCTGACCCGCTCCGGCCAGCCCCGCCACCGCGTCGAGCGCTTCGACGCGGTCCTGGACTGGTGGAAGCGGCAGCTGGGCTGATCCCTGCGCGAGGCGCCACGGGAGCGCCGCACGCCCCGCGTCACCGTCGGCCGCGACCCATCGCCCGGCGCACCCGGGCGAACCAGCCGGCGGTGCTGATCGCGTTCCCGGCACCGCCGCCGACGACGAGGCCCGCGGTGCGGCCCTGCAGGCGCGCACCGCAGCTTTCGCAGAGGATCCGGCCGGTCACGGAGCGGTAGGGAGCACCGCGGATCTTCCGGCGGCACTGCTCGCATCGGTTCAGGCTCATGCCCCGATGCTCGCACACCGCAGCGGCCGCAGCGCCGGTCAGAAGACCTTGACGACCGCGCCGTCGAGGTCGGTGCGGACCGTCGCGGAACCGCGGTCGGCCGTGACGCTCACGTCGATCTTCAGGTCGAGGGAGAACGGGGTGTCGCGGGAGATCGTCAGCCCGGTCGCAGCACCCCCGTCGACCTCCGCGGCGCCCGGGGCGGCGTCGATCGCAGCGACGATGCCCGCACCGCTCACCTCGTCGATGCCGAAGACGTTCTGCTCGAGCGCCTCCGTGTCACCGCCGTAATCGACGGGGGTGGACTCCTCGCCGACCTCCCCGTCGTGCCAGCTCCAGGCGTTGAGCTCCTCGGGGGCGGCGGGGTCGGTCGCATACAGGGTGATCACGCCGTTGCTCGCATCGAGCTGGGTGATCTGGGCGCTCTCCCCGCCGACGCGCTCCTGGAAGGCGGTGAGCACGGCGTCGACGTCCTCGGCGGTCAGGTCGTCGAGCCAGGCGCTGGATTCCGCCTCGGCGTCGGCCTTCGCCTCCGCGATGGAGGTGGGCGCGTCCGTCGAGCTGTCGCCGCCGAGGGCGCTGCAGGCGCTCAGGCCGCCGATGAGCATCAGGGCGGCGACGGTGCGGGCCGCGGCGCGCGCGGCGGCGGGACGGGGGCGGGGGGTGCGGTGCATGGCGGGGGATGCCTTCCTCGGCGGACGGGGATGCGTCGCCGGGCGGCGACCGCCCCATCTTAACGCAACAGTTCGTCGCGTTAGTGCGTGGTGCGTCCGCGCCCCGGCGCGCGCGGAGCCGGGATACTGGAGGCATGGACATGAGCGATCCGGACGCGGGCCCCCGCACCCGACCCGGCGGGCGCAGCGCCCGCGTTCGAGCAGCCCTGTTCGAGGCGACGCTCGCCGAGCTCGTCGAGAACGGGTACGCCGCGCTGTCGATCAGCACGGTCGCGGCCCGCGCGGGGGTGCACAGGACGAGCGTCTACCGTCGCTGGCCGGATCGCGACGCCCTGCTCGAGGCGGCGCTCGCCTCCCTCACCGCCGAACCCGTCCGTCCCGAGGACACCGGGGCCCTCGAGACGGACCTCCGACGCTACGCCGAGGGCATCATCACCGTGCTGAACGGCCCCGCAGGCACCGTGCTGCAGGCCCTGCTCTCCTCCGACGCGCGCTCCCTGCCGCAGGCGGACCGCCTGCGCCAGGCGCTGCTGAGCAGCCGGCGCGCGCTGTCCGCGCAGATGCTCGCCCGGGCGGTCCAGCGCGGAGAGATCCCCGCGACGACGGTCGCCGACGATGTCGTGGACCTGCTGGTGGCCCCCCTGTACTTCCGCCTGCTGCTGACCGGGGAGGCTCTCGACGACGCGCTCGCCGCGCGCACGGCCCGCGCCGCCGCGGCGGCCGCCCGGGCCGGGGCGCTCACGGCGCAGACCGACTGATCCCGGCACCGCTCTCACGGCCGGGGGCCGTCGTCCCGGAGGAGCGAGCGCCCCCGCGCTCAGTCCTCGTCGTCAGCCCCGGCGGAGGGCTCATCCGAGGGCTTCCCGGCCGAGGCGCCGCCGGTGGGCTTCTCCTTGTCCGGCTTCGAGGTGCCGGAGCCGTTGCCGGGCCCCGTGTCCTCCTCGTCCGTCGCCCCCTCCTCCTTCGCCGGAGGCGTGGTCTTCGCCGGCGGCGCCGAGGTCGTCCTCTCCTCCGCAGGCGCCGTCGAGGGCTTCTCCGACGGGGTCTCCTGCGGGGTGGTCTCCGCAGGAGGCGTCGTCTCCTCCGGGGTGGTCTCCTCCGGCGAGGGCTCCTCGGTCTCGGGTGCCTCGGTGGTCTTCTTCTCCTTCTTCGGCGTCCGCGTGGACGACGTCTTCGAGGAGGAATCGTCATCGTCGTCGGAGCGCGAGGAGCGCTTCTGGTTGTCCAGGCGCATCTGCTCCGGGAACTCGAGCATCTCCTGACCCTCGAGGGAGGGCTTCATGATGTGCGTCCACACCTGGGTCGGGAAGGTGCCGCCGGTGATGTCGTCCTCACCGCCGAAGGGGGTCAGCGACTCCTGAGCCCCGGCATCGCTCGGCTGGAACATGCCGACCGCGGTCACGAGCTGCGGGGTGAAGCCCACGAACCACGCGGACTTGAAGCTCTCGGAGGTGCCGGTCTTGCCGGCCACCGGGCGCCCGTCCATGTTCTGGCCGACGTACCGGGCCGAGCCCTGGGTCGGGGGACCCTGCAGGGCGACGGTCGCGTTCACGGCCACGGCCTCGTCCAGCACGGTCTTGGACGCGTCCTTGTGCTCGTACTCGCTGCTGCCGTCGGAATTGGTGACGGACTGGACGATGTACGAGGGGTGGTAGACGCCCTTCGCAGCGATCGTCGAGTACGCCTCGGCCATCTCCTGGACCGTCGGCGCGGCGGTGCCCAGCACGTTCGAGTCGTAGGCGTTCAGATCCGGGGTGTCCTCCGGCAGACCCAGCTGGATCGCGGCGTCGCGCGTCTTCTCCGGGCCCATCTCGATGTTCAGCTCCGCGTAGGCGGTGTTGATCGAGGACGTCGTCGCCTTCTTGAGGTTGACCGTGCCGTAGGAGGTGCCGCCGAAGTTCTTCACCCGCCAGCCGCCCCGGAAGGTGTGCGGAGAGTCGCCGTTCAGCTGCGTGTTCAGGCTGTAGCCCTCCTGGAGGGCAGCGACCAGGGTGAACGTCTTGAAGATGGATCCGCCCTGCATGCGCGACTGGGTGGCGTCGTTGTACGACTGCGTGACGTAGTCCTTGCCGCCGTACATCGCCTTGATCGCCCCGGTCTGCGGATCGATGGTGATGGTGCCGACCCTGTTGTTGGCGGGACGGTCCTCGGGGAGGTCCGCGATCGCGAGGACCGTGTTCTCCTGGATCTTCGGGTCGATCGTGGACACGATCGTGAAGCCGCCGGTCTCGAGGGTGTCCTCGTCGTAGCCCTGCGCCGTCAGCTCCGACTTCACCGCGGCCATGAGGTAGCCGTTGGTCCCGGCGAGCGCGTTCTTGTTCTTCGGCTCGACGGTCTTCGGGAACTCGAGCGCATCGGCCTGCTCGGCCGTCATCTTGCCGGTCACGTTGACCTGGCGCTCGATCACGCGGTCCCACAGGGAGGCGGCGCGCTCGGGGTTCTTGGCCGGGTCGTACGCCGAGGGCGCGGGGATCACGGCCACCAGCAGGGCGGCCTCCGCATCGGTGAGGTCCTTGGCGTCCTTGCCGAAATAGGCCTGGCTGGCCTCCTGCACGCCGTAGGCGCCCCGACCGAAGTAGATGGTGTTGAGATATCGCGAGAGGATCTCGTCCTTGGACAGCTCCTCATCGGCCTTGAGCGCCATCATCGCCTCCTGGGCCTTGCCCAGGTAGGAGGTGTTGGTGCCCGTGTAGTACCGCTCGATGTACTGCATGGTGATGGTCGAGCCGCCCTGACGGGACTTGCCGGAGAGGTTGTTGACCAGGGCGCGCACGACGCCGCGCGGGGACACGCCGCGGTTCTCGTAGAACGTCGAGTCCTCGCTCGCGACGACCGCGTTCTTGATGTTGTCCGGGATCTCGTCGCTCGGGATGATCGTCCGGTTGATCTGGGAGAACTTCCCCATCTCGGTCTCGCCGTCGGAGAAGTAGACCCGCGTGGTCTGGGCGAGCGCGACATCGCTGGGCTCGGGGACCTCGGTGGTCTGGTACAGCCACACGACCGCGGCGACGCCGGCGATCACCAGCAGCGCGAAGGCACCGAGGATCATGCGCAGCGAGGGGAACCAGCGCCACACGCCCTTCTTCCCGGCGCGCGGGTAGTTCAGGAGGTTCTTCTTCGGCTTCGCACGGCGCGCGAGCGTCGTCGCGCCCGCCGCCGCTCCGGCACCGGCCGCGGCCGTGCGCGAGCTGCCACGACCCTTCCCCTTCGACGACGTCGAGGAACCCGATGCCGGCGAACCGGACTTCGCAGAGCCGGACTTCGCAGAGCCGGGCTTCGCAGAGCCGGGCTTCGAGGAGGCCGCCTTCGCGCCGGCACCCGCCTCCGCACGGGACGTCCGGGAGCTGCCCTTCACCTCGGCCGGGGTGCTGCGACGCACGCCGGCGGCGCGCCGCGCTCCGTTCTTGCCGGGGTCTCCGGGACTCGACGAGCCGCGGGAATCGCTCATGGGGGCTCCTGCTTCCTGGCCGATGGCTGGGGCGAAGTATCGGGTGAGGACCTGGACGGCCCACGCCTTCTCAGTATGTGCGCGGCTCTGCCGCCCGCACACCCCTCCCGGGCGACTCTCACACGGTGTCCACGACTCGTGCGAGCCCGGTCACAGCCGCCCCGGCTCGATCAGCGGGCCTCCCACCAGGCCTTCAGCTCCGCCTCGGCGCGCTCCCGGCCCAGCGGCCCGTGCTCCATGCGCAGCTCGAGCAGATGCCGGTACGCCTCCCCGACCTCGCGGCCGGGGGCCAGGCCCAGGATCTCCATGATCTCGTTGCCGTCGAGGTCGGGACGGATCCGCCCGATCTCCTCCTGCTGGGCCAGCTCGTCGATGCGCGCCTCCAGCTCGTCGTAGGCGCGGGCCAGGCCCCGGGCCTTCCGCTTGTTGCGCGTCGTGACATCGGCCCGGGTGAGGCGATGCAGATGCTGGAGGAGCGGCCCCGCATCGGTCACGTACCGGCGCACGGCGGAGTCGGTCCAGGCCGAGTCCGCGTAGCCATGGAAGCGCAGGTGCAGCTCGACCAGGCGCGCGACCTGCTTGGTGGTGTCCCTGTCGAAGGCGAGAGCCTTCATCCGCTTCGCGGTCATCTTCGCGCCCACCACGTCGTGGTGGCGGAAGGTGACCACGCCGCCGGCCTCGAACCGGCGGGTCGCGGGCTTGCCGATGTCGTGGAGCAGGGCGGCCAGGCGCAGCACCAGGTCAGGACGCTCGCAGGGGCCGCCCGATCCCGGCGCGGACTCGAGGGCGATCGCCTGGTCCAGCACGGTGAGGGAGTGCTCGTAGACGTCCTTGTGATGGTGATGCTCGTCGATCTCGAGCTGCAGAGCAGGCAGCTCCGGCAGCACCTGCGGGGCGAGGCCCAGCTCGACCATGCCCGTGAGGCCCGCCCGCGGGTGCGCGCCCAGCAGCAGCTTCACGAGCTCCTCGCGGATCCGCTCCGCGGAGACGATCGCGAGGCGGTCGGCGAGGGCGCGGATCGCCTCCGCGGTGCCCTCCTCGATCGCGAAGCCCAGCTGGGAGACGAAGCGCACGGCCCGCATCATCCGCAGCGGATCATCGTCGAAGGACTGCTCGGGCGCGACCGGGGTGCGCAGCACCTGCGCGGCGAGGTCCGCGAGCCCGTCGAAGGGGTCGACCAGCTCGAGGGAGGGCAGGCGGACCGCCATCGCGTTGACGGTGAAGTCGCGCCGCGACAGGTCCCCGGCGAGGGTGTCGCCGTAGACGACCTGGGGCTTGCGGCTGGTCGGGTCGTAGGACTCCGTCCGATACGTCGTGACCTCGACGCGCAGATCGCCGCGGGCCGCGCCCAGGGTCCCGAACTCGCGGCCCATGTCCCACAGGCCGCCGCCCCGGTTCCAGGAGCGCAGGATCGCCTCGGTCTGCTCGGGACGGGCGGAGGTCGTGAAGTCGAGGTCGGCGCTCGAACGGCCCAGGACGGCATCGCGCACGGGCCCGCCGACCAGGGCGAGCTCATGCCCGGCGGCCTCGAAGGCCCGACCCAGCTCGTGGATCTCCTCCGGGAGGGCGGCGAACATCGAGGCCGCCCGGGTGCGCGCGACGTCGAGGCGGGAGCGCGCGGCGCCCGTCCCGTCCGCCGTCCCGTCCGTTCCGTGGAGTGCTTCAGTCACAGGGATACGGTAGTCGGCCGCATACAGTGTCCCCATGCCGCAGTCCGCACCGACCTCGTCCGGCCCCGGGACGGGGCGGTCATCCCGTCCCGCGCCGCCCGCAGCAGCGGTCGCCCCCGGAACGGGCCGCCGCTCGGCGCTCCGGGCGGCAGCATCGACCCTGGTCATCTGCCTGCTGGTGCTGCTGGCACCGGCCGGCGCCCAGGCCCTGCCGCAGCCCGACGACTTCGACGGCGCCGCGCACCCCCTGCGGCTGGAGCAGCTCGGACCGGTCGCGCTCGCACCGGGCGGCACGCTGACCGCTGAGATCACCATCACCAACACGTCCTCCGCCGTGCTGCGCGCCCCCCGCCTCGAGGTGCGCGCGCGCAGCGCCCGGATCACCGACCGCGACGACCTCCAGAGCTGGCAGCAGGAGGAGGCGGTCGATGCGCGCGGGGACCCCGCGGGGACCTCCGCCCCCGCGGCCGACCTCGCCCCCGGGGCGAGCGCGACCGTCTCCGTCGCGGTCCCGGCCGATGAGCTGGGCTTCTCCCCGTCCCCGGATCTCTGGGGCCCGCGCCGGCTCTCCGTCACGCTCGTCTCCGAGGACACGGCGCTGGCCAGCCTGCGGACCTTCACGATCTGGAGACCCGCCGGCGCCACCAGCACCATGCGGCAGTCGGTGCTCGTCCCGGTCGCCTCCCAGGACCCGGCCGCGCAGGTCGCCGACCCGGAGGCCTTCACCGCCGAGGCGACCTCCGGCCCGCTCGCACGGGAGGCGCGGATCGCCGCGATCGGCGGCGTGGACTGGCTGCTGGACCCCTCGCTGCTGGACCCGCCCGTGCTCGCCGTCGAGGAGACGGAGGAGCCCGGCTCCGGGGAGGGCACCCCGACCGCCGGCGAGGCCCCGCCGGAGACGAGCCCCGCTCCGGGCGGAGCCGAGCCCGCCCCGCACCCGCCCGCCGCGCAGCTCGCCGAGCAGCTGCGCGAGGGCGCCGAGGGCCGGACCGTGCTGGGCGCCCCGTACGCCGGAGCCGACCTCGTCTCCCTCCAGGAGGAGGGAGCGCAGGAGCTGCGGGCCCGCGCCGGCGCCGCCTCCCGCGCCACGTGGGCGGAGCAGGGCGTCGACGCCCGGGCCCTCGCCCTCGCCCTCCCCGCGCAGGAGACCACGGGGACGGAGCTGCAGGCCGCGCAGCGCGCCGGGGCAGGGGTGCTGATCGTCCCCCAGTCCGCGGTCGACGGGGCCGACGACCCGAGGATCACCCGCTCCTCCCTGGCCCAGCTGAGCTCCGAGGACGGCACCACCTCTCTGATCCTTCCCGACACCCGGCTGTCCGCGCAGCTGTCGACCCTGCGCGAGGACGCGGCGCAGGGCGAGGCCCCTGCGGCCGATGAGGCCCTGACCCGGCAGCGGATCCTCGCCGAGACCGCCGCGGTCGCCGCCCAGGACGTGCCGGCCGCGCGTCATCTGGTGATGATGCCGCAGGACGCGGCGGCCCTGGACGCCGAGGCCGTCACCCGCATGATGTCCGATCTCGAGGACGCGCCCTGGGTCGAACGGGCCCCCGTCGGACAGCTGCTGGACGCGGTGCCCGGCGGCACCACGACCTCGGAGCCCCTCGACGAGCAGGGGCGCGTGCTCACCGCCGGCGAGATCGCCCCGGCGCAGATCCTCGGCGACGCCGCCGCCCCGCCGGCGCGGCTCGACGAGGCGGCGGTCCGCTCCCTCGAGTCCTCCTCGGCACGGCTCGAGGAGCTCGCGGCCGTGATGGAGGACGATGCGACCCTCGATGCGCTGCGCCTGCAGATCCTGGCCGCGACCGGGACGGCGCATCGGACGGACGCGGACGGACAGCGCGCCCTGGCCGACGGCCTGGGCGCCGAGGTCGAGGAGCTGCGCGGCGCCGTCACGGTCGCCCCGGCCTCCGAGTACACGCTGGTCGCCGATTCCGCGGGCGTCCCCATCACCGTCGCCAACCGGCTCGACACCCCGATCACCGTGCAGGTCGCGGTCACGGCGGACACGCATGTGGTGCGCATCGGGGAGGTCCCGCCGCTCACGGTGCCCGCGCGGGGGAGCGCCCAGGTGACCGTGCCGGTGGAGGCGATCGCGAACGGCACCGTCACCCTGACCACGAACCTCTCCTCGACCGAGGGATCCCCGCTGACCGCACCCGTGCAGACCCCGCTGAGCGTGAACCCGGCCTGGGAGAACTGGACCACGATGGCGCTCATGATCGGCATGGGGCTGCTGGTGATCGTCGGCGTGCTGCGGGCACGGCGCACGGGCTCCGCCGCCCGCGCCCCGGGGGTGAAGGCGCCCGAGGACCCGGCGGTGCTCGCGTCCACGGGTCGCTCCCAGCCGGTCGCCGGGACGATGGACGCGGAGACCGATCCGGGTGCCGACCCGGATCACGAGGAGCCGGAGCCGAGCCCGCCCCCGGAGGAGGAGCGATGACCAAGCCGCTGCGCACCCAGCACATCCCGCGGCATCTGCACGGCTCCGGTGCCATCCGACCGGCGACCCGGACCGTCGCCCCCACCCTCGTCGCCGGTGGCGGGGCCGATGCCCTCGAGGCCTTCGCCCCCACGAAGGAGTCGACCGCCGGGGACACCCGGGCGGCCGCGCCGACGACGCCTGCGCCGACCTCGCCCCCTCCCGCCCGCCGCGGCGGGCTCGTGCGGGCCAGCATGCTCATGGCCTCCGGCTCGATGGTCTCCCGCCTGCTCGGCTTCGTGCGCAACTACCTCTTCGGCATGATCACGGCCGGGTCGATGACCGCGGCCGCGAGCGCCTTCAGCGCCGCGAACCAGCTGCCCAACACGATCTGGATCCTGGTGGGCGGCGGCACCCTGAACGCGATCCTCGTCCCGGCCATCGTGAAGGCTGCACGGCAGCCGGACCGCGGATCCGACTACGTCTCGCGCCTGATGACCCTCGTGGTGCTGGTGGCGGGGGCGATCACGGCGATCTGCATCGTCGCGGTGCCGCTGCTGCTGACGGTGACCAGCGGCGCCCTGCCGCCGGTGACGTACGCGCTCGCGGTGCAGCTGGGCTACTGGATGATGCCGCAGATCATGCTGTCGGCTCTCTATGTCATGTGCGGACAGCTGCTGAACGCGCACGACTCCTTCGGCCCCTTCCAGTGGGCGCCGGTCATGAACAACCTCGTCGGCATCCTCGGCGCGCTCGCGTTCCTGGGCCTGTGGGGAGCGCAGGGCGACCCGACCACGTGGACCATCGGGATGATCATCGCCCTCGCGGCCATGAACGTGGGCGGCTCCGCCGCGCAGGTCGCCTTCCTGTTCTGGTACGTCCGCAAGCTGCGGCTGCGGCTGCGGCCGAGGTGGGGCTTCCGCGGCCTGGGCTTCGGGAAGCTGTCGAAGCTGGGGCTGTGGACGCTCGCGATGCTGCTGCTCGCGCAGATGGGCATCTGGGCCACCCGCTGGTCCACCGGCAACGCGGTCCATGCGGTGGAGGAGCTGGGCGTCGGCTCGGTCGAGGCCCAGTCGTACCCGGCGCTCACCTCGATCGACTGGGCCTACCTGGTCTTCATGATCCCGCAGGGCATCATCGCGGTGACGATCGTGACCGCGATCTTCCCGCGGATCTCCCGCCATGCGGCCGATGCCGACCACACGGCCGCCCTGCGCGAGCATGCCCGCACCACCCGCATCCTCGCGGTGCCGATGTTCCTGTCGACCGCCGTGTTCATCGCGCTCGCGGGCCCGATCATGTGGGTGATCGGAGGCGGCACCGAGCCGGTCGGCGCGCGGGCCAACGCCTGGGTGCTGGTCGGCTACATGGTCGGCCTCGTGCCCTTCGCGGCGACATACCTGGTCAAGCGGGTCTTCTACGCCTACGAGGATGCACGCGCCCCGTTCTGGATGCAGATCCCGAACACGGTCGTGTCCCTGCTCGCGGTTGCGCCGATCCTGTGGCTGGTCGACGCGCACTACGCGACCGCGACCGCGGCGGCGGTCAGCAGCATCGGCAATCTGCTGGGCTGGTTCCTGGGCCTGTACATGCTGCGGCGCCGGGCGACGTCGCTGGGCGCGGCGACCACCGGGATCCGCGAGAGCATGCTCGTGTTCGCGAAGCTGGGCGCCGCCGCGTTGGTCACGGCGGCGGTCGGGATGATCGCCGTGCACCTGATCGGTGAGGCATTCTGGATCAGCCGGGTGCTCACCGTGGTGCTGGGGGCGGCCGTGGGGGCCGTCCTGTGCGCGGTCTTCGCGGGGCTCGCCTCTGTGATGCGCGTCCGGGAGCTGACCACGATGGTCGACCTCGTGCTGCGGAAGGTGCGACCATCCCGGAAGTCCGCGGCACCCACCTCGTAGCATGGAGCGGTGCCTTGACGAACGACGGAGGACGATCCGTGACCACTGGACCCCATGATGACGCGCTCCGCGCCCGCTGGACCCTGGAGGGGAGCATCCCCCTGGGCGGCGTGCCGACCGGAGCGTCATGGCAGCGCGCACGCACGGTCGCGACCGGCGAGAGCGTGATCCTGTTCCTCGCCGAGGGCCCGGCCGCCCTCGAGGTCGCCGATGCCGCCCGGCGCGCCTTCCTCGTCGAGGATCCTCGCCTGATCCCCGTCCAGGAGGTGCAGGTCTTCGGCGATCCGCGCGAGGATCCTGCCGCCGCGGCGCCCGGCGCGCCCGCACCGCTGACGGCCGTGCAGTACCCCGTCCCGCCGGCCCCGCCGCTCGCCGCGCTGTACGCGGACGGGCCGCTGCGCGCGGAGACCGCCCGCTCGATCATCGGCGAGGCCGCGACCGGGCTGGACACGGCGCGTCGCCGCGGGATCCGCCATGGCAACCTCGACTCCAACCGGGTGTTCGTGGATGCGGCTGCGGGAACCGTGCACGTGCTGGGGGCCGGGGTCGAGGCCGCGGCGGATCCCGCGGCCGCCGCCGGCTCCGGGGATCCGGGGGCCGATGCCGCGGCCCGCGACGCCGCGTCGCTGCTCGCCCTGCTGTACAAGGCGATGACGGGAACGCGGCCGCTTCGCGGGCAGGACGGGCTGGTCCCGCGCCCCGCGCAGATCAGCAGCCGCCGCATCCCGCAGGACCTGGACGTGCTGTGCGATCTGACGATGAACGGGCCTGCGCAGAACGCGCCCGCGACCGTCCGCGACCTCATCGCGGAGCTCGAGCCGTGGCAGTCGATCCCGGTCACGCTCGAGGCGTTCGACGCCGATGATGCCGCGCCGCCGTCCGCCCCGGCGTCGCAGGCGGACCCTGCGGCGGGGGCTCCGGAGATCGCGGCCACCGCCGCGCTGCCGGCCCAGGACGTGCCCGTCCCCGAGCCCGCACCCGTCCCCGAGCCCGCATCCGTCCCGGAGCAGCCCGAGGCCCCCTCCGCGGCCTCCGCCGGACCCGCCGCCGCAGGGGCATCGACCGATCCCGCAGCCGCATCTGCCGATCCCGCGGCCGAGGCACAGGGGCTGATCCGCGACCTCCACCTGGACGAGCCCCGCAGCGGCGCCGCCTTCCCGGGTCAGCTCGCGGTGACCGCTTCCGGCCCGTCCCCGGCCCCCTCGGCGCCGTCGCCGGAGACCCCGCAGCCGCAGCCCCTCTACGACTACGGCCCCGCCGCCGCGAGTGCCGCCGCGGCGGCGCCTCCCGCGTCGTCCCCGGTTCCGGCCGCCGCCCCGGCCACGAGCCC
>NZ_JBHLSV010000034.1:0-35196 GCF_042434575.1 Brachybacterium hainanense
CGCCGGAGCGGCCCTGGCCGCCCGTGCGGCCGCGGCCGGAACCGCCCTGGCCGCGTCCGCCCTGGCCGCGTCCTCCGGAGCGGCCTCCGCGCCCTCGGCCGTCGCTCTCGCGCCGCTCGGGAAGCTCGGGCGCGTCGGACGGCTCGCCGAAGACGCGCTCACCGGGGGCGAGGTCCGCGAGGACCGGGCTCTGCCCGGAGATGCCGCGGTGATAGGTCGGCGTGATGCGCGCCTTGCGCATGAGGTCCTGGACGTCCCGCTTCTGATCGGGCGTCTGGACGGTGATGACGGTGCCGGACTCGCCGGCGCGCGCGGTGCGGCCCGAGCGGTGCAGATACGCCTTGTGCTCGATGGGCGGGTCGGCGTGGACGACGAGGGCCACCTCGTCGACGTGGATGCCGCGGGCCGCGATGTCGGTGCACACGAGGGTCGGTGCGCTGCCGTTGCCGAAGGCCTCGAGGTTGCGGGTGCGAGCCCCCTGGGAGAGGTTGCCGTGCAGCTCGACAGCGCCCACGCCGGTGCGCGAGAGCTTGCGGGCGAGGTTCTTGGCTCCGTACTTCGTGCGGGTGAACATGATGGTGCGGCCCGGTGCGGCGGCCAGGTCGCGCAGCACGTCAAAGCGGGTGTCCCCGTCGACCTCGAGCACATGGTGCTCCATGGTGCCCACGGGGCTCGAGGCCGGGTCCGCGGAGTGCGTGACGGGGGAGTGCAGGTAGCGGGAGACCAGCTTCTGCACGCCGTCGTCGAGGGTCGCGGAGAACAGCATGCGCTGGCCGCGCTCGGGGGTCTTGTCGAGGATCCTGCGGACCATCGGCAGGAAGCCCATGTCGGCCATGTGGTCGGCCTCGTCGAGGATCGTGATCTCGACGGCGGAGAGATCCGCGTGGCCCTGGCCCATGAGGTCCAGCAGGCGGCCCGGGCAGGCGATGAGCACGTCGACGCCGCCCGCGAGCGCATCGACCTGGGGGCGCTGGCCCACGCCGCCGAAGACGACGGCGCTGCGCAGCTTCGCCGCCTTCTCGAGCGGTCGCAGGGAGTCGCCGATCTGCGCGGCGAGCTCGCGGGTGGGGGCGAGGACCAGCGCGCGGGGCCGGCGGGCGGCGCGGCGTCGCGGATCGGCCATGAGCCGCGCGACCAGCGGCAGCAGGAAGGCGTACGTCTTGCCCGAGCCGGTGCGGCCGCGGCCCAGCACGTCGCGTCCCGCGAGGGAGTCCGGCAGCGTCGCCGCCTGGATCGGGGTGGGGGAGGTGATGCCCTGGGGCGCGAGCGCGTCGGACAGGGCGGTGGGCACGCCGAGGCGTGCGAAGTCAGAGGTGGTCACGAGGATCCGTTCTGGTGGAAGCAGCCCGCCCGGCGCACTCGCTGCCGGGACGCGCGTTCCTTCCGGCGTCCCCACGGGCCCAGCGCTGTCTCCGCCCGATGGAGCGGGCGGGACCTGGTGCCGCGGCGGGGCGACGGCACTCGTCCGGTCAGCCTATGCCCGCGCGGTCGGCAGGGGAACGGTGCGGGCCGCGGATGTGAGAAAGCCGTGGTCCCGGAGGCGAGGGGAATGCGGCGCGGCGGAGCGCCCTCGGTGTTCCCACGTGAGAGCACGTAGGGTGGAGGCCCGGGACGACGATCCGGAGGACAGAGCAGGGGAGAGCAGCATGGCGCAGCGGGTCAGCATCAAGGACGTCGCCCTGCGGGCCGGCGTGTCCTGGAAGACGGTCTCCAACGTCGTGCACGAGCGACCGGTGGTGAAGGAGGCGACCCGGCGACGCGTCCTCGAGGCGATCGAGGAGCTCGGCTACGTCCCCAACCTCGCCGCCCGGGATCTGCGCGGCGGCCCCACCCGCATCATCAGCCTCGTCGTGCCCGAGCTGCAGAACCCATACTTCGCGCGGCTGGCCGAGCGCATGCAGGCCGCCGCCCGCGACCGCGAGCGCTCGGTGAGCGTGGAGGTGTCCCTCGGGTCGGCCCGGGTGGAGCGGGCGCATGTCCTGGGCCGGGTCCCGCGCCCGGCCGATGCGGTGATCATCTCGCCCGCGGCGCTGCTGCCCGCGGACTTCGCGGGTCGCGAATCCGGGCCGCGCACGGTCCTGCTGGGCGAGCGGATCCCGGCGGCGGAGGACGTCGTCCACGTCGCGATCGACAACGTCGCCTCCGCGGCCGATGTGGTCCGCCACCTCGCCGATCAGGGACGCCGGCGCCTGCTCTTCCTGGGGGCGGAGACGGTGCCCCCCTCGACCGGCGCGGACCGTCTGATCGGGTATCGCGCCGCCTGCCGTTTCGCCGGGATCGAGATCGATCCGGACCTGCTGCGCCCGGTCGCCCACTGGAACCGCGAGGCGGGACGCGACGCCGTGCGGGCGGCGCTGGTCCAGGGCGTCGTCTTCGACGCGGTGATCGCCGTGAACGATCTGCTCGCCATCGGAGCCCTCGAGGCCCTGCGTGCCCAGGGCGCGGCGGTTCCGGAGCAGGTCGCGGTCGTGGGGTGGGACGACGTGCCGGAGTCCGCTTTCGCCGTGCCTCCCCTGAGCAGCGTCGCCCCGGACCTCGACGCCCTCGTCGCGGCGGCGCTCGACGCCGCGACGGACCCCGGGCCGGGAACGGCGGCGGAGGTGGTCGTGCCCCATCGGCTCGTGGTCCGGGAGAGCTCGGGTGGGGCGCGCGCGGACGGCTGAGCTCGCGCCGTGACACGTGGGCATCTTGATTCCCACGTGGAAATTCTCGGCGAACTCGTGTTGACTGGTCCCTGCTGGGCCATCGCCGTTCCGCACGGCTCCCTCGTCGACCGCCACCACCCCCCAGGAGCGCCCCTGTGAGCACCCCGACCCGCAGCACCGCCCATCCCGTCCCCGAGCTCCCGCAGCAGCTCTCGGACCTCTTCTCCCGCGCCGATGCGCTCGCCGCCGTCCTCGATGCGCCCGCCTCCGCGGCCGGGGACGTGCCCCGTCCCGAGCACCCGCGGCCCCAGCTGCATCGGCCCACCTGGCTGAACCTCAACGGCACCTGGCAGTTCGAGCTCGACCCCGGCGACAGCGGCATCGACCGCGGTCTGCTGGAGCGGGACCTCGACGGCGAGATCACCGTGCCCTTCGCGCCTGAGACCGCCGCGAGCGGCATCGGCGACCGGGACTTCCACGAAGCGGTCTGGTACCGCCGCATCATCACGATCCCCGCCGACTGGACGGGGCTGCGGCCCGTGCTGCGCTTCGGCGCCGTCGACCACGATGCGACCGTCTGGGCGGACGGACAGGAGGTCGCCCGTCACCGCGGCGGCTTCACCCCGTTCGCGGCCGACCTCGGCGGGATCGCCGGGGCCGGGGAGCAGGTCGAGATCGTCGTCCGCGCCCGTGACCACCGTGAGGCCGCCCAGGCCCGCGGCAAGCAGTCCGTCTGGTTCGAGCCCACCCATGCGAACTACCCCCGCACCACCGGCATCTGGCAGACCGTCTGGCTCGAGGGCGTGCCGGAGGCCGCCGTGCGCTCCCTGCGCATCATCCCCTCGCTCGCCTCGACGTCCTTCGCGATCGACGTGCCGCTGACGCGGAACGTCCCCGGCGCCCGCCTCGAGATCACCGCCTCCGTCCCCGGCGGGGAGCGGGTCGCCGCCGCCGACGTGCGCGCGGACCTCGACCTCGCCCCCCACCTCGAGCTCGTCATCCCCGCCGAGCATGTGCGCGTCTGGGGCCCCGGCGCACCGGAGCTGTACACCCTGCGGGTGCGGCTGCTCGCCGAGGACGGCACCGTGCTGGACGAGGTCTCCTCCTATGCGGGCCTGCGCTCCACCTCCCTGGCCGGCCGCGAGTACCGCATCAACGGGCAGAAGGTCTTCCAGCGCCTGGTCCTGGACCAGGGGTACTGGGAGGAGACCTTCATGACCAGCCCCAGCGACCAGGCGATGGTCCAGGACATCCGTCTCGCCTACGAGGCCGGCTTCAACGGCGCCCGTCTCCATCAGAAGGTCTTCGAGGAGCGCATGCTGTTCTGGGCGGACCTGCACGGTTACCTCGTGTGGGGCGAGTTCGGCGACTGGGGCGTCTCCGGGCGCGGGCCCGTCGGCCACAACCAGCAGCCCACCGCGGCGTTCATCGGCCAGTGGATCGAGGCGGTCGCCCGCGACATCAGCCACCCCAGCATCATCGGCTGGTGCCCGCTGAACGAGACGCACCAGGTCATCCATGACCGCCTCACCGTCCTGGACGACGTCACGCAGGCCATGTACGACGCGACCAAGCTCGCCGACCCGTCGCGGCCCGTGCTCGACGCCTCCGGGTACTCGCATCGCGTGCGCGGCGCGGACGTCTACGACTCCCACTCCTACGAGCAGGATCCGGAGGCGTTCCGCCGGGAGCAGTCCGGGCTCGCGGAGGGCAGGCCCTTCGCCAACAGCCGCGAGATCGGCGACGGCGAGCTGCCCCGGGCGGACGGCTCCTTCTCCCTGCCCTACGCCGGGCAGCCCTACTTCGTCTCCGAGTACGGAGGCATCTGGTGGAACGAGGAGGAGGCCCGCCGGGCAGCGCAGGAGGCCGGGAACAACGCCGCCGCGTCCTGGGGCTACGGCCAGCGCATCGGCTCTGAGGAGGAGCTCTACGAGCGCTTCGAGGGCCTCACCCGCGTGCTGCTGGAGGACCCCGACATGTTCGGCTACTGCTACACGCAGCTGACCGACGTGTTCCAGGAGAAGAACGGCGTGGTCGACTTCGCCCGCGGACGCAAGCTCGACCTCGCCCGGCTGCGCGCCGTGCAGGAGCAGGCGGCGGCGTACGAGCAGGACTGATCCCGCCGAGCGCCGGCCTGCGAGCCATCCGCCCTGCGGAGAGGACTCGCAGGCCGGCGCTCG
The DNA here is from genome assembly GCF_042434575.1 of Brachybacterium hainanense. NCBI lineage: Bacteria > Bacillati > Actinomycetota > Actinomycetes > Micrococcales > Dermabacteraceae > Brachybacterium > Brachybacterium hainanense. The sequence goes on from NZ_JBHLSV010000034.1 coordinate 4,826, forward strand.
GCCCGGTGGGGGAGGATCGGGGCATGCGCGCCATCTCCTATGCCGCTTTCGGCGGCACGCCCGAGCTCGTCGAGCTGCCCGATCCGATCGCCCCGCCCGGCGGTGCCGTCGTCCGGGTGCATGCCACCGGCGTGTGCCGCAGCGATTGGCACGCCTGGCAGGGCCACGACGCTTCCGTGACCCTCCCGCACGTGCCCGGTCACGAGTTCGCCGGCGTCGTCGAGGCGGTCGGGGAGGGGGTCGCGTCCTTCGCGCCCGGGGATCGGGTGACCGCCCCGTTCATCCTCGCCTGCGGGGAGTGCGCGCAGTGCAGGGCGGGGGCCTCCCAGGTGTGCCCGCGCCAGCGCCAGCCCGGCTTCGACCTGCCCGGCTCCTACGCCGAGAAGGTCCTCGTCCTCGCCGCCGACCACAACCTCGTCGCCCTGCCCGAGGAGATCGACATGCGCGCCGCGGCCGGGCTCGGCTGCCGCTTCGGCACCGCCTATCACGCCGTCCATGTGCAGGCCCGGCTGCGGGCCGGGGAGACCCTCGCCGTCTTCGGCTGTGGCGGGGTGGGCCTCTCGGTCATCCAGATCGCCGTCGCCGCGGGCGCGGAGGTCATCGGGGTGGACGTCTCGGCGCCCGCGCTCGAGGCCGCCCGTGCCCTCGGCGCCCGCGCCATCGACGCGACCGGTGCCGCCGAGCGGATCCGCGCGCTGACCGGCGGCGGGGCCGATGCGACGATGGATGCGCTGGGCTCGGCCGCGACCGCGTCCGCCGCGATCGAGAGCCTCCGTCCGCGCGGCCGCCACGTGCAGGTCGGGCTGCTGCTGGGAGCCGATGCGCAGCGTCCCCTTCCGATGAGCCGGGTGATCGCCCAGGAGCTGCAGGTGCTGGGCAGCCACGGCCTCGCGGTCGCCGAGTACCGCGACCTGCTCGCCGACATCGCCGCCGAGCGTCTGGACCCGCAGGCCGCGGTGGGACGGACGATCGGTTTCGAGGAGCTCCCGGAGGCGCTCATGGCGATGGGCCGGGGCGCTGCCGGGGCCGGGATGACGGTCGCGCTCCTGAGCTGAGGGCGGGGGTGCGCTGTCGTGCGAGCGACAGGGCACGACGGAGCGGGCCGGATCCGTCGAGCAGATCTCCGGACGGGTCGGTCTTGACGCCTGAGCGCCCGAGCTGTCTATAGTGCATATAGACAGTAGATGCGCGGAGAGGAGGACGGCATGCCGGATCTGGACATCCCCCTGGACCCGTCCTCGCCGGAGCCGATCTACGCGCAGATCCGGGCCGGGCTCGCGGAGGCCATCGGCCGCGGCGACCTCGCGCCGGGAGCGGCTCTGCCCTCCATCCGCGTTCTCGCGCGAGACCTGCGCGTCAGCGTCATCACGACCACCCGGGCCTACAACGAGCTCGTCGCCGACGGGCTCGTCGACGCCATCCGCGGCAAGGGCGTCTTCGTCCGCGCGCAGGACCCCGCGGCCCTGCGCGAGAGGGCCCTTCCCCGCATCGACGAGGCTCTCGCGCAGGCCGCGAGCGCCGCCCGCGCCGCCCGCATGAGCGCCGAGGAGCTGCACGCGCGCCTCGACCTCGCCCTCGACCCCGCGAAGGATGACCGATGACCCCCGCCCCCGCCATCGCCGTCCGCGACCTGCAGGTCCGGCTCCGTCCGCCGCGCAGGCCCGGCGCCGCGCCCGCGGCGATCCTGCGCGGCCTGAGCTTCACCGCCCCCGCGGGCCAGGTGACCGCGATCGTCGGAGCCAACGGCGCCGGCAAGACCACCGCGCTGCGCACGATCATCGGTGCCGTCCCCGCGGCGGCCGGGAGCATCGAGGTGATGGGCCGCGTCATGGGCCCCGCCGACGTCCCGCTGCCGGAGGGGGTCGCCGTCGTCGCCGACGCCTCCCCCTACCCGGACCACTGGACCGCCCACGACGTGGCGAGGCTGCACCAGGCCTGCGTCCCCCGCTTCTCCGTCCGCCGTCTCGGCGCCGAGCTGCGCGCGCACGAGGTCGACCTCGACACCCGCATCCGCGACCTCTCCCGGGGGCAGGTCACGCAGCTCCTCGTCGCCGCGGCGCTCGCCTCCGCTCCGCAGCTGCTGATCCTCGACGAGCCGCTCGCCCGCCTGGATCCGCTGGCCCGCGAGGAGCTCGTGGACCGGCTGCGCACCCAGCTCGCGACCGAGGACACCACGATCGTCCTGACCACCCACGACCTCGACGGGATGGACCGCTTCGTGGACCATCTCGTCGTGATCGCGGGCGGCCGCTGCGTCCTCGAGGGCGCGGTGGAGGACCTGCGGGACGAGCTCGTGCTGGTCGAGCTGCCCGGCCTGCTCCCATCCGGGCTCGCGCTGCAGGGGGCGGAGCGGATCGGCGACCTGACCCGCGGCCTGCTCCCCGCCGACGACGCGGCCGGACTGCCGCCCGCGGCCCGGCTCCTGCGGCCGGGGCTGACGGACCTCGTCACCGGCGCGCTGCGCCACGCCCGCGGAACAGACAGGACGGACCGATGAGTGCCGTGGTGCGCAGCCGCCCGGTCCCCGCCCTCGACGCGACCGGGGGGCTGCGCCGTGCGCTGCGCGTCGAGGCACGGCTGCATCGGGAGATGCTCGGGGGGACCGTGATCCTCGGTGCAGCCGTGATGATCCTCGCCGGCCTCGTCTCGGACGCGCCGAGGACCCTGCTCCCGCTGTGGGCCGTCGCCGCCTGGTACCGGCTCGGCCGCCATGACGGGGCCGATCGGGCGGTGCTGAACGCGGGGCTGGGCCTCTCCCGCGTCGACGCGTTGCGGGCTCGACTCATCCTGGTCGGCCTGGATGCGGCCGTGACCCTCGCCTTCCTGGCGGCCTCCGGCGTGCTCGCGGTGCTCAGCGGGCACGACACCTCCGGCAGCGGAACCTCCGCGCTCGTCGCCGGGCACGGCCTCGCGGACGCGCTGCTCGGCGTTCCCGCGGAGGTCCTGTGGACCGCGGCGGCGCTCGTCCTCACCGCGGTCATGGTCGGCCGGGCGAGCACGACCCGGCGGCCTGGGATCGGCGCGGTCCTCCTCGCCGCCGCCAGCGGCCTGGGGGCGTACCTCCTGGTCGCCCTCGTGCTCATGGCCGTCGGCGCCGTGGGCGGCATCCTCCTCGGCGTCGTCCGCGGGACGGACGCCGCTCCCGTCGGCGACCTGCCGATGTGGGCGGGGATCTTCACCGCCCTGCTGGCCTGCCTCGTCCTCGGTCTGCTCTGGCTGCGACGCAGCATCCGCGGCTGGATCCGTGATCTGGACGGCGACGAGAGGAACGGACGAGACGAGAGGAGCGGACGATGAGCGCGACGCCGACGCGGCCCGGGACCGGAGCCATGCGCGCACTGCGGGTCGAGCTGCGGCTGCACCGGGAGACGGTCGCGGGAACGGTCGTGTTCTCCGTGATCGCGCTCCTGGCCGCTGGACTCCTGACCGACATCCTCATCTGGGTGGCGCCCCTGTGGGCGGCGCTCCTCTGGTACCGCCTGGGCCGGGAGGACGAAGAGCAGTCCGCGGACCTGCGGGCGGGCCTGGGGCTGTCCCGGGCCGATGCGCTGCGCGGCCGCGCGGCGCTGGCCGTCCTCCTCACCCTCGGCCTCACGGTCGTCACCGCGATCGGCACGGGGATCGCCGATGCCGTTGGGATGGACGGCGCGACCTCCTTGGTCGCCCTCGGCAGCACGATCGAGGGCCCGGTCGCGCCCGCCCTGCTGTCCCTGCCGATCCAGGCGCTGACGATCGGCCTGCAGCTCACCATCACAGGGCTCGTCGTGGGCAAGGAGTGCACGACCAGGCGCCCCGGCACAGCGATGTGGCTGCTGTCGCTGATCAGCTACGGCGGAGCGGTCCTGCTGACCTCCCTGCTCGCCGCGGCAGGCGGCGTCCTGGCGCTCCAGCTGACGAACCTCGTCGACCTCCCCGTCGAGCAGCAGATCCAGCTCTTCGGCCTCGCCCAGATCGTCCTGCTGGCGACCCTGCTCGCCGTCGCCCTGCACCTGCTGCGCCGCCGCGTCCGCGCCTGGGCCGGGGCGCTCGACGCCGGCGCGGAGATCGCCCGCGGCTGAGACGCGGTCGCTGCGGCTGAGGCGCGGTCGCCGCGGCTCAGGGCGCATCGGCCCTGTGGAACCATGGGGGCATGACGATCACCGCTGCCGCCGACGGCTCCGCCCTCGGCAACCCCGGGCCCGCCGGCTGGGCCTGGTACATCGACGAGGACACCTGGCGCGCGGGCGGCTGGCCCCACGGCACCAACAACATGGGCGAGCTCAAAGCCGTCCTGGACCTCCTCGAGGCGACCGCGGTGGACGCCGACCAGCACCTGCACGTCCTGTGCGACAGCCAGTACGTCATCAACTCCGTCACGCGATGGATGCCGGGCTGGAAGCGCAAGGGCTGGCGCAAGAAGGACGGCAAGCCCGTCATGAACGTCGAGCTGCTGCAGGCGATCGACCGGGCCCTGGTGGGCCGCAGCGTCGAGTTCGAGTGGGTCAAGGGGCATGCCGGCCACCGCATGAACGAGGCCGCGGACCGTCGCGCGAACGCCGCGGCGACCGCGTTCTCGAAGGGGAGGGACCCGCAGGTCGGCCCCGGCTACCGGACGAGCCCGACGAGCACTGCTCGCCCGCGCGCCGCGGACGCCTCCGACGCCGGGCTCGCTCTGGCCGCGGACGCCTCCGGCGCCGGGCCCGCCCTGGCCGCGGACGCCTCCGACCTGTTCAGCTTCCTCGAGCCGGAGCCCGCGCCTCCCGCCCCCGTCGCCCCGTCGACCTCGGAGCTCGACGAGGTCACCCAGCGCGAGCTCGCCCTGCTCACCGACCTGGTGCGGGCCCGTCCCGAGCGAGCCGGGGCCCTGCTGCACCCCGACGCCACCGAGATCGGCGCCTCGGGCCGTGCCTGGACCCGCTCGCAGATCCTCGCGGAGCTCGCCCCCGTCCCCGGGCTCGAGGCGAGCGACATGATCGCGGACCGGATCGGCGAGGACGCCGTGCTCGTGCGCTACCGCACGGAGGCCCCCGACGACACCGGCCGCCTCCGCACGGTGCTGCGCTCGAGCGTCTGGATCCGCGTCGACGGGAGCTGGCTGCTGCGCCACCACCAGGGAACCCCGGCCCGGCCATGACCGTGCCGAGCGCGCGCCCCGCGACCCTGCGCGCCCTCGCCCGCCTGCTCGCCGGAGAGCGGGTCGCCGTCACCGCCGTGCCGCTGTCCCAGCGCGCCGCCGGACCCGACCTCGCCCGCGGGGCGGCGCTCGCCGGCATCGCGCTCGCCAACACCGTCGGCTGGATGTACGGCGGGACGTGGACGGCGCTGGCGAAGCAGGCCGACGCCGGGCCGCTGGACCGCACGGTCGACGTGCTCGTGTCCCTGCTCGCGGACAACCGCGGCTTCCCGATGTTCGCGCTCCTGTTCGGCTACGGGATCGGCGTCCTGCACCGGCGCGGGCAGCAGCGCGGCGAGACCGCGGGCGCGTTCCGCCGCCGCATGGCACGCCGGCACCTCGTGCTCGCCGGGATCGGCCTCGCCCACGGCGTGCTGCTGTTCCCGGGCGACATCATCCTGCCGTACGCGGTGATCGGCATGCTCGCGGTCCTGTTCGCGAGTCGCTCGCGCCGCATCGTCATGCTCGGGGCGCTCATCGCCGCCCCCATGCTCGCCCTGTGGGGCTGGTCCGACGGCCTCGTCGGCCTGCAGACGGGCATCGCCTCCCTGCCCGCCGTGCAGGCCGGCGACTACGGGACGAGCGTCCTGATCCGGGCGCAGGAGACCGGCTGGGCCCTGCTGACCATGCCTGCGACCGACCTCGGGCTGCTGACCCCGATGCTGATCGGCCTGCTGATGGCGCGGGGACGGGTGCTCGAGGACGTGACCCGGAACCGGGAGACCCTCGCCTCCCTCGTCCGCTGGCTGCTGCCCCTGTCCCTGCTCGGCGCCGCCCCGCTGACCTGGGTGATGGTGCGAGACCCGTGGCACGAGGCGGTCACGAGCCCGGCGTTGCTGGGCGGGCTCGGCGTGCTGCATCAGCTCACCGGCCTGGCCGGCGCGGTCGCGTACGCGGCGGGGGCGGCGCTGCTGTGCGCGGGGTACCGGCGCGGTCGGGCGCGCACCGGCAGGCGGGCGCTCGTCGCCCTCGGCCGGATGTCGCTGACCGCGTATCTGCTGCAGTCCCTCCTGGCCCTCGCCGTGTTCCCCGCGTACACGTTCGGTCTGGGGGGACGTCTCGGATCCGCCGGGGCATCGGCGATCATGCTCGGGACGTGGGCGGCGGGCCTGGTGCTCGCCTGGATCCTCGCGCGGCGTGGTCGCCGCGGCCCGGCCGAGCAGCTGCTGCGCACCCTGGCCCGTCCCGTGCCGGAGGTGCGGGGATGACGCTGTTCGCCGACACCCCGCGCTGGGACAACCACGGCACCGTGTGGGGGCATCTGATCTCCGACGTCTCCCTCGAGGAGCTGCACGCGGGCGCGCTGCGGGCCGGGCTGTCGCCGCGGGCCTTCGACCTCGACCACTACGACTGGCCGGTCGACCTGCGCGGACGCCTCGAAGGTGCCGGGGTGCGCATGGTCGGCAACCGGGAGCTGACGCGGATCCTGATCCGCTCGGGGCTGCGGGTCCCGCAGGGGCGGCGGGCCCGGGCGCGGGCCGAGCGCTCGGCCGCCGATGCTGCGCGCCTGGGTCTCGCCCCGGTGCCGCGGGACTTCATCTGGGGACCTCGCGGCCACGCCGATCCGCTGCCGGTCCTGCCGGGCGCGTTCCGCATCAGCCAGGACGATCCGTCCCGGCTGCGCATCCAGGCGCACGACGGCCCGGGGGAGGCGGCGGCGGCCGCGCTTCTCGCCCGGGTCGATGCGCTCGCCCGCGCCGCCGGGCATCCCTTCTGGCAGGGCCAGGCGATGGATGCGCCCCGCCCGTCCTGAGCCTCCGCCCGGGGCCCTTCCGGACATGCTCAGCGGGAGAGGACCTGCGCCAGATGCGCTCCGAGCTCCGCCGAGATGTCGACCTCCCGGTCGTAGAGCCAGCGGTACTGCAGGCCGTCCCAGAGCGCGACGTAGAGCATCGCCTCCTGCTCCGGATCGCGATGCGGCGGCAGCTCGCCGCGGTCGCGGGCCTGGCCGAAGAGTGCCGTGACGTCCGCGAGCACGGCGACGAACCGCTCGGCGACGTAGGTGTGGGCGGGATGGGCGGGCGCGGCGGCCTCGCAGGACAGCACGGCGTACAGCTGGATCAGCCCGGGCTGGCGGCGGGACGCCTCCTGCGCCTGACGGGCGATGAGATCGAGCCCCTCCCGGCCCTGCGCGGGATCGGGCGGCCTGCCTGCGAGGGCGCGCAGGGCGCGGTCCCTCTCGTCGAGGACCGCCTCGAGCAGGCCCTCCTTGGAGCCGAAGTGGTGCAGCACCGCCGATTTCGAGGCGCCCGCGCTCTGGGCGATCCTGGCGAGCGCCGTGTCGCCGTAGCCGTCGCGTGCGAAGAGGTCCGATGCGGCGGCGAGGATCTGTGCGCGGCGTGCGCGTCCGGTGCGATACCCGTGCTCCTCCCGTGGGGCCGGGGGCGCGGCGGCGGCACGCGGTGGCAGCCGGGGCGGGGCGATCTCGGCGGGAGGCGGCTCCCTCCAGCGCTCCTCGAGGGCCGCGAGCCGCGCGGGGACGTCGATCCGGTCGGGGAGGAAGAGGCTCATGAGCTGCAATCCGTCCCAGATCGCGTCGAAGCGGCGCATCTCCGCGGCGGTCGCGCGGTCCGGGTGGACCGTCCCGTCCCGGCGGGCGCGGTCCAGGATGCCGAGGCTGAGCCGTTCGACCTCCTCGTAGCGCCTGGCCATCGCCGCGTGGGAGGGATGCGCCGGGGTGGAGGCCTCCCCGGTCAGGGCGGCGAACAGGGCGACGTAGCCGGGTGTCGCGGCATTGAGAGCGGCGAGGGTGCTGAACGGCAGCGGGCGGGGCGAGCCATCTGCCGCGTTCGCCTGCGCGTCCATGGCCCGGGCGCTGTCCTCCTCCATCTGCGCGAGCACGATGCTCAGCAGCTCGTCCTTGGAGGACACGTGCTTGGCCAGCCCCGGATGGCTGATCCCGGCCGCGGCGGCGATGTCGCGCAGGGAGGTGGCCCGGTACCCCTGCTGCACGAAGAGGGTCCGCGCGGCGTCGACGATCCGGGCCCGAGTGCGCTCCCGGCCGAGGACGCGCACGGAGGCCGTGGGCGCTGTGCTCACCCCTGTCCTCCTCGTCTCGACCGTCTGCGGCGTCCCCTGCCGATGCTCCCCACCCTATCGTCGGGGTCCGGCTCAGCCGCTCGGGGGCGGGGTGTGCTCCTCGCCCTCGTCGTCCGCGGGGGCGGACAGATCCGCGGCGATGAGCTCGACGCGGAAGGTCGCGCCGCCGCCCGGGGTCTCGTGCACCGAGATCTCGCCGCGGTGCTGCTGCACGATCGAGGCGGCGATGGACAGGCCGAGCCCTGCGCCGCCGCCCTGCGTGGCGGAGCGCTGGCGGGACTCGTCGGTGCGGTAGAAGCGCTCGAAGATCCGCTCGCGCTGCTCGGCGGGGATGCCCTCGCCGTGGTCGCGCACCTCGATGACGGTGCGGGCGGAGTCGGCGAGGGTGCCCACCGCGATCTCGACGGGGGAGCCCTTGGCGGTGTGCCGGTTCGCGTTGCCGACGAGGTTGAGGATCACCTGGCGCAGCGAGGGCTCGTCGCCCATCACGCCGACGCTCACGTGCGGCGACACCGTCAGCGGCGTCCCGGACAGAGAGACGACCATGACCTGCCGGCTGGGGTCCAGGGCCCGCAGGTCCTGGGCGGCGTCGAACAGGGCGTCGGAGATGTCCAGCGGCTCGAGGTCCAGATCGGGGTTCTCGTCCAGCCGGGCCAGACGCAGCAGCGATTCCACCAGGGATCCCATCCGGCGGGCCTCGTCCTCGATGCGGCGCATGGCCTGGGCGACGGACTCGTCCGTGCCCAGCGCCCCCATCCGGTACAGCTCGCCGAAGCCGCGGATGGCCGCGAGGGGGGTGCGCAGCTCATGGGAGGCATCGGACACGAAGCGGCGCATGCGGGCCTCGGAGGCGGTGGCCCGGGACTCCGAGGCGGACTGGGCGGCGAAGGCCTGCTCGATGTGCACGAGCATCTCGTTGAGCGAGCGGGAGAGCCGGTGCACCTCCATCGAGGTCGTCGTCTCCGGAACGCGGCGGGACAGATCGCCGGCCGCGATCTGGGCGGCGGTCGCCTCCACATCGCGCAGGGGCTCGAGGGAGCGGTGGGCGATGTAGCCGCCGCAGCCCATGCCCATGAGCACGACGCCCGTGCCGACCAGGACGATGATCAGGCCCATCTCGTGCATGGTCCGATCGACGCTCTCCAGCGGCAGGGCGACGAAGACGCTGCCGCCGCCGGGCCCGCCGTTGATCATCGCCTTGACGCGCCAACGGCCCTCGGAGGAGTCGATGATCGTGAACGGCTCGCCGCCGCGCTCGATGACCTGGGTCTCCGTCAGCTGCGGGAAGGTGAGCGTCCCGGTGGAGCCGCCGTGACGGTGCACGTACTGCTTCATCCGGACCCCGTCGTCGTCGCGGATCTCCACGATGTAGTCGACGGGGGCGACGGAGCCGGCGGCCGCCGGGTCCTCGTCCCCGTTCAGCAGCGACGTCGCCAGCGCCGTCATGTCCGCCGTTGACCGCTCGAGCTCGTTGTCCACGCCCTGGATGAGGGTGCGGTTGAGCAGGAACAGCGACAGCCCGCCGGTCATCGTGGTGCCCAGGACCAGCAGCAGGGAGATGAGGGCGACGATCCGCGTCCACAGGGAGACGGGGCGGTCGGCGCGCAGGGACGGGAAGGACACGGAGAGGGGCCTCGCTCGGGGCAGGTCGTCAGGAGGCGTCGGCGGCGCGCAGCACGTAGCCGATCCCGCGCTTGGTGTGGATCATCGGCTCGCCGATCACGTCGACCTTGCGGCGCAGATACGAGATGTAGGACTCGACGATGCCGACCTCGCCGGACCAGTCGTAGTCCCACACGTGGTCGAGGATCTGGGTCTTGGACACGACCCGCCCCGCGTTCAGCATGAGATAGCGCAGCAGCTTGAACTCGGTGGGGGACAGCTCGATCGAGACATCCCCGCGGTGGACCTCGTGGGAGTCCTCGTCCAGGCGCAGGTCCCCGACGACGAGGCTCGCATCGACCGTCTCCTCGACGCCGCCGTGGGTCCGGCGCAGCACGGCGCGGATCCGGGCCACGACCTCCTCGAGGCTGAAGGGCTTGGTCACGTAGTCGTCGCCGCCGACGGTGAGCCCGGCGACCTTGTCCTTGGTCTCGTCCTTCGCGGTGAGGAAGAGGATCGGGTACAGCTCGCCGCGGTCGCGCAGGCGACGGGTCACGGTGAAGCCGTCCATGTCGGGGAGCATCACGTCCAGGACCATGAGGTCGGGCTGATGCTCGGTGGCCTGGCGGATCGCCTCGTTGCCCGTCGCGGCGGTGAAGACCTCGAAGCCGGCGAAGCGCAGGGAGGTCGCCAGCAGGTCGCGGATGTTCGGCTCGTCGTCGACCACGAGCAGTCGCGCTTCGTAGTCCTGGGTGCTCTCGGTGCTCATGCCTCCACCGTGGCCCTCCAACGTGGGAGTTGGCTGGACGGTCGCTGGATGCTCAGCGCTCCACGGCCGAGCGGATCTTCCTCTCCGCCTTGCGCAGCTTGCGCAGCGCCCAGGTGAGCTGGATGATCCGGACGGATCCGACCAGCCCCATCACCAGACCGCCCGCGATCGCCGCGAGCAGCATCGCCACCCCGAGGGGGAGCGTGAAGTGCGCCCCGAAGTACTGGAACGCGGTGGGGACGTTGTTCTGGATCACGAAGATCAGCAGCAGCACGAGCACGATCGCGCCGAGGATCAGCGCCGCCCACAGCCCGAGCGAGAGGCTGTGGGGCTCCGGCGCGACCTCCGTGCTCCCGCCGCCGCGGGTCTCGCGCTCCGGCGCCGTGCCCGGGGTGCGCCCGGAGGCGTCCGCGGTCCTCCCGCGGCGGGTGCCGGGCTCCTCCGCCCCGGTCGTGCTGGGCTCCGCGGCGCGGCGGACCGGTCCGTCGGCATCGGAGCGCGGCGCTCGCGGGACCGGGCCGACCGGATCCGAGGGCGGAGGCGCGGGCACGTCGGGGGATGCCGGGGGCGGGGTGTCGCGGGCGGAGGGCCGGGAGTTCTCGTCATGCGGTGCGGTCATCGGGTGCTCCTCGGGTCGACGGGGATGGGGGAGGGAGACGGGAAGGGGACGGCGGACGGGGCCCGCATCAGGAATCCTGCCATCGCGGAGCTCCGCTGTCCTCCCCCGAGCGGGAGGCGGTGCCGAGCTCGGCGGCGTCCAGGATCCGGTAGGCGTAGCCCTGCTCGGCCAGGAACCGCTGACGGTGGGCGGCGAAGTCCTGGTCGCTCGTGTCGCGCGTGACGACCGAGTAGAAGTGCGCGGAGCGCCCGTCGGCCTTGGGGCGCAGCAGGCGGCCCAGGCGCTGCGCCTCCTCCTGGCGCGAGCCGAAGGCTCCGGATACCTGCACCGCGACGGAGGCCTCCGGCAGGTCGACGGAGAAGTTCGCGACCTTCGAGACGACCAGGCGGTCGATGCTCCCGGTCCGGAAGGCTGCGAACAGCTTCTGGCGCCGGGCCACGGAGGTCCGCCCGGTGATCAGCTCCGCGCCGAGCTCGGCGGCGATCTCCTCGAGCTGGTCGAGGTACTGGCCGATCACGAGCATCGGCTCCCCGGCGTGGCGGGTCGCGATCTGCCGGACGATCCGGGGCTTGCCGGGGTGGCAGGCGGCGAGGCGATGCCGGTCGGAGGGCTCCGCCATCGCATAGGCCATCCGCTCCGCCTCCTGCATGTCCAGGCGCACTTCGACGCAGTCGGCGGGGGCGATCCAGCCCTGGGCCTCGATGTCCTTCCACGGCGCGTCGTAGCGCTTGGGGCCGATGAGGGAGAACACCTCGTCCTCGCGGCCGTCCTCCCGCACGAGCGTGGCGGTGAGCCCCAGGCGGCGCCGGGCCTGCAGATCGGCGGTCATGCGGAAGACGGGGGCGGGCAGCAGATGCACCTCGTCGTAGATGATCAGCCCCCAGTCGCGGGCGCTCATCAGCTCCAGGTGCGGATGCACGCCCTTCCGCGTCGTGGTGAGGACCTGGTAGGTCGCGATCGTGACGGGCCGGATCTCCTTGAGCGCGCCCGAGTACTCGCCGATCTCGTCCTCCCCGAGGCTGGTGCGGGCCAGCAGCTCCGCCTTCCACTGCCGTGCCGAGACGGTGCTCGTGACGAGGATCAGGGTGGTGCGGCGGGCGGCGGCCATCGCCCCGGCCCCGACGATCGTCTTGCCGGCCCCGCAGGGGAGGACCACGACCCCGCTCCCGCCCTCGGCGAAGGCGGCGACGGCATCGGCCTGGTAGGGGCGCAGCTCCCAGTCGCCCTCGCGCAGCGCGATGGGGTGGGACTCGCCGTCGACGTAGCCGGCGAGGTCCTCGGCGGGCCAGCCGAGCTTCAGCAGGGCCTGCTTGAGAGCCCCCCGCTGCGAGGGATGCACGGCGATGGTCTGCTCGCCCACGCGTGCGCCCAGCATGCCGGCGACCCGCTTCGCCCGGGAGACCTCCTCGAGCACGGCGCGGTCCAGGCCGTGCAGGACCAGGCCGTGCTCCGCATCGGCGCGCAGCTGCAGACGGCCGTAGCGGTCCATCGTGTCCGCGACGTCGATCAGCAGCGCATGCGGGACCGGGTAGCGGGAGTTCTCGACGAGCGCGGCGACCACCGTCTCCGCGTCGAAGCCGGCGGCGCGCGCGTTCCACAGGCCCAGGTTCGTGATCCGGTAGGTGTGGATGTGCTCGGGGGAGCGCTCGAGCTCCGCGAAGGGGGCGATCGCCGCCCGGGCCTCGCGGGCACGCGGATGCCCCACCTCGAGCAGGAGGGTCTTGTCGCTCTGGACGATCAGGGGGCCGTCGCTCATCGGACCAGGCTACGGCCTGCGGGCGGCGCCGGGGACGACGAATGCCGGCCCACGAGCCGGCCCCGCAGCGGGACCCGGTTCGTGGACCGGCACTCGTGATGCCGGGCCGAGGATCAGCGGGCGAGCTCCGGGTTCGGCAGCTCGCGGCGGCTGAGCCGCTCGTACAGGCCGAGGGTGAACAGGAAGCCCAGCGGGATGGACACGACGAGGGTCACCACCAGCATCCCGCCCACGTAGGAGATGGCCATGAGCACCAGGTAGCCGACGATCGCAGCTCCGATGTTGTCCTTGACCAGGCGGAAGCTCTCCTTGATCGCATCCATCGGGGAGGCGCCGCGGGCGGCGGCGGCCGGGGCGAAGATCGAGAACAGCGCGAACAGCAGCCCCGGGATGTAGAACAGGACCGAGCCCACCAGGACGCCCACCGACACCAGCAGGAGCGTGAGGATCACGCGGCCGGGGCCGACGAAGCCCTGGCCGACGGTCGGCTTCCGCAGCTCCAGCACGCTGCCGCCCACCCGGTACGCGCCCGAGGCCCAGAGCAGGTTCACCGGGACCATCAGCAGCAGGATCCCGAAGAAGGCCGCGTAGGCGCCGAGCATCGCCCCCGCCGCGACGGCGCCGTCGGCATCGCCGGTGCCGTCGATGCTCGACATACCGGCCACCATGATGCCGATCATCGAGAAGATCGCGATACCGACGATCACCATCATGAGGACGCCGTACACGACGCCCGGGACGAGGATCGCCGCCACGTTGGTGCGCAGCGTGTTCCACGCGAAGCCGAAGCCGGCGCCGATGTCGTCGCCGAGCGAGGTGCCGGGAGCGGCGCGCGGGGGACCGGCCTGCGGCGGGACGCCCTGCGGTGCGAAGGTCTGCTGCGCGGGCTGCGCGAAGGGGTCGGCCGAGGCCGCGGAGGGGCCCGCCGCGTGGGGGGAGGCCTGTGCGGCGTACGGGGAGGGCTGCGCCTGCGGGGCCGGCTGGCTGTACGGATCGCCTGCCGGCGCCTGGCCGTACTGCGGGGGCTGTTCGGGCTGGCCGAACTGCGGGGGCTGGGAAGCGGAGCTCATCGGATTCCTCGGGGACGTCGACGGGAGAGGACGGCCACAGCCTACGGGGCGCCTGCGTGGACCGTCACGTCCCGGGGAGCCGCGCATTCCCTAGAATGGGGCCGATGGCACGGGTGCCGCCGTGCGGAACGACGCCGGCATCCTCCCCCGCACCCGCGTCGACACGTTCTCAAACCGAGGAGAATCCATGGCTTCCTTCGCCGCATCCCCCGCCAACGTTGCCGACATCGGCGTCACCGGTATGGCGGTGATGGGGTCGAACCTCGCCCGCAACCTGGCGCGCAACGGCTTCAAGGTCGCGATCCACAACCGCAGCGTCGCCAAGACCGAGAAGGTCGTCGACTCCTACGGCTCCGAGGGCGAGTTCTACCCGTCGGAGTCGACGGCGGACTTCGTCGCCTCCCTGCAGAAGCCGCGCGTCGCGATCATCATGGTCAAGGCCGGCGGACCCACCGACGCCGTCATCGATGAGCTCTCCGAGCTCATGGAGGAGGGCGACATCATCGTCGACGCGGGCAACGCCCTGTTCACCGACACCCGCCGCCGCGAGGCCGCGCTGCGCGAGAAGGGCCTCCACTTCGTGGGCGCCGGCGTCTCCGGCGGCGAGGAGGGCGCCCTCAACGGTCCCTCGATCATGCCCGGCGGCACCGTCGAGTCCTACGACCGCCTGGGTCCGATGTTCGAGAAGATCTCCGCGCACGTGGACGGCGTCCCCTGCTGCACCCATGTCGGCGCGGACGGCGCCGGCCACTTCGTGAAGATGGTCCACAACGGCATCGAGTACGCCGACATGCAGGTCATCTCCGAGGCCTACGACCTCATGACCAAGGCGCTCGGCAAGCCCGCCGGCGAGATCGGCGACGTCTTCGCCGAGTGGAACAAGGGCGACCTCGAGTCCTTCCTCATCGAGATCACCGCCGAGGTCCTCCACCACACCGACGCCACCTCCGGCAAGCCCTTCGTCGACGTGATCCTGGACCGGGCCGCGCAGAAGGGCACCGGCGCCTGGACCGTGCAGACGGCGCTGGACCTGGGCGTCCCGGTCACCGGCATCGCCGAGGCCACCTTCGCCCGCTCGACCTCCGGCTCCGTGCCCCAGCGCGAGGCTGCTCGCGGCGTCCTCCCCGCCGAGACCCAGGACCTCAAGGTCCTCGACGAGGCGTCCTTCATCGACGACCTGCAGAAGGCGCTGTACGCGGCGAAGCTGGTCTCCTACTCGCAGGGCTTCGACGAGATCGCGGCCGGGGCGAAGCAGTACGGGTGGGACATCGACCTCGGCGCCATGGCCCGTATCTGGCGCGGCGGCTGCATCATCCGCGCGAAGTTCCTCAACCGCATCACCGAGGCGTACGAGCGCAACGCGGCCCTGCCGCTGCTGTTGGCCGACGAGTACTTCACCGCCGAGATCACCAAGTGCATCCCGGCCTGGCGCCGCGTGGTGGCCTTCGCCGCCGCCAACGGCATCCCGGTCCCGGTGTTCTCCTCGACCCTGTCCTACTACGACGCGGTCCGCGCGGACCGCCTGCCGGCCGCCCTGGTCCAGGCCCAGCGCGACTTCTTCGGCGCGCACACCTACCAGCGCGTCGACGTCGAGGGCACCTTCCACGTCGAGTGGTCCGAGGACCGCCGCGAGTCGAAGCAGGACTGATCGACCACAGCTCCGGTCGCAGGCCATCCGCCGAGCTCTGCTTCCGTTTCCGATGCGGAACCGGGGCGGAGCTCGGCGGCTGTCCGCGGGGCGTCGCGGGGCGGCATGACGACGGCCCCGGACCTCTCGGTCCGGGGCCGTCGTCATGCCCTGCTGGGCGAGCGGTCAGTAGGTGCTCATCGAGGCGCTGAGCCCGCCGAGCGCGATGACGGCGATCCAGAGGATGATGTTCAGACCCCAGATGATCGCGAAGACGATCCAGGCCCACTTGGTGAACTTCTGCGCGGTCTGGGGCTCCGTGTCGGCCTTGAGGTAGCCGAGCAGGCCCAGCACGCCGGGGATGACGCCGCCGCAGACGAAACCGACGATCATCGCGATCAGCGACTTCTTCTTGATGCTCTCGATGTCGGAGGAGGGGGAGAAGTTGGTCATGGGGAGATTCCTTCGGGTGAGGGCGGCGTGCGTGCCGCACGGGCTCGGTGAGTCGCCGCAGTGAGTCCGATCGGCGCCAGGGAGAAGTGTAACCACGGGATCGGTCCCGTCCGGAATGGGGAGGAGTCCCCATTCCAGGACCCGAGACGGACGCTCGGACGAGGGCGAAGCGAGCGCGAGCTCGGGCGCAGCAGGTCCGCGTCGTTCCGGCGGATCCCTCGCCTCGCTCCCGCGGTCCGAGGTGGCAGGCTCTCGCCGCACGCGATCCGCGGATCGCCGTCGCGTTGCACGCGGGAGCTGACCCCAACCGCTGACCGGGCCTGAGGCATGAGCCCATGGCGGTGGAGTCGCTGACCGTCATTGAGGCACAGGCGGGGCGGTTCTGCTCTATCGCCGGTCAGGCGCGGCGGGTGTGCGTGGTTCTGGCTCATCGCCGGTCAGGCGCGGTGGGCGTGACGGGTTCTGGCTCATCGCCGGTCAGCCGAGGGTGACGCGGTGCACGAGGACGGTGAACTCCTCACCCGTTCCGGCATCCCGTGCACGCAGCCGCCCTCCCTCGAGGGACAGCGGCAGCACCCGGCGCACGGCGATGCCGCCGCGTCCGTCGACGACCCCGATCCGCAGCTCCGTCTCCCGCGCGATCGCATCGCGCAGCCGGTCCGCGACGGGCAGCTCGGCCTCGCCCGCATCGGCCGCACGGATCCGCAGGACCGCCTCCTCCGGGGTGAGCGGGAGCTCAGGACCGTGCCCCGGATCGACATCCTCGCGCGAGCCCGGGAGCCGATGGAGCGCGGTCGGGCGCGTGAGCGTCCCGTCGCGGCCGACCGCCACCCCGGACAGCCCCGTCCGCTCGATCGCGCGCATCACCACGGCCGGACCCGCCATGGTCACCGCGACCCCGGGCGCGAGCCGGCGCAGGTCGAGGAGCGCCGCCTCGGGATGGGAGAGGACGATCGTGAGCACCTCCTCCTCGGCGCTCAGCGCGGTGACGGCGGGCATCACCGCGATCCGTCCGTGGCGGCGCTGCTCGTCGGCCAGGAGCACCGCGAGGACCTGCGGAACCGGGGTGCGGGAGGCGCTCTCGAGCAGGGCCCTCAGCGCCGCGGGGTCTTCGCCCGCGTCGAGGGCGCGGCGCACCGAGGCCGGGGTGAAGCGCAGCGTCAGGGCGCCGCCCCGCGAGACCGGCTCCGTCCAGGCGGACAGCGCGGAAAGACGGCGGGAGGGACGGCCCGGGACGACGACGGTGAGGTCCGCGTCCAGCAGCACCTCGTCCACCGGGGGCGGCAGGACGGCCGCGAGCGCTTCGACCAGGAGCGCATCGACCTCCGCCGCGTCGGTCCGGCGCCGGGCGCGGTCGAGCGCGAGCCCGAGCCGGGTCGGCACGCCCGCGAGCACCAGGCCCAGCGTCGCGGCCTCCCGCTCGAAGGCATCCGCCTCCTGAGCGAGGACGGGCGCGGGCACGAGCGGGTGATGCCAGGAGAGGGCCTCGCGCAGGGCCGGGCCGTCCGCGGCCGTGTCGGGGGAGTCCTCGTGCAGCTGCGCGTGCAGGGCGAGCAGGGTCTCGCGGCGGGCCCGCACCCCTGGCCGACGGGTCGCTGCGGACAGGGCGGCATGCGCGGGGCCGCCGCGGGGATCGGGAGTCCCGACGAGGGAGGGGAGATCCTCGCTGCGCAGCCAGGCGAGGGCGAGCTCCGCCCAGCGCTGCTCCTCCGATCGCTCCCGGAACTCGTCCCAGTCGCGGGTGGGCTGCCAGGTGAGGCCGTCATGGCCCACGAGCCCGGCGGTCCAGCAGGTCTGCAGCACCGTGACGACCTCGGGCAGCGGCGCATCGGCCGCCTCCGCGAGCCGGCGCAGCTCCCGCTGCGGGAGGCCGCCGCGGGTCAGCACCCCGGGCGGGTCCCGGTCCAGGTCGCCGATGATCCCGGTGATCCGCAGCGTCTCGAGGGCGGCCTCCGCCGCCTGGGCGCTGCGCGTCCCCGCGAAGCGCTCGGGCCGGGCGACCCCGGCGATCGTCGGCGGGTGCGCGGCGAAGCGCTCGTGGACCCGGCCTCCGCGCAGCGCGAGGTGCACGCTGCGCGGGATCCGCAGAACCCCCTCGGCCGCGGGCACCGCGATGCCCCGTTCGCGCAGGAGCGGGCCCAGGGCGCTGTCGCCGACCTCGAGCCGGGCCGGCCCGAAGGAGAGCGCGTCGAGCACGCCCGCGACCTCGTCATCGGCCCCGCGCGCCGCCGCCACGCGCGTCTCCGCCTCCTGCGGGCTCGGATCCTCGGCGAGCACGGGACCCAGCCCGGCCGGATGCCGGAGCCCGTCGCGCAGGCTGCGCACGAGGCGGAGCTCCTGGCCGCCCCAGACGAGGGCGAGGTCCTGCAGGTGGGAGAGCGTCTCCTCGATCTCGCCGGGTGTCGCTCCGACGGCGCGGGCGAGCGCGCTCCGGGGCGCCTGGTCCGGGAGCACGGCGAGCGCCTCGACCAGCTGCAGCGCCGGGCGGTCCAGACGGTGGAGGGCGCGCTGGCTGCTGGGGCCGGAGGCGGCGCGGGCCGCGAGCGGACCCAGCCCCTGCGGGAGGGGGACCAGCAGGTCGCCGCGTGCGGCGAGGAGGCGCTGGAGCTGCTCGTCGCGGAAGGAGCGCAGCGCGTCGGCGAGGGATCGCGGCGTGGCTGGCATGGTGCGATCCAGCATAGGCTGTGGCGGCGCGGGGATCCGTGCGCCCCCATAGCCCAATCGGCAGAGGCGGCCGCCTTAAAAGCGGCACAGTGCGGGTTCGAGTCCCGCTGGGGGTACGGGCGGGCGGCGACGCGGCCCGGGGGAGGCGACGACCGGGGGCGCTGGGGGACAATGGGGGCATGACCTCCGCCGACCTGTCCGACCGCCTCCGTTCCGTCCTGTCCCGGATCGATGCCGCCGCCGCCCGCGCGGGCCGGGACCCGCAGGAGATCCGCCTGCTGCTGGCGACGAAGACCCGCAGCGGCGAGGAGATCGCGCGGGCGGTCGACGCCGCGCTCGAGGCGGGGCGCACCGTGATCGTGGGAGAGAACCGTGCGCAGGAGATCGCGAAGTACGACTCCGTGCTGCTGGCCCGGCTCGAGGCGCGGGGCGTGGAGCGTCACTTCATCGGCCGCCTGCAGACGAACAAGGCCCGCGACGTCATCGCCTTCGCGCAGATGATCCACAGCGTCGACCGCCCCGACATCATCGAGGCGCTCGAGCGGCGGGCACGGACAGCGGGCCTCGTGCGGGACGTCCTCGTCCAGGTCAACACGTCCGGCGAGGAGTCCAAGGGCGGCTACGCCCCCGAGCCGGAGGCGATCGCCGGGGCGGTCGCCCGGCTGCGCGAGGGCGGCGTCCTGCGCCCGGCGGGCCTCATGACGATCGGTGCGAACACGAGCGAGGACGGCGCGGTCCGCGCCTCGCTCGGGGCTCTGCGGCGTCTGCGCGACGAGCTCGCGGATCCGCAGCTGGTGCACCTGTCGATGGGCATGAGCGGCGACCTCGAGATCGCCGTCGAGGAGGGGGCGAGCATCGTCCGCGTCGGCTCGGCGATCTTCGGGCCGCGGCCCGCGCCCTGAGCCTCCGGGTCACAGTCCGTCACACACGGCCTTGCGGGAGCCTTGAGGGGGCATAAGCTCGAACGGCGAGCCGCTGTGCCGCGTCGACGCCGCGGCGTCCGGTCGCGGGCGGCGGGATCGGACCCGTGACCCTGACGAACCGGAGGCTTCCCCGTGCACATCCAGACCGCAGCCGTGCAGACCCTGCGAGACCATCAGCACGGAGCGGTCGTGCCGCCCCTCCACCTCGCCTCGACCTTCGAGCTGGACCCCGCCACGGCGGACGGTCCCTTCGCCTATCAGCGCGGCTCCAACCCGACGCGCGCCGAGCTCGAGCAGGTCCTGGCCGTGCTCGACGGCGCCGAGCACGGCTTCGCCTTCGCCAGCGGCATGGCCGCGACCGCGGCCGCCTTCTCGATCCTCGAGACCGGGGACGAGGTGATCCTCTCCGCGAGCGTGTACGGCGGCACGTACCGCCTGGTCGACAAGTACTTCGAGGCCCGCGGCCTGCGCGCCCGCTTCGTCGAGGACCTCGGCACCCTCACCGAGGCCGACGTCACCGAGCGCACCCGCATCGTCTTCGTCGAGACACCCGCGAACCCGACCCTGCGCATCACCGACCTGCGCCGGATCGTCGATCTCGCCCATCGCGGCGGCGCCCTCGTGGTCGTCGACAACACGTTCATGTCCGGAGTGCTGCAGCGGCCCCTCGCCCTGGGCGCCGACGTCGTCGTCCAGTCCGCGACCAAGTTCCTCTCGGGTCACTCCGACATCCTCGCCGGCACGATCACCACGAACGACGCGGATCTCGCCGAGCGCTTCGCCCTCGCGCAGAAGGCGCTCGGCGGCGTGCTGCCGCCCTTCGACTCCTACCGCCTCATCCAGACGATCAAGACGCTGCCGCTGCGCCTCGAGCGCCAGCAGGCCAATGCGATCGCGATCCGCGAGCACCTCGGGGCGCATCCGGCGATCGGCACCGTGTTCTTCCCCGGCTCCCACAGCGAGGAGGAGGCGCGCATCCACGCCTCGCAGGCCTCCGGCCCCGGCGCGGTGCTCGCCTTCGAGCTCGCCCCCGAGGTCGACCGGGTCGCCTTCCTGCGTGCCCTGAGGTACCCGGCGTACGCGGTGAGCCTGGGCGGGGTCGAGTCCCTCATCTGCCACCCCGCGACCATGACCCATGAGGCGATGACCCCCGAGGCGCAGGCGGAGGCGGGCATCAGCCCGGAGCTGCTGCGCCTGTCGGTCGGCATCGAGGACGTCGCCGACCTCGTCGAGGACCTCGACCAGGCCCTTGCCGCCGGTCTCGCCGCCTCCTGACCTGCAGCACCCACCCGTCGACCCCGAGGACTCCCCATGAGCACGACCGACCGGCCGGCCCTGCCGCGCACCACGACCCGCCGCACCGCCCTCGCCCTCGCCGGCGGCGGGGGACTGGCGGCCCTGCTCGCCGCATGCGGGGAGCCCCAGACCCGCGGCGAGGACGGCACCGTCGTCAGCGACGGCGGCGGCAGCCCCGCCGCGGACGCCCTCGCCAGCATCCGGTCGAGCGGGACGGTCCGGATCGGCGTCGAGGGCACCTACCGCCCCTACGCGTTCCACGACGACTCCGGCGCGCTCGTCGGCTTCGAGAAGGACATCGCCGACGCGATCGCGGGGGGCCTCGGCGCCGAGGCCGAGTACATCGAGACCGAATGGGACTCGCTGCTCGCGGGCCTGGATGTCGACAAGTACGACCTGGTCATCAACAACGTCGGCATCACCCCGGAGCGCCAGGAGAAGTACCTGTTCAGCCAGCCGTACGCGCGCGCCATCGGCCGCGTGGCCGTGCCCGAGGACTCCGAGATCCAGGCCATGGCGGACCTGAAGGGAGCGCGCGCCGCGCAGACCGCGACCTCGAACTGGGCGGCGACCATGGAGGGGCTGGGCGCGGAGATCATCCCCGTGCAGGGCTTCGCCGAGTCGATCGAGCTGGTCGTGCAGGGCCGGGCCGATGCGACGGCCAACGACCTCGTCTCCTTCCAGACCTATCTCGAGGAGAACCCGGGAGCACCCTTCCGGCTCCTCGAGGAGGAGCTGCCGCTGGACGAGGAGATCGGGGTGATCATGCCGAAGGGCCAGGAGGCGCTGCTGGCCGCGGTCGACGAGATCCTCACCGGCATGAAGCAGGACGGCTCCCTCACCGCGATCTATCAGGAATGGGTGGGCCAGGACCTGTCCCCGGTGGAGTGAGGGACCGGTGCCGCACTTCCTGGAGCTGTGGATCTCCTCGCTGCCGCGCCTGCTCGCCGCGACGATCCAGACCACCGTCCCCCTCTCGCTGATCTCCTTCGCGATCGCGCTCGTGATCGCCGTGGCGACGGCGCTGCTGCGCCTGTACGCCCCGGCGCCGCTGAAGGCGATCGCCTGGCTGTACGTGTGGGTCTTCCGCGGGACCCCGCTGGTGGTGCAGCTGTTCATCGTCTTCTTCGGCCTGCCGAACGTCGGGATCGTGCTGCCCGCCTTCACGGCGGCGATCGTCACGCTCGCGCTGAACACGGGCGCCTACGCCTCGGAGGCGGTGCGCGCCTCCCTGCTGTCGATCCCGCGCGGCCAGTTCGAGGCCGCCCAGACCCTGAACCTGTCCCGCGCCACGACGTTCCGCCGGGTCGTGGCGCCGCAGGCGTTCCGGATCGCGCTGCCGCCGCTGGCCAACGATTTCATCGACCTCGTCAAGGGCACCAGCCTCGTCTTCGCGATCACCATCACCGACGTGTTCCAGGTGGGCCGTCAGATCGCTGCGGCGAACTTCGAGCCGCTGATCATGTATGTCCTGGTCGCGCTGATCTATCTGGTCATCGTGTCCCTGCTCAGCATCCTGCAGGGCGTCCTCGAGAAGAAGGTGTCTGCCCATGTCCGCCCCAGCTGACCGCGACCCCGCCGGCGCGAGGCCGCTCGGCGCGCCGCTTCGCCTGATCGGCCTGCGCAAGACCTTCGGATCGCTGGTCGCCCTCGACGACGTCGACCTCGAGGTCCCCCGTGGTCGCACGACCGTGCTGCTGGGCCCCTCGGGGTCCGGGAAGTCGACGCTGCTGCGCTGCCTGAACCTGCTCGAGTCGCCGGACGCCGGGCAGATCGATCTGGGGGATGGGCCCGTCGAGGTCGGCGGGATCCTGCCGCGCCGCACCGTCCGGGAGATCCGCTCCCGCTCGACGATGGTGTTCCAGCAGTTCAACCTGTTCCCTCACCTGACGGCGCTGGGGAACGTGACCCTGGCCCCCGTCGAGTCCCGCGGCATGAGCCGGGCCGATGCGGAAGCGCTGGGTCGCGATGTCCTCGCGAAGGTGGGGCTGGCCGAGAAGGCCGATGCCTACCCGGACCGGCTCTCGGGAGGGCAGCAGCAGCGTGTCGCGATCGCGCGGGCGCTGGCGATGGACCCCGACTTCCTGCTCTTCGACGAGCCGACCTCCGCGTTGGACCCGGAGCTCGCGGCGGAGGTCGTCTCCGTGCTCGCGGATCTCGCGGCCGAGCACCGGACGCTCGTCGTGGTCACGCATTCCCTCGCCTTCGCGCGCAGGGTCGCCGATCAGGTCGTGTTCCTGGAGGACGGGAAGGTCCTGCAGGACGGTCCGCCCGAGGAGTTCTTCGAGTCCGAGGATCCCCGCCTGCGCCGCTTCCGCGAGGTGGTGGGCTCGGTCTGAACGACCGACCCGATGCTGTTCACCGGCGCCGACCTGCTCGCTCGGGACGCCCGCCGCGTCACCGCATGCGCGGCGGACAGCCGTCCCCACCGCGGGACGTGCGGGGAACCATGTCCTGAAGGATATGTACATCATGTACACGCCTCCGGAACAGGGTGCCCTCCTCGTCACCCTTCGCTCTCCGCCGCCCGCCCTGGCTCCTCTCCGCGCGTCGTCGATCCCCGCCGTTTCTCCGGGGATGCTGCTCACCGGCCCTCCGGGGATGAGCCGAGGATGCCGGAACCCCGGCCGACGCCACGGCCCCGCCGGCCGCCGCGGGCACAGCGGCGCCGTTCGACATCGCCGAGCGCCGGGTGCCGGGGCGACGGCAGACGGACGACGTGTTCACGTCGTTCTGGATCGTCAGAGCGGCGTCGGTTCTTCGGCGGGCCTGAGTGCGACGTGGATTCCTCGACGGAATCGGGAACGGGTGAGGGCGGCGGCGCCGGAGAACCGTGAGCGGGCGGCGCCGGGGGACCGTCGATGCGGTCGTCTGTGGGGCGGCGCCGGGCCGTGCCGTCCGATCGGCTCGCAGCGAACCTGGGGCGCGGACCCAGGCCGGGCACGGGCGGGTTCTGTACGATGTGGCGCATCGGGCGCCCGTGACATCATGCAGCGCCCGGACCTCACGCCCTCAAGGAGAGCAATGGCCCGCCACAATGTCATCTTCGGCCGCGACAAGGAGCTCCAGCAGAGCCCCTTCGCCCAGCAGGCCGCCTACGGCCAGGCCGGTCCGCAGACCTGGCAGCCCTACCAGGCGCCGGGGACGCAGGCCCCGCAGGACGACCTCGAGTCGATCTACGCGCGCCCCGCCGCGACCGGCCACGACACCGGTCGCATGACCATGAAGGACGCGCTGAACGCGATCACCGCCACCCTCGGCGTGGTCATGGTCGTCGGCGCCTTCTTCACCCTCCTCCCGCCCGCGCTCGGGATCATCACCGGCACCGAGGCAGGCGCCCAGATCGGCCTGGGCATCAGCGGGATCGCACTCGCCATCGGCCTCATCGGCGGGCTGGTCCTGGGCCTCGTCAACGCGTTCAAGAAGCAGCCCAGCCCCGTGCTCGTGCTGCTCTACGCCGTGTTCGAAGGCATGCTCCTGGGCGGCCTCAGCAGCATGCTCGAGTTCCAGTACCCGGGCATCGCCCTGCAGGCCGTGCTCGCGACCCTCGCGGTAGCCGGCACCGTCCTGGTGTTCTTCCGCCTCGGCGTGCTGCGCACCTCCCCGCGTCTGACCAAGATCTTCATGATCGCCATGGTCGCGTACATGATCTTCGGCGTCGTCAACATCGGCTTCATGATCTTCGCCGGGTACTCGCTCCGCTCGGGGCTGGTGGGCATGGTCATCGGCGCGATCGCCGTGTGCATGGCCTCCTACTCCCTGGTGATGGACTTCGAGGACGTCCAGCGCGCCGTCGGCAACGTCCAGCGCCGGTACGCCTGGCGCTGCGCCTTCGGCATCGCGGCCACGCTCGTGTGGATGTACCTGGAGATCCTGCGGCTGATCGCGATCCTCCGCGGCAGCGACTGACCACGCGGGCGCCCTGCGCCGACCTCCCCTATGCTGTGACGGCGGGCCCTTCGGGGCCCGCCGTCCGCGCATTCCGCGAGCCCTGTCCGTCGAGCCCGAGGAGCCCCCGGTGCGAGAGCTGATCGCATGGATCGGCGAGAACTACGTCGTGGTCGGGACCGTCCTGTACTGGGTCCTCGACACCTGCCTGCGGATCGCCGGCGTGATCGTCGTACCCCGCCACCGTCGCCCCGGGGCCGCGCTCGCCTGGCTCTTCGCCATCATGCTGTTGCCGATCGTCGGATTCCCGCTGTATCTCATGCTCGGCAAGGCGCAGCTGCCCCGCAAGCGTCGCGAGAAGCAGAAGGTCGTCAACCGGCTCATGCATCTGCGGGCCCGCGAGATCCCCGACAGCGAGCTCGACCCGGACGTGCCCAGCTGGCTGCAGTCCGCGGTCCGCCTGAACCGGGCGCTCGGCGCCTTCCCGCTCACCGGCCACAACGACGCGGACCTCGAGATCGACTACCAGACCTCGCTGGACCGGATGGCCGCGGACATCCGCACCGCCTCCTCGGACGTCCACGTGCTCTTCTACACGATGGGCCTGGACGAGGTGACGCAGAACTTCTTCGACGCCCTCGCGGAGGTCGCCGACCGCGGCGTCCACGTGCGCGTGCTCTACGACCATCTGGGATCCATCACCCACTGGCCCGTCTACCGGGCGATGCGTCAGCATCTGGACGCCCACGGCATCGAGCATCACCCGATGATGCCGGTCAAGCCCTTCAGCGACGGCGCTTTCCAGCGTCCGGACCTGCGCAACCATCGCAAGCTCCTGATCGTGGACGGCGAGATCGGCTGGATGGGCAGCCAGAACGTGATCGCCCCGCACTACGACAAGGCCTCCAACATCCGGCGCGGCCTGCGCTGGCAGGAGACGATGGTGCGGTTCCGCGGGCCGATCGTCTCCGAGATGAACCTGCTGTTCGCAACCGACTGGTACTTCGAGTCCGGGCAGACCCTGCCGATGGAGACCGTCGTCCACGGCACCGCCTCGCGGCCGGGCACCTACGAATGCCAGCTGGTCCCCAGCGGCCCCGGCTTCGTCTTCGAGAACAACCTGCTGCTGTTCAACCAGCTGTTCTACAACGCGCAGCAGCGGATCGTCGCCGTCTCCCCGTACTTCGTGCCCGACGAGTCCATGTTCTCCGCCCTCGTGACCGCGGCCCGGCGCGGGGTGGACGTCGAGCTCTTCGTCTCCGAGATCGGCGACCAGTTCCTGGTCTTCCACGCCCAGCGCTCCTACTACACGGAGCTGCTCGAGGCAGGGGTGCGGATCCAGCTCTACGCGGCGCCCGCGATCCTGCACGCCAAGCACGTGACGATCGACGACTCGGTGACCGTGATCGGCTCCTCCAACATGGACATCCGCTCGTTCCTGCTGGACATGGAGTCCTCGATGATGATCGGCGGCACCGACTTCATGGAGAAGATGCACGTGGTCGAGGACGTGTACCGCTCCCGCAGCCGCGAGCTCACCCTCGACGAATGGCGGGCCCGCCCGACCCTCACGCGGATGCTCGACAACACCTGCCGTCTCGCCTCCGCCGTCGTGTGAGACCGCAGCCGGCATCCACGGCCGGAGAGGTCAGCCGCCGGTGACCTCGAGGGATGTCAGAGCCTCCGTCACCGCGGCCTCGTGCTCGGCGTTGCCGACGGGGTATTCGGCGGCGAAGAAGCTCGGGCCGTTCTCGGTCTCGACGACGATGACGATGAGGTGCGAGGCGGTGATCTTCGTGCCGTCGGGATAGGCGAGGTCGCTCTTGCCGAACTCGTAGTCCAGCGAGACCTTGTGGCCCTCGACCCCGTCGATCTCGACGGCCTCGCTCTTCCGGTTGGCCTCGGTCTTGCTGCCCATGTCGCCCCACACCGGGGCGGTCAGCAGGCAGTCGGTGATGCGGTCGGCGGCCTTCTCCGTGCCGGGGTACTCGTAGCCGTCCTGCCAGTGGACGGCGCCGACCGTCACCGAGGACCACCAGGTCCCCGGGATCACGGCCCCCATCGCGACCGCCTCGTCATCCGTGAAGTACAGCCCGCTGTTCGCGTTGGTCCGCTCGGAGAAGATCTCCGGGGGATCGAACTGCAGACCGCCGCCGGCGAGCTTGCCGGGCGGGTTCCTCGTGGTGCGCTGCTTGCCGCTCGGCCAGCAGTACTGCTCCTCCTCGGTCGGCACGGGCGTGGTCGACGCGCTCGCCGTGCCGACCGCGGAGCTCGAGGTCGCCGTCCCCGCCGTGCCGCCCGGGTCGCCCGCGGTCACGCTGCGCACCACCAGATAGCCGACCACCGCGCCGATGATCAGCAGGAAGACGAGGGCGAAGGTGATGCCGCCGTAGAGGAGAGCGCGGCCGCGGCCGGAGCCGGGGGGAGGCTGCGGTGCGGTGTACATCGGGGCTCCTTGACGGGGTCGGGGCGGGGGAGGGATCCGGGGACGGGCGGGGCGGGCCGGAGGCGGGGACCGCTAGCGGACGACCTTGAGGCTCGCGATGATCTCCTCGAGCTCGGCGACATGCTCCGGCTGGTCGGCCGCGACATCGGAGACCAGCCCGCTGGGGCCGTCCGGCGCCTCGACCACGATCGAGGTCACGACCGAGGAGTTGGTCGTCTCGAGCATGTCGGGGTCCTCGAAATGATAGGTCGCCTGGACGATCCACGCCGGGTAGCCGTCGACGATGGTCGACTCGGTGCGGTAGTCGGTGACCACCGGGTTCTCGCCGAAGTAGTCGAGCACCCCGGAGGTGGTCGCATAGCACTGGAACAGCGTGACCGCGGACTGCTCGAGGCCCGGGTAGCCGCCCTCGGACTCGGGGAACACCACCTTGCCCAGGTAGACGACGGAGTACCAGGAGCCCTCGACGTTGCGGGCCTGGCCGTTGGTCTCCGTCATATAGGGCAGGCTCGCCCCGCCCCACGGGTAGTCCCAGGTCTTCGGGATCGTGTACTCGAGATCCCCGCCGCGCAGGGTGCCGCTGGGCGAGGACGGGCCGGAGGCGTAGTCGCCGATCGTGCAGTCCGTCGTCGGCTTCTGCGTGAAGATCGGCGGGGGCGGGGCGATGTCCGGGTCGTTCTGGTCGGGCACGTACTCGCCCTCGCCCTCCCCCGACCGCGTGGCGCCCGTCGGCGGAGCGGCCGTGGGGACGTCGTCGGGCTGTTTGAAGACCGTCTGCGAGAGCACCAGCGCGAGGATCGCGAGCAGCGCGAACCCCGAGCCCAGCACGGACAGCACGACGACGAGGGCGCGGGAGCGCGCCTTCGGGCCCGGCTGTGCGAAAGGCCCCGAGGCCTCGGACGCGGAGCCGTAGTCGGGCAGGCCGGCGACGCCGCCGGGGCGTCCGGCCGCGCTGAAGTCCGGCAGTCCGCCCCCGGGCTGGCTGCCTCCGGGAAGCTGCGTCATCGGCTCTCCTGCTCGTGGCGTCCGTCGGTGGTCCGGACCGATTCTCGCACGAGCGCATCAGCCGCGGTTGCTAGGGTCCGATCATGCGCCCGCCTCTCGTGCTCTGCCTCGACGCCACCGACCCGATCGGGGCCTCCGGCCTCGCCGCCGACCTCAAGACCCTCACCGCTCTCGGCGTCTACGGCGCCGGCATCGCGACCATGGTGATGTCCGGTTCCACGCAGGGCACGGCCTCCCTGCACCGACTGCCCGGGGAGGTGGTCACCTCCCAGCTGGACGCGGTCCTGGCCGATGTGCGGCCCGACGCGACGAAGATCGGCGCGCTCGGCTCCGCCGCAGCGGCCCGCGAGGTCGCCCGTCGCCTGCGGGAGCATCGGGCGGAGCTCGGCACGATCGTGCTGGACGCGGTGATGACCGATGTCGACGGCACCGCGCTCGCGACGGCGGAGGCCGCGGAGGTCATCGCCCGCGAGCTGCTGCCGCTGGCCGATGTCCTGGTCGCGAACCCTCTCGAGGCGGCGCAGCTGCTGGATCGCGGCCCGGCCGCGGATCTCGAGGCGCTGCGTGAGCAGGCCCTCGCCCTCGCGGAGCTCGGGCCCCGCGCCGTGCTGCTCACGGGTGCGCGGCTCGAGAGCGCCGATGCGGCCGATGTGCTCGTCCACCCGGGCGGCACGGACGTGCTGCGCAGCCCCCGCGTCTCTGGGGCGCACACGCGCGGCGCCGGGGCCACCCTGAGCGCCGCGATCGCCGGGCAGTACGCGCGCCTGGCCGAGTTCGGCCGGGCGGGGGAGCGCACCGAGGTCGGGGAGGACGGCGACCATGACGACGACGTCACGATCCTCGCCTCCGCCCGTGACTTCCTCGCCTCCGCGATGGCCGATGCCCGGACCTGGGAGCTCTCCCGCACCCCGGGCACGGGTCACGGGCCGCTGAACCACCTCATCACGCTCTCGGCGGGCTGAGCCCTCAGCCCAGCAGACCGAAGCGCTCCTTGAGGGCGAGCATTCGAAGAGCGGAGCGGGCGAGGGCCTCATCGGCCTCGGAGGACCCGCCGGCCCAGGCCTCGATCGCCTCGACCAGCTCCCCGGCGATGGCGGGGTCGGCGGTGATCACCAGGTCGCCGCCGGCCTCGAGGGCGCGGGTCGCCCGCTCCGGGACGGGGACGTCTGCGACCGCCTTCGCGGAGCCGATGTCGTCGGTCATGACGATCCCCTCGAAGCCGAGCTCCCCGCGCAGCAGGTCCTGCACCACGGCGGGGGAGAACATGGCAGGGGCGTCCGCGTCGATCTGCGTGTACACGGCGCTCGAGGTCATCACGAGCTCCGCGCCTGCCGCGATCCCCGCGGAGAACGGGGCGAGGAAGGCGTCCCCGGGAGCGGTCACGTCGTCGGTGACGTCCTCGGTGGAGAAATCGGTGTTCCCCCGGATGCGCCCCAGTCCGGGGAAGTGCTTGAGCGTCGCGGCCACACCGACCTCGTGCAGCGCCCCCACGGCGGCCGCGACCGCCGCGGAGACCTCCTCCGGATCTGTCCCGAAGCCGCGCTCCAGCTTCCCGACCGGCGCGTTGTCGCGCCCCAGACCCGGGTCGACGACATCCGCGACGGGCGCGAGGTCCACGTGCAGTCCCAGCGCCGAGAGGTCCTCCGCGATGCTGCGATAGGCCTCGGCGACCGCGTCGGGGCCCTGCTCGCCGAGCTCGGCGGCGCTCTCGGTGCGGCGGGCCGCGTCCCCGCGCAGCATGCGGATCTGCCCGCCCTCCTGGTCCACGGCCAGCAGCGGTGCCGGTGCGCCGCCGCTCGCGTCGCGGGCCGCGGAGACGGCGGCGACGACATCGGGCACCTGCTCCCAGCGGCCCAGCAGGAAGAAGCCGCCGAGCCCCAGACCGGCGACATCGTCCGTCGGGAAGGGATCGCCGGCGCGCACTCCCGCGAGCACGAGCTGGGCCGCGCGCTCGCGGGTCCCCATCGCGGCGAGCGTCTGCTCGGCGAGGGTGGGCGGCGGCGTGGTCTCCGGCGGGGCTGGCTCGCCGCTCGCGCCGCCCGTGTCCGAGGCGGGGGCGGTG